>CAZYGK010000042.1:0-27039 GCA_964647355.1 uncultured Flavobacteriaceae bacterium | reverse complement strand
AGTCTGGGCGCATGCGGAGGAAGGCCTCGACGATGTCTTCGCCTTCTTCGCGGGCCAGCGAGCAGACGCAGTAGACGAGCGTGCCGCCGGGCTTGATCATCTCTGCGGCGGCCGCAAGCAGGCGGTGTTGGACGGCAGCTTGCGCCATGACATCGGAAAGGTCTTTGCGCCAGAGGACGTCGGGGTGGCGGCGTACCGTGCCGGTTGCCGTGCAGGGCGCATCGAGCAGGACGGCGTCGGCCGGTTCCTTCGGGCGCCAGGTGTGGGCGTCGCCGACTTCGATTTTCGCTTTTAGGTTTAGGCGGGTGAGGTTCGCCGTCACGCGCTTCATGCGTTCGAAGGCGAGGTCGACGGCGATCACGTTCGCGCCGGCGGCTGCCAGTTGCGCGGTCTTGCCGCCGGGGGCTGCGCAGAGGTCGATGACGGTCTTGCCTTTGATCGGGCCGAGCAACTGTGCCGGGATCGCCGCGGCGGCGTCTTGGATCCACCAGGCGCCTTCGGCGTAGCCGGGCAAGTCTTCGATGCGACCGCCCGCCGTGCGGCGGAGCGTGCCGGTGGGGAGCAGTGTTGCTTCCAGCTTTTCCGCCCACGCCTTCGCGTCGCCCTTCACGCTGATGTCGAGCGGCGGTTCGATGCTGTGGGCCTTTGCGATCGCGCGCGCGGTGTCTTCGCCGTAGGCGGCGACCCAGTTGTCCCAGGCCCACGGCGGTGTGTTCAGGCGTTCGGAATCGAGCGTCGGGAGCATCGCTTTGCCTTCGCCCGAGATGCGGCGGGCGACGGCGTTGATCAGGCCTTTGAAGTGGCGCGCGCGGTGGTCTTTGTCGGCGAGAGCTACGGCCGAGCTGACGGCCGCGTGCGGGGCGACGTCGAGGAACAGTAGTTCGGCGGCGCACAGGCGCAGGATCAATTCGGCTGGGCCGGAGCGCACTGGCAGCGGCTCGCGCAGGAAGTTTGCGATCACGTGATCGATCTCGCCCAAGCGGCGCAGCGTCATCATCACGATGGCGCGCGCAAAGGCGGCGTCGCGGGGTTCGAGCTTAGCTTTGCTGAGCGACACGTCGAGCGCTTCGGTTAGCGGACGCTCGCTGAAGAAGACGGCTTGGAGCGCGGCGAGTGCAGCTGCGCGGGCTCCGATGCCTTGCGCGTCAGGCTTTGGACGCGGCCTCAACCCCAGGGTCCGCGGCGTGGCGCCTCTTGTGCGGCGCCGTACATGCCCTGCGCCATTTCCTGAAGTTTAGCGACGCGGTTCGCTGTCGACGGATGGGTCGAGAACAGGCTGTCCATCCCCTGCCCCGCCAGCGGGTTGATGATGAAGAGATGCGCAGTCGCCGGATTGCGTTCGGCGTCTACGTTGACGACACGTTGGGCGCCGGACTGGATGCGTTCAAGCGCGGAGGCGAGCCACAAGGGTTGACCGGCGATTTCGGCGCCGACGCGGTCGGCTTCGTACTCGCGCGAGCGGCTGATCGCCATTTGCACGAGGGAGGCCGCGAGCGGCGCCAAGATCATGATCGCGAGCGAGCCGATAAGGTTGCCCCAACCGCCGTTGCGGTCGTCGCCCGAGCGGAAGAACATCGCGAAGTTCGCGAGCATCGAGATCGCGCCCGCAATCGTCGCCGTCACCGTCATGGTGAGCGTGTCGCGGTTCTTGATGTGCGCGAGTTCGTGCGCGATGACGCCTGCGAGTTCCTCACGCGAGAGGCGTTGCATGATGCCGGTCGTCACTGCGACAGCGCCGTGCGCGGGATCGCGGCCGGTCGCGAACGCGTTCGGCTGCTCGTTCTGCATGATGTAGACCTTCGGCATCGGGATCTGCGCGCGACGCGCGAGTTCGCGCACCATGCCGAAGAGGTCGGGGTCCTGCGCCTCGGTGATTTCTTGAGCGCCGTACATGCTCAAGACCATCTTGTCGGAGTTCCAGTAGGCGAACGCGTTCATGCCCGCAGCTACCAGAAACGCGATCACCATGCCGGTTTGGCCGCCGATATAGCCGCCGACGAAGACGAACAATGCCGTCATCGCAGCGAGCAAAATCCCAGTCTTCATCCAGTTCATCGAGGCGAGCCTTGCAGTAGCGTCATGGCCCCAAGATTTAGGTGCGGATGGCGCCTACATCAAGGAACTCTATGGCGCAGGCTCTATCTCCGGTTTCGGGTGACCTTAACGGGTGCCACAAAGGGCCGGATGCCGAGCTCTTTGTAGATTTCGCTGGGGTAGTATGCGGTCGTCCCCTTGATGACGAGCGCGGGTTTGCGGATGTCCGCGATATCCGCCGTCGGGTCACCTTCGTAAAGGACGACGTCGGCGCGTTTGCCGCGTTCGATGGTCCCGCGATCCTTGAGGACACCCGCGTAGCGGGCGCCGTTCAGTGTCGCGATCTGGATGGCTTGCGACGGCGTTAGGCCCGCTTGGACGTAGAGTTCGAGCTCGCGGTGCAGGGTAAAGCCCGGCACGTCATCGGTCCCCGCGACGAGCGGAATGCCTGCTTTGTAGAGACGGCCGACGAACTCGACCATTTTTTGGTACGACTTTTCGTACCGCGCAGCGGTCGCGTCGTCCGGGATGTTCATTTCGCCAACGCGCAGGCCGCGCTGAATGTCGGGCGGCAGGTGATCGGCGACTGCCGCAAGCGTTTGCGCGGTCGCGCCCGCGCGTTGACGCAAGAAGTCGAACGCAGTGAGCGTCGGGTCGATCACGATTCGCTTGGCGGCGAGCTGGGCGACGAAGTCCTGAACGGGCTTGCTGTTTAAGTCGAGCGCAGCCGTCTTCTCAGCCGGCAGATAGAAGCGTTCGAGCGTACGCGTGTCCGTCTTCTCGGTGACGAAGAAATTTAGCAGCACCTGATTTATGTGCTGGATCTCGTCGTAACCTTGGTCGACCACTTCCTGCGCGCGCATGAAGGCGGGGACGTGACCGCTCACGCGCAAGCCCTTCGCGTGCGCGTAGGCGGCGATGGCCCGCACGTGCGCCTTTGGGAAGGAATTGTAGATTTTGATCTGCGGGAAGCCGCGCTTGGCGTACCAATCCACGGCCTTCTTCGCTTCGGCCAACGTCGAGATGACGAAGCCGCCGGCGGAAGACATATCGCTTTTGCCCTCGATGTAGCCCGCGGCAACGATGCGAGGCATCATTCGACTGCCTGTTCGTTCGTGAGCCATGAGCTGCAGGAGCATCGCGTTGTCATTGCCCATATCGCGGACGGTGGTTACCCCTGCTGCGATGTTCAGGCCGCCTTCCCACTGGCCGATGTGGGCGTGCATGTCGAAGAGGCCTGGCAGCAGCACCCGACCGCCACCGTCGACGACGTGACGTGCTTTGACGCGGCGCCGCGATGCAGGCGCGATCGAGACGATGCGACCGCCACGAAGCAAGACATCGGACGCACGGCCGAGTTCGGCCTTTTTGCTGTCGAAAACGCGCACGTTGCGGATCAGCGTCGTGCCCCGCAGCGGGTGCGCGAGGCGACGTTGGATCGCCACGAGGACGCTCGCCTCGGCCAGCTTCTGACGCGCTTCGAGCGCGTTGGCGTTTGCCTCCCAGCCTTCCTCGATCAGCTGCATCCAGCCCGACTCGATGTAGGCGAACAGTCGCGGTTTTGCGTCTGTCGTCGCCCAGACGAATGCCGGCGAAAGCCCAACGCCCGTCATCGCCATCAGCGCGAGCTTGCGACGCTCGCGCCCCCGCGCGACCGTGGCGTCCGCGACTTTGCGGATGCTGATCGTACCACCGGGGATCAACGGCAGCTTGCCATCGTTGCGCTTGGCTGCGGCGGCGAGGATGACGGAATAGCCTGCCGGTGTGCCGCCCAAAGGTACGTAGAGCGCGCTTGGCGCGGTGAGCTCACCTTCGTCGGACGTCGACTTCCATGTCGCCTTGTCGCCATCGCGGCGGAAGGACTCGTCGACGGGCGCGCCAAATGTCGTTGCACCCTTTACTGCATAGCGTGCGTAGGTTCCGTCGGGAGCGAGCGCGTATTCTTCCTTCAGCTCGGGCCCGCGGCCGTTGTCCTTGAAGATGTAGTCGACGCGGATGACGCCGTCGTCGCCGTGCTCGACGATTTGGTGGCCCGCTTTCTTGCCGCCGTCGACGAGCGCGACGTAGCGCAGCGCGTCTCCCGCTTGAGCTTGCGCGAGCATAGCGCCGCCAAGCGCTGCAAACAGCGCGGGTTTCATCCACTTCATCGTCAGGCCCCTTCATACATTGCCGACGCGCAGAATTAGGCGCGCCGGATGAGGGCTTCAAGCCACGCTAGCGTGCAGGCTGTGCAGAGCCCGACGCTGCCGCGGAATCGGCGGCATCCGGCTCGGCCGCCGCGGGCGGTGCGGGCGGCTGCTCTTGCTGCGCGGCGGATAAGTTCTCAGCCTTCCAGTGCATCGCCATCGACACTCGCGAACGGCCCGACGGGTGATCGTAGAAGACGAACTCCTCCCACTTCGTGGGATCGAGCTTGCGGTACTCGGCGAGCTTCAACGCGATCGTGGCGAAGCCGTCCGGCTCGCGGGCCGCGTTCAGGCCGTAGATGTCGGCTTCGGCTTCGTTCGTGCGGATCATCGTGTTTGTGATCGGCGTGCCGATGAAGCCGATGATCGAGAGCAGCATTGAGATCACCGCAAAGCCCGCCGGGTCCGCGATGTCGCGGATACCCCATACACCGCCGAACACGCCGGTCAGCGCGTGGAAACCGAAATGCGCGATCGCGAAGGCGATGAGCGAGAGAATCGCCGCATAGGCAAGCATCTCGTTGATGTGGCCCAGCACGTAGTGGCCCATTTCATGAGCCATGACGGCGCGCACTTCGGCAGGCGTCGAGCGGTTCAACAGATTGTCGTTGAGCGAGATGCGCGTGGTGCCGAGGAAGCCTTGCACGTTCGCACTGATGCGCTTCGATTGCTTGGAGGCGTCGACCTCGAACACGTCGTTGACGGGGATGCCGTTCGCGCGGGCAAGCGACAGGATCTCCTGCTTTAGCTCGCCGTCGCGCATGGGCTTGTACTCGTTGAAGAGCGGCGAAATGAAGACGGGGCCGATCAAGGCCGAGAACGCGAAGAACGCGGAGGTCGCGCCGGCACCCCAGAGCCACCACGTGTTCGGCGCGCGGCGGATGATGGCATAGAGGATCGTCAGGAAGATGCCGCCCATGACTAGGCCGACCGCGCCGCCTGTCAGGTATTCGCCGAACCACTCGTCGTAGGATTGGTTCGAAAGGCCGAACTCGTGCTCGCGCGTGAAGCCGACATACATCGTATAAGGAAACGTCAGGGCCGTCGTGAGCGCGATGAAGAGCGCGAAGAAGACGAATGTCTGCAACCAGCGCCAAGGGAGATATTCCGCGAGGCTGCGAAGCCCTGCAGCGACGCGGGTGAAGAGCAAGAGCAGTGCTATGCCGACCGAAATCGCCGCATCGTAGAGGATCAGCCAGTAGCCGCCTTCGAAATAGGCATCGGATTTCGCCTTCGCCTCGCCGGTAATCGTTGCGAGGTAGGCTTCCGTTGCGGCGTTAGGATCGAACGCGGCCGCGTGCGCGGCAACGGCAAGAACCGGCAACAACAGCGCCAGCAGACCAATGCGCTTCAACATCGAGCCCCCCACAAGCTTGTGCGCAGCATAAGCGAGGACGATGGAATTGGCGCGCGACAAAGCGCGTTTTGGCCGAGTTAACGCACATTGCCGCCGCACGCGGTTGGCCCTATCCTTCTTCGTCATGTCGACCGAGCAAGAAATCGCCGAACGGATCGCCGCCGCCGCACAACGCGCGCTTGCGGAAGCCGAGGCGCGGCGCGCTCAGGAAGCGAAAAACGCACAAGACCGGCCCAAGGAACTGGGTGGGCCTAAGGGTCCGGAGCCGACGCGCTATGGCGACTGGGAACGCAAGGGCATCGTAAGCGATTTCTGAGGCTCGTGCTGCGTCTCCGATCCGCTAATTCTCGATGTCGATCAGGCGGCGGCAGTCGTTCGGCGCGCAGTTCGAGGGGTTGAGATCGCTCTCGGGGGCGAAGGTGACGGTGATGGGTTTGCCGGTCTTCATCGCGGCCAGCGCCTTGGTCACGACAGTTTCGGCGACGGGCTGGTTCGTGTCGACGGCGAAGTCGCCGACTTTGCCTTCGACCTTGTTGTGGCAGCGCACTTGCGTGCGGTCGTGGAACGCCGTGACGTCGCGCACACGGCATCGGAACGAGGGCGGCTTGCCATCGGGGGTGGCGCGAAGCAAGCTGGGCTTGGCGTCTTCGACCGGCTGCATTTCCGCGGCGCGCGGCATCGCGATCTCTTCCTCGGGTGTTGCGGGCCTTAGCTTGGCTTTGCGCAGGGTCGCAGGCGTCACATCTTCGACCGGCTGCATCACCGCCGAACGCGGCTTTTCTCGCGGCATGGGCGGAGGCAGTTTTTGTTCAGCCGGCAAAAACGTCGACGGTAATGCCGGTGTCAGCTTCGGCTTGGGTTGCTGTTTCGGAGCGGCCGGTTCGGCTTTGCTTTGGGACACCGCCACTTTCGGCGGCGGAAGCGGGTCCATCAGATCGGGCACGAAGAGCTCGGGTGCCGTGGGGAGCGTGGGGTCGAGCGTCGGCGCCGGCGGCGGCTCAAGCAATGGCACGTTGGGCGCAACATCGGTCGACTGCATCGCGACCGGGGTCGGCGCTGGCGCTTCCAAAATGTCTTGTGGTGACTTCGGTTCTTCCTTCTTCGGCGGTGCAGGTTTCTTGTCGGCCGGTTTCGACCCCGGTTGGCGCAAGATGAGCGGAATCGTCACGGAGTCCGAGGTCGAACTCGTGCGCGATGTCGAATCTGCAGAAACGGCTAGGCTCGTCGCCGCCAAAAGGACGGCAAGCCCCCACCAGCGCCCCCGCATGGCACTACCCCAATAGTTGCGCGAGGGGTTTCCCCTTCCCCTCCCACGTACCTATTGACGCGCATCTGCCGAGCACACGTCAAGGGCGAAACGATCACACCTGCGGGGCGGACAAGCGCAGAATCATCAGGGTTGAGGTCGCGGCGGCAAAGAGGCGGTCGTTCTTGTCCACGAGTTTGGCTTCGGCGGTAACGATATCGCGACCCTTGGTGACGACCTCGGCGGTCGCTGTCAGGCGGCCGGACTTCGTCGTGACGGCGCGGTGGTATTTGAGCTCGAGCGTCAGGCTCGTGAAGCCCTGCCCCGTCTTTAGCGTCGAGTGCACGGCCGAGCCCATCACGATGTCGATGACAGTCGCGATCACGCCACCGTGGACGGTGCCAAGCGCGTTGTAGTGGAACTCGGCCGGATCGAAGGCGCAGGAGACTTTGCCTTTCTCGGCCACGAAATCGGTCACGCCGATCAGGCTGCCCACCGGCGGCGGCGGGATCTGGCCGTCGGCCATGAGGCGCAGGAGTTCGAGGCCTGCGCGGCCATCGGCAGCGGCCGCGATTTCGGCGGGATCGGCCCAGCGGTAGGTGCGTTCGTTCTTCATCGGTCCTCAAGGGCGTTTCGGGCATGCTAGGGGTTTGCTGGCCGCCGCGGGAGTCTTACGTGCAAGCGCTGTTCATCGGGCACACCTACGTCGACATCACCTTTCTGACCGACCAGATTCCATCGGGCGACGAGAAGACCGTTGCGAAGGACTATGCGGTTGCGTTCGGCGGCAACGCGGTCACGGCGGCGTTCGCGTGCGCCAAGCTTGGCATCGTTCCCGACCTGCTGACCACCGTCGCCGACGATTGGCTCGGACGCATGTTCCTGGACATGGCGCGCGAATATCGGATTTCGGTGCATGGGCGGAAGGTGGCAAGGTCCTCGCTCTCCTTCATCATGCCGAACGACGGGAAGCGCGCGATCGTGCGTTGCCGCGACGACAATTATCTGCATCCGTTTCCGGCGCTGAATCTGGACGGATGCAAGTTGCTGCATCTCGACGGACATCAGGGCGATGCGGCGATCGCTTACGCGAGGATGGCACGCGAACGGGGGATCTTGGTTTCACTCGACGGCGGCGGCGTGCGCTCGAACACGATGGAGCTGCTTTCGTTCGTCGATATCGCGGTGGTGAGTGAGCGGTTTTGCGAGCAGCTCGGCCGGACGGCCGAAGGCACGCTGAACTTGCTGCGCGAGAAGGGTGTCGGTGTGGGCGGTGTCACGCAGGGTGAGCACGGATTGCTTTGGTATGAGGGCAGTGGCGCTGCGCGGCGGCTTGCGGCGATCAAGGTGCCGGAGGACCGGGTGATCGATACGAACGGAGCCGGCGACCTGTTTCACGGCGCTTACGTCTATGCACGGCTCAGCCGGCCGCAGCAAAGCTGGGACTTTTGTTTCCGGTTTGCACGGGCGGCCTCGGCCTATGGGGTCCAGTTCCTTGGGAATGAGGCGCGGCTGCCACGGGTGGATGACGTATTTGCAACAGCCAAAGCCGCGGGCGACGCGCTGCCGCAGACTTGAAATCAGGCGAAGAATGACAATTTGTCAGTTTGTGGCTATACCTTGGTCAAGCTGACGGAGACGCATCGCTATGGGCACTGCCCCTACCTATGAAAGAGAAACCGCCGCTTCGAGCGGCGTTCCGTTCGAAAAGCTCGGCTATCGCCCGCTCGCCGCGCTGAAGGCGATCGGAAAGCTGCTCAAAGACAAAGAAGATACCGTGCAGGTGTTCGAGATCATGCGGGCGCTATCGGGCAACTCCATCCCCAACGGCTACAAGCGATTGCTCGAGACCCCGAACGGCGGGGCGATCGCGTACCGCCGCGAGGAGCTGGCCAAGATTCTGTCGGACCGCGCGTTCCTGGAAAGCTTGCCCGCAGGCAGCGTGGGCCGCGCTTATCTGCACTTCACGACGTCGGAGAACATCTCGGCGCAAGGCCTGATCGATGAGAGCATGCGTGCGGGCAATCAAGACGTCGAACGGTCTCATCCGTTCGCATGGTACGGACGGCGCCTGCGCGACGTGCACGATCTCTGGCACGTGCTGACAGGCTATGGCCGCGACGCGATCGGCGAGACGTGCCTCGTCGCGTTCTCCTATGCGCAAACGAAATCGCTCGGCTTTGGGTTCATTGGTCTGGTCGGCGCGTTCAAGTTGAAGAAGGAGCTGCCGGGCCAACCGATGCTGAAGGCGGTGTGGCAGGCCTATCGCAACGGCCGCAAGGCCAACTGGCTTGCCGGCGAAGACTACATCGCGCTGCTCTCGGAGCCGTTGGAGAGCGCGCGGGCGCGCCTGAATATTGTGCCGCCCACGACTTATTTCGCGGTGCCCGCCGAATGGCGTAACGGCAACGGCAGCATGGTGCCCGCCGCGGCGTAACGTCCGCACTTGTCAATTCGAGCTTTCGAGGCTCACTGTCGGGACGAACGACAGTGAGCCTTTTCACATGACCTACTCGACAATCCGCTACACCACGCAAGCGCCCGTTGCGGTGATCACGCTGAACCGGCCGGAACGGCTGAACGCGTGGACGCCGCAAATGAGCCAGGAGATGGCGGACGCCATCGCGCAGGCCAACGCCGATCGCGGGATCGGGGCGATTGTGGTCACCGGCGAGGGCCGCGGTTTTTGTGCGGGCGCCGACATTGAGCAAACGTTCAAATCGCGGCTCGACGGACGCGATCCCGGCGCGAATACGGCAGGCGGCTTGGGCGGGCTGTCATCGGGGCTCGATTGGATTTCGGTGGTGCGGACGGCGAAACCGTTGATTGCGGCCGTGAATGGGCCCGCGGTCGGAATCGGCGTCACGATGATCTTGCCGTTCGACTACATCATCGTGTCGGAGGCGGCGAAGCTCGGCCTTGTGTTCGTGAAGATGGGAATTGTGCCGGAACTCGCGTCTTCGCACTTCCTGGTCAGCCGAATCGGGTTTGCGAAGGCAAGCGACTTGATGTTGAGCGGACGCTTGATCGACGGGCGCGAGGCGGTGGAGATCGGGCTTGCCAATGTTTTGTGCACACCCGAAGCGCTGCTGCCGAAGGCGTTCGAAGTGGGGCGGATGTTCTCGGCCAATCCCGACCCGATGCTGCGGATGACCAAGGACCTGCTAACCAAGAATGCCTGCGAACAGGACATGACCCTGGCGCAAAAGCGAGAGACCGACCATTTGCGTGCGTGCTGGGCGACACCAGAGCACAAGGAAGCGGTGCAGGCTTTCCTGGACAAACGCCCCGCCCGTTTCCGATAGTAGAGCTCAATCACGCCAAAGCGTGGGGTTCGTATGCAGGACGTTTCCATCGTTGCGACGGCAAGCACCTTGCCGGACATCGTCGTTTCCAACCGCGACATCGGTCAGCGGCTGATCGACGGCGCGCATGCGCGCAATGTGCGCGATGCAAGCGCCGAAGAAACGGCCCGGCAGCGCTCCGAGTTGATCGAGCAGAAGACGGGTCTGCGCGCGCGGCGCTTCTTCGGGCCGGAAGAGACGCCGGTTGAGGTGGGCTACAACCTGCTTGAAAAGATGATGGACGAACAGGCGTGGGCGACGCTCGATGCGATCATCGTGTCGTCGTCGTCGACGCAAGGGTTTCCGGGCATTTCGCAGCAGATCGTGGCAGTCGCGCGGGAGCGTCACGGGGCGCTGGCGCATCCGTTCGTGCTCGACATTTCGAGCAACGCCTGCACGGGGTTTATGTATGCGCTAACGGTCGGCAAGAGCTTGGTGCAGGCCATGGGCTATCGCCGGGTCGCTTGTCTTGCGATCGAGTTTTCCTCCCGATGCATCGCCTACGACCCCAAAGCGTTCGGGATCTCGACACTGTTCGGCGATGCCGCCGCCGGCGTTCTGCTGGAGCCGGGGGCGCAGGGTCTTGCCACGATCAAGGTCACACGGGCGACGTCGATGATCGATGCGGGGACGATCGGCCTCATCAAGGGCGCCGGCATGCAGGCGAGCAACCCTTCGCTCGAAGTGCCGCAGGATGTGCGGTGGTACATGGCAGGACCGCCGGTCGCGGTGGGGGCCACGCGCATTCTCGTCGACGAGATTCATCGTTACATGAACGACGGGCATCAGATCGATTGGCTGATCCCGCATCAGGCCAATCTCACTCGGATTCTAATTCCGGCTTGCAAGTCGGCGGGAATCGACCCATCGAAGCTGTGTGCGTCCTTTGCCGAAACAGGCAATACATCGAGCGCGAGCATACCGCTTCTGCTCGATCAACTAATCGCCGACGGCAAGGCAAAGAAGGGCGACAACGCGCTCATGATCGGCTTCGGCGCGAGCTTTGCCGTGGGTTCGGCGCTCATCACGTTCAACTAGCACCAACCGGCGGTAGGCGCTTTCACGTTAAAGCTGTGGGCCGATACCAAATCGTCCGGGGACGGACGGTTCGAACGCTACTTATAGTGCCTCGCGTTTGGTAAAATCCGTGCAGCGATGATTCGAGCATACGAATCACGACAAAAGAAAATGGTGCGGGTGCGGGCATGAGCAATATCCACTTTAGGTCCAAGATGCCTTTGACGGTCGACGCGTTCGCGGCGCCGGAACAAGACATTGTGCCGTTGCAGTGGAGCATCCCGGCGTGGATCACGCTCGCCGCCGCTTCCTGGGTGGGCGTCTACTTCGTGTTTTCGCTGATTTTCTGAGCTCCATTCGATAGCGTAATCCACGCTCTTTCCGGGCGCATTGGAGCGTGCCTTGTCCGTCAACATCGGCATTGTCGGTGCCGCGCGCGTCGCGGTTTACGCGATGATGGCGCCTGCGCGCGAGGTGCCGCGCGTGCGCGTGGCCGCCGTCGCGGCGCGTGATCCGGTGCGGGCGCAAGCGTTCGCGGCGGAGCATGGGATTGCGAGAGTTCACGCCTCGTACGACGGGCTGATCGGCGATCCGTCAATCGATCTTGTCTATGTGGCGACGCCGCCGTCGGTTCATGCCGCGATCGCGGTCAGGGCACTCGAGGCGGGCAAGCACGTGCTCGTCGAGAAGCCGTTTGCGATGAATGCGCCGCAAGCACAAAGCGTGCTCGATGCGGCGGCGCGCACGAGGCTCAGGGTGTTCGAGGCCTATCACTATCGCCACCACACGCTGTGGCATCGGATCGTCGAGATTTGCAGGAGCGGTGCCCTGGGGCGGATCGTGTCGCTCGACGCCGCATTTCATGCGCCAATTCCGAAGACAGCGGAGGAATTTCGATGGAACGCAAGCCTGGGCGGCGGCGCTCTGATGGACCTCGGCTGCTATCCGCTGCAGTGGGTGCGCGTGGCAACGGGTGAGGAGCCCGTCGTCGAGCACGCCACCATGCGGATCGTCGACGGCGTGGACGCCGAGACGCATGCAACGCTACGCTTGCCGAGCGGCGCGACGGCGACCGTTGCATGCCGCATGGACGGGCCGTCGTTCGCCGCGTTCTTGAACATCCAAGGCGAGCGCGGATCGATGCGCGTGCTGAACCCCCTGGCACCGCAGATGGGCCACAAGCTCGAGATCGAAAGCGGCGGTGCAATCACGTCGGAAATTTTGGAAGGCCCGCCGACGTTCACAGCGCAGCTTCAAGCCGTCGTCGCGACGCTGATCGACGGCGCGCCGTTTCCGCTCGCCACCGACGATCCCGTGAAGTCGATGGCGACGATCGACGCGGTACGGAAGGTGGCACGCAAGCTCTAGGAGCAGCATCGCCCATGCTTCGCCAAGAGGCTTCGCAGGGCACATTTCGATCGAAAATCGAAATGTGGCGGATGGGGTGAGATTCGAACTCACGGTACGTTGCCGTACTCCGCATTTCGAGTGCGGTGCGATAGACCACTCTGCCACCCATCCGTATTCCAAGTGCGGGTGTGGTCCCACGAAGGGCGGGATGAATAGCCGAGGAGGCTTTCGGCTGCAAGAAAGGCGCTAGTCGCCGGTTAAGGCCAGGATTTCGGCACGGGCCCCCTGCCCTTGTGCCAGTTTCTCCGTCAGCCACGCCAAGGCTGCGCTCCATTCGGCGCCAAAGGTGAACGGCGCGTTGCACAGGATGAGGCCCGTCTTGCTCAAGCCTTCCGCCCGCGCAACGTCCAACGTGACGAGCGTGAGCTTCTTGATGCCTTCGCTGACCAGCTCGGCCTGGAAGCGGTCCAGTTCGCTTGGGTGTTTGATCGGAAACCACAGGATGTAGACCCCGGTCGGCCATTTGCGGTGGGCCGCGATGAAGGCTTTGGCCAGACGCTCGAACTCTTCGGGCGCTTCAAACGGCGGATCGATCAACACGAGGCCACGTTTTTCCCGCGGCGGAACGAGCGTCATCAGGCGTTCGTAGCCGTCGCCAATCGCCACACGCAGGCGCGGGTCTGCACCAAGCGTCCGGCGCAACGATTCGCCGTCTTCAGGGTGGAGTTCGCAGGCAAAGACGCGGTCGGTGGCCCTGGCCAGCGCCAGCATCAGCGCCGGCGAGCCGGGGTAGGATTTGACCTCGTCGCTGTTCATTTCGCGCACGGCTTCGAGATAGGGGGCGAGGGCTGGCGGGCCGTCGTTGGCTCCAAGGCGCAGGATGCCGTCCTTGGCCTCTCCCGTCTTTCCGGCGGCGACCCCTGCCAGGTCGTAGATGCCGGAACCCGCGTGAGTGTCGATCAGGCTTAAGGGTGCTTCCTTTTGCTGCAGGTAGCGCACGACCCACGCCAACACGCCGTGCTTCAGCACATCGGCGAAGTTTCCGGCGTGATAGGCGTGGCGGTAGTTCATGAATTTGGCCGAATTCCAAGGCTTTCCGGCTTGACAGGCCTTCGCGCCATCATCATAAGTGCGCCCCTTCTTGGGCGGCGCTCGGTTTTCGCACCGGCGGCCGCCCTGATCAATTGCAGACGAAAGACGAATTCAAATGTTCGCGGTCATCAAGGCCCAAGGCAAACAATTCAAGGTCGCGCAGGGCGACACGCTGACCATCGACCGCTTGGCGGGCGAAAAGGGCGCGAAGGTTTCGCTCGGCGAGGTGCTGATGCTGGTCGACGGGGGCAAGGCCACCGTGGGTAAGCCGGTCTTAAGCGGCGCCAAGGTCGAGGCCGAAATCCTCGATCATCCGCGCGGCGACAAGATCAAGGTATTCAAGAAGCGCCGCCGCAAGAACTTCCACCGTACGCGTGGCCACCGTCAGGATTTGACGACGGTGAAGATCACCTCGATCAAAGGGTAAGGCGTCATGGCACACAAAAAAGCCGGCGGTTCGTCACGCAACGGACGCGATTCCAATCCTAAGTATCTCGGCGTGAAGCTGTTCGGCGGACAGTCCGTCGTCCCGGGGAACATCATCGTGCGCCAGCGCGGCACGAAGTTCCATGCGGGCGCGGGCGTCGGCATGGGCCGTGACCACACGCTCTACGCGCTCGTCGGCGGGAACGTTGCGTTCAAGCTCGACTCGCGCGGCCGCCAAGTCATTTGGGTAAAGCCGGCGGCGGCGGCTAAGGCATAAGGGACGGTCCTACATATCGACCGCTCCCGGACTAAAACGGGATGGCGGTCCAAGGGTTCTCAGAGGGAGATGGTTCGCCATCTCCCTCTTTTTTTCTCCCTCGCGTTGGAGAGACGTGTCGTGGCGAAGTTCGAACCGATTGTGACCGAGCGTTTGGTGTTGAGACCGCTGGAGGCGCGCGACCGCGCCCGCCTCGTCCAACTCGCGAACAACTGGCGCGTTGCGAAGAACCTCTCGAGCATGCCGTTTCCCTATACGGAGGGCGCCGCCGACGATTGGATCAGCAAACAGGCGGAGCTTTGGGCGGGCGGCAAAACCATCCCGCTCGCGATCACGCTTGCGGGCGACTACATCGGCAGCATCGGCGTCGGCGTGCGTGATCACGACGACTGGGAGATGGGGTATTGGCTGGGCGAGCCCTATTGGAACCGGGGCTATGTGAGCGAGGCCGCGCGGGCGTTGCGTGACTATGCGTTTTGCGAGCTGAAACTCGAGCGTATCGTCGCCGGGCACTACCCGGACAACCATGCTTCAGGGGCGATCCTGACCAAGCTGGGCTTTCGCTATACGAAGGAAACGATGCGTCAATCGGTGGCGCTCGGCTGCAAAGTGAAGTGTCTCGATATGGTGCTGCCGCGCGAGCGCTGGCTGGCGCTTACCGGCGGGCGCAGTTGCGAAATGGCGGCGTCGTGAGACGAATTGGGCGGCGGGCGGTCAGTCCTGCCTGCCGCCTTCACCTTGACGGTTAAAACAGACTCGCGAAATTCGCCTGATCGTACTACTTAGAGGGGAGCTCAGGCGGCGCCTTTTGGGGACTGGCGGCGGCGCTTGAGCGAGCAACCCCTCTTCTCGTGGCGCCATGAAGTTTTTGGACCAGGTTAGGCTCTTTATCAAAGCCGGCGACGGTGGCGCGGGCTGCGTGAGCTTTCGCCGCGAGAAGTTCATCGAATTCGGCGGCCCGGACGGCGGCAACGGCGGGCGCGGCGGGCATGTGATCCTGCAAGCGACAAACAACCTCAACACGCTCATCGACTATCGCTACCAGCAGCATTTCAAGGCGAAAAAAGGCACCGGCGGTATGGGCTCGAACCGCACCGGCGCGGGCGGCGAGGATGTGACGCTGAAAGTACCCGTCGGCACGCAGGTGTTTGCGGAAGACAACCAGACGCTGCTCGCCGACCTTACGCGGCCCGGGGAAGAGTTCGTCATTGCGCGCGGCGGCGAAGGCGGGCTCGGGAATGCGCACTTCAAAAGCGCCACGAACCGCGCCCCGCGCAAGTCGACGCCCGGGACCGAAGGCGAAGACAAGACGATTTGGCTCAGGCTCAAGCTGATCGCCGATGTCGGTATCATCGGGCAGCCGAACGCGGGCAAGTCGACGTTTCTGGCGACCGTCACGAGCGCTCGACCGAAGATCGGCAATTATCCGTTCACGACGCTGCATCCGCAGCTCGGTGTCGCCGCGATCGACGGGATGGAATTTGTGATCGCCGACCTGCCCGGGTTGATCGAAGGCGCGCACGAAGGCGTGGGCCTCGGCGACCGTTTCCTCGGGCACGCGGAACGGTGCAGCGTGCTTTTGCATCTTGTCGACGGCGGGCAGTCTGCCTCCGAGATTGCCAATGCGTATGTGACCGTGCGGCGCGAGATCGAAGCGTACGCCCAGGGGCTTGAGAACAAGCTCGAGATTTTGGTGCTCAACAAAGCCGACTTGATGAACAGCGGCGATGTCGAGCGCAAACGACGCGCGCTGGCCGAGGTCGCCGGCGTCAACGCGATGATGATGTCGGGCGAGCAAGGCGAGGGCGTGACCGAAGTCTTGCGCGAGATCGCAGTGGCGCTTGCCTATCACCGGCGTGACAATCCGGCGGCGCTTCGCTCGGACCCCGACGGCGTCAGGTTGATCGAGCGGCAGGACGAGCCGGAAGGGCTTCCGACCGAACGCGGGTGGACCCCGTGAGCGGTAAGCTCACATCCGCCAGAACACTCGTCGTCAAAATCGGATCTTCAACACTGGTGGACGCGGCGACGGGCGCTGTTCGGCGCGATTGGCTCGACGCGTTCGCGGCCGACGTCGCGCGCGTGAAAGCGCGGGGGCAAGACGTCGTTCTGGTGTCGTCGGGCGCGATCGCCCTCGGGCGACGGAACCTGAAGCTCGCAGCGGGCGCTTTGAAGCTGGAAGAAGCTCAAGCTGCGGCCGCGGTCGGGCAGATCGCGCTTGCGCGGGCGTGGAGCGAGGTGCTCGCAGGACACGGGCTTACCGTTGCGCAGGTGTTGCTGACAATTGGCGATACGGAAGCGCGGCGGCGGTATCTGAACGCGCGCTCGACGCTGAAAACGTTGCTAGCCTTAGGCGCGGTGCCCGTCATCAACGAGAACGATACGGTCGCCACCGCCGAAATCCGCTTCGGCGACAACGATCGGCTGGCGGCGCGCGTGACGGGGATGATCGAGGCGGATTGCCTTGTGCTGCTTTCCGACATCGACGGCCTTTACAGCGCCAATCCCCGCACAGATGCGAACGCCAGGTTCATCGCCGAGGTACCTCAGATCACCCCTGAGATCGACGCGATGGCGGGTGCCGCTGGCTCCGACATGGGCTCGGGCGGCATGGCGACGAAGATCATGGCGGCACGGATCGCAACGGACGCCGGTGCGAATATGGTGATCGCGAACGGCAGCTTGCGTCCGCCGCTCAAAGGCATTGAGGACGGCGCGCGCTGCACGTGGTTCTTAGCGTCAGCGACACCCGCTGCAGCGCGCAAGCGGTGGATCTCGGGCGCACTGAAGGCGGCGGGCAGCATCACCATCGATGCGGGTGCCGTCACGGCACTCGGCCAGGGCAAGAGCCTGCTGCCCGCGGGCGTCGTCTCGATCGAGGGCGCGTTCGAGCGGGGCGACTGCGTCGTCGTTAAGGATTCGGCGGGGCGGGAAATCGCGCGCGGGCTTGTCGCGTACGGCGCCGACGATGCGCGCCGGATTGCGCGGGCGAAAAGCGGCGACATCGAAACCATCCTCGGTTACCGTGGGCGCAGCGAAATGATCCACCGGGACGACATGGCGCTGGTGCGCTGATGAATGCACCGCACAACGACATCGACGAATTGATGACGCGCATCGGCAAAGCTGCGCGCGAAGCGTCACGCGTTATGGCGAAGGCGGACAAGAGCCAGCGCGCTGCGGCTTTGACGGCCATCGCAAAAGGACTTGCCGCTTGCGAGAAGCAAATCCTGGCGGCGAACGAACGCGACATCGAAGCGGCCGCAAAGGCAGGATTGAGCCCTGCTTTCGTCGATCGTCTGCGCCTTTCGGACGCGGCGGTGAAGGGCATGGCCCAGGGGATCGAGGCTGTAACGTGGCTGCCCGATCCGATCGGCGATGCGGAAGCGGAGTGGACACGGCCGAACGGGTTGAAGATTGCGCGCGTGCGCGTGCCGATCGGCGTGATCGGGATCATCTACGAGAGTCGCCCGAACGTGACTGCAGACGCTGCGGCGCTTTGCATCAAGTCGGGGAATGCCGTGATCCTACGCGGCGGCTCGGAAGCCATGGGCTCCGCCAAGGCGATCCACACCGCGATCGAACTTGCGCTCGAGCGGGTGAGTTTGCCCAAAGAAGCGGTGCAAATCGTTCCAACCGCGGATCGTGCGGCGGTAGGGCGGATGCTTGCGGGCCTTGAGGGAAACATCGACCTCATCATTCCGCGCGGCGGCAAGAGCTTGGTCGCGCGCGTGCAGAAGGACGCGCGCGTGCCTGTGCTCGCGCATCTGGAAGGCAATTGCCACGTCTATGTCGACAAGGGTGCGGATCTCCAGAAGGCCATCGACGTCGTCTTGAACTCCAAAATGCGGCGCGTGTCGGTTTGCGGCGCTGCGGAGACGCTGCTGATCGACGCCGCGGGTGCAGGGCGCTTGCTTCGTCCGCTGGTGCTGGCGTTGATCGATGCGGGTTGCGAAGTGCGCGGCGACAGGATCGTTCAGACGGTCGATCCGCGCGTCGAAGCGGCCGACGAGGACGATTGGTACACTGAGTATCTCGACGCAATCATGGCGGTGAAAGTGGTCGAAGGCGTCGACGCCGCAATCCGGCATATCGCGAAGTACGGCTCGGCGCACACGGAGTCCATCGTGACCGAAGACAAAGCGGCGGCCGAGACGTTCCTGCGCGAGGTCGATAGTGCAATCGTACTGCACAACGCCTCGACGCAGTTTGCGGACGGGGCGGAGTTCGGGCTCGGCGCGGAGATCGGGATCGCGACCGGGCGCCTGCACGCGCGGGGACCGGTCGGCGCGCGGGAGCTCACCACCTACAAGTATGTCGTTCGGGGCAATGGGCAAACACGACCCTGACGCGCTGCCGCCACCAATCGTCTCGCTCGCGCGCGACGGCGGGCGGATCGGGCTGTTGGGCGGCTCGTTCAACCCGGCGCATCAGGCGCACCGGCATATCAGCTTGATCGCGCTCCGGCGGCTCAAGCTCGATGCGGTGTGGTGGCTGGTGTCACCGCAGAATCCTCTGAAGAGCACGGTTGGGATGGCGTCGCTCGAGCGACGACTTGAGAAAGCGCGCGAAGTAGCGGCGCATCCGGACATTCACGCGAGTGCTGCCGAAGCGGCCCTGGGGACTCAGTACACGGTCGATACGCTGGAGGCATTGATCGCCAAGTTTCCGCAGGCGCACTTCGTGTGGCTGATGGGCGGGGACAGTTTAGCGTCGTTCCATTTGTGGCGGCGCTGGAGGACGATTGCGAAGCTGCTGCCGATCGCCGTCGTGGCGCGGCCGGGCTTCACCATTCGTGCGCTCGCAAGCCCTGCGGCGCAGTTCTTGGACGACGCGCGGATCGACGACAAAGACGCCGCGACACTGGCCGACAGGGCCGCGCCAGCCTGGACGTTCCTGCGCGAGCGGCTGGACCCGACCTCGGCGACGGCGCTGCGCAACCGCGGCGTGTGGCGCTAGGGGCGCCGTTTTTCCGCTGAAAACCGCGCCGGTCGCGTTCACTTTGATCGAAAATGCGCGGCTTTGTTCATCGCGGCGTTATGCGAACCGTGCTAGCGTTTCTTCGTCGAAGCGCTGAGCTTCGGCAGCGGGTTTTCTTCTCATCGAAGGATGTCTGTCCTGGTCCAAACGGTGCATCGTGACAGCCAGTTGGTTGCCGGATCGGCGTCGCCCGCTCGAAACGTCAAACCTGAAGGAGTGCACCACTGACCGCCAAGCGTACGACCCGCACTTCGCGGGCGAAGTCATCAGCGTCGTCCCTCGCCAAGCGCAAAGCGCCAGCGAAAAAGGCAGCCTCATCGAAGACCAGCGCGCCGAAAGCGAAAAAGGCCGCGCCGGCAGCGAGCCAAAAACTGCTCAACATCGTGCTGAAGTCGCTCGACAACGATAAGGCCGAGAACATCGTGTCCATCGACATGACCGGAAAGTCGCCGATGGCGGACTTCATGGTCGTGGCCAGCGGGCGCTCGAACCGGCACGTCAGCGCGATCGCAGAGCATCTGACCGAAGAACTGAAGAAGCACGGCATTCACGGCCGCGCCGAAGGTCTGCCGCAGGGCGACTGGGTTCTGGTCGATGCGATGGACATCATCGTGCACGTGTTTCGGCCGGAAGTGCGCGCGTTCTACAATCTCGAGAAAATGTGGGGCGACGGCGCGGCAGTGGCCGAAGCCGTGTAGAGACCCTTGGCGCTTGCACTCGACATCCTGGCCGGCGGCCGCGCCAAGGCTGCGCCGGAAACAGAACTTGCACACGCCTATCTGCAGCGTGCGCGCGACACCGGGCGCGCGCTTGGCCTGACCTCGTTCGTGCTCGGCGAATGGGACGAGCGCAAGCCCGAGCGCTTGATCGATGCGTGCGCCGGCGGCGTGCTGCTGGTCGCACTCGACGAGCGCGGCACCTCACTCACCAGCGAAGCGTTCGCCAAGCAAATCGCGAGGTGGCGCGACGTCGGCGAGGCGCGCG
Organism: uncultured Flavobacteriaceae bacterium; assembly: GCA_964647355.1. Taxonomy (GTDB): domain Bacteria; phylum Pseudomonadota; class Alphaproteobacteria; order Micropepsales; family Micropepsaceae; genus SZUA-430. Next base: position 6,746 of record CAZYGK010000042.1, on the reverse strand, counting down.
CGCTGTTCGTGATCGGCGGACCCGACGGCTTGCCGGACGACGTGAAACGGCGCGCGCAGATGACGATCGCCTTCGGTACGCAGACATGGCCGCACTTGCTGGTGCGGACCATGCTTGCCGAGCAGTTGTTTCGCGCGGTGACGATTCTCAGCGGACATCCGTATCACCGGGCGTGAGCCTTACGCCGTCTTGCAGTCCTTGTTCGTCGCGTATTCGTGCGCTTTGCCGACGGCGAGAGCGAAGTGGGCGTAGTAGTCGGGGTGTTCGGTGCCCATCCAGCGGTCCCACCAGGTGAAGTAGAGGCCGTAGTTCCAGTGGGCCTGGCTGTGGTGCAGGTCGTGGTGCGTCGTCGTCGTCAGCCAATCGAAGAGCGGTCGGCCGTCTTTGCGGGCGGGCATTACCTCGTAGCCGGAGTGGCCGAACGTGTTGCGCACGATCTGGTGCAGCACGAAGAGGCCGACTGCGGGCCAAGGCGTCGGGACCAAGATCACCCAGAGCGGGACGAACGCACCCATCAGCGCCGCTTCGCCGAGGTCGAAGCTGTAGGCCGTAAACGGCGACGGGTTGAAGCTCTTGTGGTGGCGGCGGTGGAAGCGGCGGAACAGGCGCGGGTCATGGATCGCGCGGTGGACCCAATAGAAATAGGCGTCGTGCGCGACGATCATGAGCGCGAGGCTGACCCAGAACCAGATGGGACCCCAAGCGGTCGCGATTTCATGGCTGTGCAGCCAGCCTGCCCGCTCCAGGACGAACGGGATCAAGGCGATCGTCGAGAAGATCGCGACGGAACGAAGCGAGATCAGGAACTCGGTGACGAGTTGCTTCGCAGGTGGGGTGTCGGGGCGGATTTTGCGGCCCTTCAAGACCCCGCCGAGAATGACCCAAAGGCCCGCCCAAACGCCGATCGCGAAGATCGCATAGCGGGTGACGTCGTGGGCCATATTCGAGAGCCATTGCTGGCTCAAAGCGGTGAGGAAAGGGTCCATGGTTCGCTCCTTCGTTGGACGAGGGCGAACATGGGCGGGCGAGGATGGAGCGTCTCACCGTTGGCGGAAAAGCTTGGTCTTTTTCGAAATCAGCCAGAGATTTCCGAATTCGGCGAGGCTTTTTCCAATGCTTCCCGCCGCCATTGGGTCGGGGTTTTGCCCGTCGCCTCCTTGAAGGCGCGGTTGAAGGGGCCGAGCGAGCCGAAGCCGAGGTCGAAGGCGATGGCGGCAACCGTCGTGCGGGACTGGGCGGGGTCGGCCAGCGTGCGCTTTGCGGCTTCGATCCGGCGGGTGTTGACGAAGGCCGCAAAGTTGCGGTGGCCCAAATTGTCGTTGATCAGGCGGCGTAGGCGGTGTTCGGGCACGCCTAGTTTTTCGGCAAGAGTGCCGATGGTCAGGTTTTCGTCCTTCCAAGCCGCGCCCTTATCCATCGCCTCAGCCAGCTTCTCGAGCGTGATGCGGTCCGCGGGGTCGATGCGAGGCGTGTCGAGTGCCGCCGGGGCAACCGGTTCGGCCCGGCCGAAGACGGCCGAGCGAATCTCCAGGAAGACGAACGAGCCTGCCAGGCAGAACAACGCCATGATGCCGCCGCCGGCGAGGCTATACCACCAGGCTTCGATGCCGACGCTTTCGCCGATCTCGATGAACGACATGATCATGACGTAAAGCGTCACGACCCCTAAGAACGGGCCCCGCAGGCGGCGGCGCGCCTCGACCAGGTCGCCACGCCAACTGTCGTAGATGACGTAGAGCGCGTGGAGCGCGAAGGCGAGTTCGATGACGTTGTGGACGATCCAGACGCCGTTGCGCACCGGCGCTTCCGTTGCCAGACCCACGAAGCCAACCAACGTCAGGAGCGCGGCCGGCCCAAACAAAGGTGGAGACGTCGGGCGATCCTGAAAGAGCGTGATGACGAAGAGCCAGAAATAGCCGGCGCCGCCTAGCGAGAGCAGCAGGAAAGGACCGCCATAGAGGCCCAGCATCTGTCTGAACTCATGCGACGAGTTCACGACGTAGGCGATCGTGCTCAAAAAGAAGAGCGCACCCGCGACGCGTAGAGACGACTGCACACTTGAGCGCACGAAGGCAAAGCCCGTCGCCGCGAGCGCGCCGATTGCGGCGCCGCGGAGCAGGAATTCGACGAGTAGGATCGAGGACGGCATCGAGCGGCAGTTAGCGCGGCGCCCTGGGCTTCGGCAAGCGGCGGCACCGTCCGCCCCAATGTCCGCGGTTTCCCGGCAGCTCTCGAAACCGCTATGAAGGCAAGACTTGCGCCGAAGGAGGGCCTGATGCGGACGTGGTGGATTGGATTTGCGTTAGCCGCGACGGGCGTTGCCTCAGCCGGAGACTTGCCGCGGGGCGCCTATCTTTGCACCGTCGAGCAGAAGGCGGGGATCGGGGCCGAGGTGCAGGAAGGTGCCGCGCCGCCCGCAGCCTTCATCGACAAGGCGGCCGCAAAGTTCCGCATCGTCGTGACGCCGCCGACGAAGAAGACGAAGGGGCGCGTCAGCGAGGCGGCGCGTTCGGTTCTGACCGAGCCCTATTCCGGCGATGGATGGAAGTTTTCGGCCAAAGGCGAGCAGGCGTTTCTGCGGCTCGATTTCATCGGCGAGGCTGGGTGGCTTTGGTTCTATCACGCCGGGTTCGAGAAGCCCGACATCGACCACCTCAATCTGTCGGTGCGTTCGGGGCCGTGCGAGCCGGCGAAGTAGGAGCACCTCATGGACGCGTTCGCGCATCTTTCCGTTCTGATCTCGATCGTGCTCGGCCTTGGGATCACGAACTTGCTGATGGGCCTTGCGCGGATCGTGCAGATGCGCGGGCGCGTGAAGGTCTTTTGGCCGACGATTGTTTGGGCGCTCGTGCTCTTGCTCATCCACGTGCAGACGTGGTGGACGATGTTCGGGCTTCGCAACATCGAGACCTGGACTTTTGTCGCGTTCAGCTTGGTTTTGGCGCAGCCCATTTTTCTGTTCTTCCTGAGCGCGCTCGTGATGCCCGATTTCGACCGCGACGAAGCACTCGATCTCAAAGCCAATTACTTCGCGCAGGTGCGCTGGTTTTTCGGGATCATCGTCGCTTTGCTGATCGTCAGCTTCCTCAGGCCGGTGGCGCTGGAAGGCGTGATGCCGGCGCCGGCCGACTTGGCGTTTCACATCGGGTTTCTGGCGGGCGCGCTGCCTGCGGCAATTTTCACCAACGAGCGCTATCATCACGTCGCTGCGTTGGTTGCTGCGGCGGCGGTTTTCGCGTACGTCGCCTCTCTGTTCACCGTGCTGCGGTAGAGGGTCCATGCGGAACGACTACGATCTCGTCTTTATTCGTCACGGGCAGAGCGAGGCGAATAAGCTCAACATTTTTACGGGGTGGCGGGACAGTCCGCTGTCGGAACAGGGCGTGGCCGAGGCACGGGCGGCGGGTAAGTTGCTTAAGGCCGAAGGCTACAAATTCGATATCGCCTTCACGTCGCTGCAGAGCCGCGCGATCAAGACGCTGTGGCTTGTGCTCGAAGAGATGGATTTGATGTGGATTCCTGTCGTCAAGGATTGGCACTTGAACGAACGGCACTACGGCGCGCTGCAGGGCAAGGACAAGGTACAGTCGGTTGCGCAGTTCGGCGAGGCACAGGTGCACCAATGGCGGCGCGGCTATGCGACGGTGCCGCCGCTCGTCGAGAAGACCGATCCCGACTTTCCGAAGTTCGATCCGCGCTATGCGTCGGTGCCCGATGGCGAGCTGCCGCGCGGGGAGAGCCTGAAGATCGTCGTCGAGCGCGTGTTGCCCTATTGGCAGAGCGCAGTCGTTCCGCACATCAAAGCGGGCAAGAAGATCCTGATCGCAGCGCACGGGAATTCGCTGCGCGCCCTCTTGAAGCATCTCGAGGGCATGAGCGATGCGGAGATCGAGGGGACGAATATCCCCACCGGGGTGCCGAGGGCCTACAAATTGAACGACAGACTGTTGTCGGCGCGTCACGATTATGTCGGCGATCCTGACGAAATCGCCAAGCGGATCAACACGGTAGCCAATCAGACCAAGAAGGGCTGATCCTCGACCTCGGCCCTAAAGGGGACGAATATTCGCCACATTGATTCTCTTTGGTGGCGGGCCATGCCGGCGCTCGGAAGCAAGCTCAGACGCGGTGTCGCGGCGCTTGGCGCGCTCGCGGCGAGCGTTGCGCTTGGCAGCGCCGAGCCTGCGAACCCAAACGACAAGCTGAACGATATTCAGCAGCAGCTCCGGCAAGACCGGCAAGACATCGAGACCTTGAGCCGTTCGGCGGAGGATTTGGAGCGCGAGCAGGAGCTCTTGCGCGCGCAGCTTATTCGCGCGGCCGGCGTTGCTCAGGATCGCGAGCGGGAGCTCAACGTCGTCGAGCAGCGGCTTGCCATGTACGAAACGCGCGAAGCCGACGGCATGCGCACACTCGCGCAGCAGCGCGGCAAGCTTGCGTCGCTTCTGGCGGTGCTGCAGCGGATGGGCAGCGAGCCGCCGCCGGCCTTGATCGTGCAGCCGAACGACGCCGCCGCAGCCGCGCGTTCGGCCATGCTGCTCACGGCAGTCGTCCCAGCGGTGCGGACGCAGGCGCGTACGCTCAGCAACGATCTCGCAAATCTGCGCGAGATGCGGCGCAAGGCGGCGGAGGAACGGCTCAAAGTGGCGGCGGCGGCGGAAGCTTTGGACAAGGATCGCAACGCGCTTAGCGAGCTTTTGACCCAACGGCGCTATCTTGCCGCTCAGACCCGCGATCAGTTGAAAGCAACGCGGGCGCGCATCGACACGCTTGCCGAGCAGGCAACCGACCTGCGCGCCCTGATTGTAAGCCTGAGCGAAGACGCCAAACGGCCGGCATCGGCAGCCTCGCCGGCCACGTTGTCCGGGCAGACCGGTGTCGTTGGAGCACCGCGGAGCGGGCCACTTGAGCAGCTGCGCGGCGCGTTGACGTTACCCGCTAACGGTGAACTCGTTTCCCGGTTCGGCGCGTCCGACGGGATGGGCGGCCATCTTGCCGGAATTCACCTCAAAACCCGGCCCGGCGCGCAGGTCACGTCTCCGTGTGACGGGAAAATCGTCTACGCGGGCACGTTTCGCGGGTACGGCAAAATGTTGATCATTGGCGCCAACGGCGGCTATCATGTTTTGCTGGCTGGTCTTTCCAGAGTTGAAGGGACGGTTGGTCAGGTCGTGCTTGCAGGAGAACCAGTCGGCCGAATGGGCGCGGGCGCTGCACAGGCGGCGGGCCCTGGGGGACTTGAAGGCGAAAGACTCTACATCGAATTCCGCCGCAACAATGCACCGGTCGATCCGGTTCCGTGGTTTGCGGCGTTCAGGCAAAAAGCGAGCGGATAGTCCATGAAAAAGTACATGATCTCTGCAGTCTCGGCCGTGAGCGGCGCTATCGCCGCGATTCTGATCGGCCAAGCCTTCGCCGGTACCGACACCTATCGCCAGCTGAATCTGTTCGGCGACGTGTTCGAGCGGGTGAAGAACGACTACGTCCGCGAGGTGAAAGACGGAGAGCTGGTCGAAAACGCGATCAACGGCATGCTGATGGCGCTCGATCCGCACTCGAGCTACCTGAACCCCAAGAACTTCTCGGACATGCAGGTTTCGACCCGCGGCGAGTATGGCGGGCTTGGACTTGAAGTCACCATGGAGGAAGGCCTCGTCAAGGTGATCTCGCCGATGGACGGGACGCCGGCGGCGCGCGCGGGAATCAAAACCGGCGATCTCATCGCCACGATCGACGGCATGCAGATCCAGGGGCTGACGCTCTCGGAAGCCGTCGATAAGATGCGCGGGCCGGTGAACTCGCAGATCAAGCTTACGATCCTGCGCAAGGGCGAGAAGAAGCCGCTCGATATTACGATCACGCGTGCGATCATCCGCGTGGAGAGCGTGCGCTGGAAGCAGGAAGGCGACATCGCCTATATCCGCATCACGACGTTCAACGAGCAGACGGAAGACGGGCTCGAAAACGCGGTGAACCAAACGAAGGCGAAGATCGGCAGCAAGCTGCGCGGGATCGTGCTCGACCTGCGCAACAATCCGGGCGGCCTGCTCGACCAGGCGATCGCGGTCTCGGACGCCTTCCTTGACCAGGGCGAGATCGTCTCGACGCGCGGCCGCCGCGCGGGCGACACGCAACGCTACAACGCGCGCTCGGGCCAGATCTTCACAAGCGCGCCGGTCGTCGTCCTGATCAACGAAGGCTCTGCGTCGGCATCGGAGATCGTCGCAGGCGCGCTGCAAGATCAAAAGCGGGCTCGCGTCGTCGGCACGCGTTCGTTTGGCAAGGGTTCCGTGCAAACCGTGATCCCGCTGTCGGGCGGCGTCGATGGGGCGCTCAGGCTCACCACGGCAAAGTACTACACGCCGTCGGGCCGTTCGATCCAAGCGACGGGTATCGATCCCGATATTCTGGTCGAGCAGAAGGCCGAGGACGACAGCGAAGCCGAAGCGAAAGACCGTCTTTCGGAAGCGAACCTGCCGAAGCACTTGGACGCGCAAGAAGGCGGGCGCAAGCCGCATGTCGGGCCAGTCGTGAAGCCGAAGCCCGGCGAAAAGTTCGACGACTTCCAGCTGGCCTACGCGTTGAGCCTGCTGCGCGGTCAGGCGATCGTTTCGAACGGCTCGCCGGCGCGGCCGCGGTAGGCGCGATCTAAGTGCCGGAGTTTGGCTCTGGCCTTTTCGTCGTTTTTCCTCCAAAATCCGCGCGAAACGGCGGGCAAAATGGTCGCAAGCGGCCCCTGCTGGGGC
>CAZYGK010000041.1:0-27147 GCA_964647355.1 uncultured Flavobacteriaceae bacterium | reverse complement strand
GGCGTCACGTCCATCTTGAAGCGGACGACGAACTGACTGCCGCTGACATAAGGCCCTTCGACCTTGACGTCGTGCACCGTGTGGTTCGCGTACCACCACTGCCCTTTGCCCTCGACCGCCTTGCGGCCCTGGAGCTTCGCCATGTCGCCTTCCATGGCTTCGCGGCTGATCACGTCATCGGCCCAGAATTTGTCGCCGGCCTGGGCGAGTTCACCCTTCTTGCAGAGATCGGTAAACGCTTTGGCGACCGCTTTCGTATCCATTTCGTGTCTCCATCTTGATCGCCCCCACGGGATTGTGGCGCAGCGTCACCCGGAAGACGAATCACAATCTCCGAAATCGACACGCGCAACCGGAGCGTTCACACGGACACAAGCAAAACGGGCGCCGTTTCCGGCGCCCGTTGCAAAAGTCCAAGGCGATGGTTGGCTTAGCCGCCGACCACGATCGCGCCGTAGTCCATCTGATTGAACGCCGGGCCGTTACGGTCGTTCTCCTGCTGCGAGCCTTCGACGCCGAAGTGGAACGTCACGCCGATCTTGACCGTGTGCGTGTCCTTGTCGAACGACGGGCCCGGCGTGAAGTCGGCTTCCGTGGTGCGGCCTTCATAGGCAACCCACAGGCTCAGAGGCTCCTTCTCTTCCGGCCAGTATTCGGCCTTCGCACCCCAGTGGAGCGTGTCCACATCGGCGCTGCCGTTGAACGCTTCGCCGGAGATGTAGCCGACATTCGCGGTCAGCGCGAACTTCGGCGTCGCGTACCAACGCACTTCCGCGTTCGTGAACCACGCGTCGCTGTAGAACAGGTCGTCCGGACCGAAAACCGCATCTGCGCTCGAGTCGAGGTAACCGCCCTCGAGACCGAACGTGAAGTTGTTCCAGTAGTACTGGCCTTGCGCGCCGACGAAGTAATACTCCGCATCGTCAACCGGCCCGAGCTGCGCACCCGACGAAATGCCCGCGCCGCCGAACAGACCGACTGCATAGCGGTCGTTGCGGTAGTAGACGTTCGCCGAAGCCTGGAAGCCCGCGTCGCGATCGAGCGAGAAGCCCGGGATCGACTGATCGGCAAAGCTGCCGACGCCCGCGAAGTTGAGCTGCAGGTTGATGTTGTTCGAGAACGCGACGTTCAGCTTCGCATCGCCCGAGATCGACGTATACGAGTCGTCGAAGATGCCGCCGAGATCGTCCTGAAACGTCTGGCCAACCGCGAGGCTCACGTTGCCCGTGAACTTGTTCGCGCCGGCGATGCTGACGCCCGAAAGCGCGAGCGTGCACAGCGCGGTACCGGCCATACCGGCCAACTTCCAATTCATGCGTATGTCTCCATTTACCCAGGGATGAACGTTCGAAGGAAGGTTACCCGCTTGATTTGTTAGGGTTTTCGCGGGTCGAAAGGTGGCGGACAATCACACGCAGGTAGAAGCAAAGTAAAGAGACAATTTGCGGCGAGTCATCGCACCAGTGCATCGAGTCTTGGCGCATCAACACCCGAGTCAACGCTACGGAAATTCGAGTCATCACGGCCGAGTGGGGTACGAGAGAATGCCAAGTATACTTTGGAGTTCTATGGTTAATTTCGTCGAAGGAGGTACCACTGTTGGCGAAACGGCTTTCAATACGAAGGCCAACCCGAGGGCGCTCGGCGTGTAACACACCACGCTCTGCGTGCATCTTTGTTGTCTCACACGCTGGTGTTGGTGCCGCGGTCAATTTACTATCGGCGTCAACGCTCCTGGAAAAACGGGGCGAAGGGGTACTGCGTGGGCGACATCATCGCCGCCATAACTGCGTTCGCGACCGGCGCGGCGTCGAACGAAGCGCTGCTGATCGTAATGATCGGCGCGTTAGCCGTGGCTCTCGTGAGCCTCGGCTTCGACCACTGGCGCCTGCGCAAACGGCACGCGCAGGTCGAAACGGAGCTGTTCGAAAGCACGGTCGGCAAAGAAAGTTCGAACTGGTCGAACGCCGCGCTGAACCTCGAACGCCAAGCCAAGGACCCCGGCATGGTCGCCCGCTCGAGCGTGATGACCCACCTTCACATGCTCGATGAAGCCGCCAACGCGTGGCTGAAGGGTAGTCAGTGGAGCGAAGCGCTACGCGTCTCGCAGGAGCTGCTGCGCGAGTGCTGCCACGCGATCATTCGCCCGAGCATCAACCAAGACGACTTCCGCGCGACGTCGGACCTCATCAAGCGCAACTTGGAAAAGTACCCAGACATGTCGAAAGCCGCCAACGAGGCGCCCGACAACGCGCTCGACTTCTTGACCGCACGCGACGCAACCCTGTCGGTGCTCGCCGGATCGGCGTTGATCGCGGACCTACGCGATCAAATCGAAGATGCCCGCGCCGCGATCAAGCACCGCCACGCGCGCGCAGCCTAACGCTCAAACGAGCTTCGAATTCAGATAGGCCGCGAACTCCTTCGAGTTCGGCTTGTGCTCTTTGAGAATGAGAATGACGCGGTGAATCTGGGCGTCGTTCACTCCGAACTTCCGCATCTTCCGCACGAGCTCGGGGTCGCGCAGACGGTCGACAAGCTCGCCGGGCTCCATGGACGCGTAATCCTGAATCGCGCTCTTCACTGCCTTCAACACGTTGCCCGACATCGCACGGAAACCTCGCTCGCACGCGGAACGTACCTGAAACCGGCACAACTGTCTTGCCCTCGCCTCGTAGGCGAACGCGGCTAACAACATTCCCCGGCCTCGCGAACGATACTCGCGAATCGCACCCTTCTATGAGAAGGTCATGCCAAGCACTTATGGAGAGGCGACATGCAATTTGCAGCCACCGTCGGACGAATCATCCTCGGCCTCTACTTCCTCGCTGCAGGCGCCGGCAAGATATTCGCGCCAGCGCTCCCGGCCGAACAGATCGCGCATATGACGGCAAGCGGCATTCCGGCGGCGGAGCTGATGTTCGTTCTGGCAGGCGCCTGCGAGACGGTTGGTGGCCTCTGCATGATCGTAGGCCTGCACACACGCCTCGTGGCCACGCTACTGGCAGCGTTCTGCGTCCTGGCATCGGTCGCATTGCACGCGTTTTGGAGCATGCCCGACGGACACGAGAAGCTCGTCCAAATGCTCATGTTCATGAAGAACATGTCGACGATGGCAGGCCTCCTCGCCTTCACCGGTTTTGGCTCCGGGCCTCTTTCGCTCGATCGCTATTTCGGGAAGGACTAAGCGCTCGCCGCGAATGGCCGGTCGTGGATCCACTGCGAGAGGATGAACTTCTCGTTTCGCGTGACCGGTAACGCCGCATGCAGGCTGTTGCGGTCGGGAACGCCGTTCGCGTCGATATGCGCGAAATAGATTCCGTCGCCGGCTTTGCCCCGATGCCCCACGCCGACCTTCGGGAACTCAAGCTCGCCCCCGTCATAGTCGTCGTTCAGATAGAGCAGAAACGTCGCGATCCGATCGCCTTTGTAGGTCCCGCCCTGCCCGTACCCCTGGTCGCCCAATCTCAGCGCGTCGTAGTGGGGCTTGATCTCCTGGCCGAGTGCATAGTGAAAGATCTGCGGCGGCTCGAAGGCGACCGTCGGCAAGGACGTGACTGCCGCAACCCTCTCGCGCACGACCTGCAGCACGCAATCCGCCGCTATGATATCGAACTTGAAGTCGCTGCACGTGCGCGTCGCCAGAAACGTCGATTTCTGCCCATCGAACATCATCGACGGCTGATACTTGCCCGCCGCACGCGCCATCAGCCAGTTCCAAACCTCGAGCGGCACGAACTTGTCGACCGCCCGAATGCGCGGCGCCTCGCATAACGAGCGCCTCTCGGGCGCGCTGACCCAGGCCTTGAGATCAACCCGCGCCCGCAGCGCTGCCCAATCGCTCGAGCTCGCATCGCGCGCAAGAATGCGCAATTGTCCCTGAGCCTGCGCCGATCCGCGCTCGGCCGCATGCTGCAACATACTCAGTGCGTCGTTCCAATTTCGCGGCATGTAGGCGCCGGTCGCGAGGATCGTCGCCACCTGACAAAGCGCATCGGGCTCTTCCTGGTCGGCTGCCCGAAACAGGAGTTCCAGCCCCGCTTTGGGATCGAACGGCGCATTCCGCCCGACCAGCAGCCTGAGAGCCGCAGCCGTCGCAGCTTTGGGTGAGCCGCGTTGGGCCTCGGCACGCAGTTGCTATGTCGAAGGATCGTTCATGCTCAAACCCAAGGTCGCTGCCAAACCGTCGATTTTGCGAACCGCAGAGCCGGGGTCAAGTTTCCAAATCCCGCCAGTTCCTGTTAACGACACGGCGCCCGCCCCCAACCGCATGCAAGGCCATCGTCATGCTTACGCTCTACCAAGATTCGCGCTCCGGCAATTGCTACAAAGCCGTGCTAACCGCCGCCCATCTCGGCATTCCGTTGCAGACGGTCGACATCGACGTCACATCGGGCGTCACCCGCAAACCCGAATTCCTGGCCAAGAACCCGAACGGCCGCGTCCCCACGCTTGAGTTCGAAGACGGCCGCCATCTCCCCGAATCGAACGCGATCATCTGGTACCTCGCCGAAGGCTCGGACCTGATACCGGCCGACAAGTTCCAGCGCGCCCAGATGCTGCAGTGGATGTTCTTCGAGCAGTACAGTCACGAACCTTACATCGCCGTCGCCCGCTTCTGGATGGTCTTCGCCTCGAAAGAGCAGCTCCGCCAAAAGGAGCACCTGATCCCCGAATGGCACGCCAAAGGCAACGCCGCCTTGGCCGTGATGGAAGGCCACCTGAAGAAGCAAGACTGGTTTGCCGCCAACGCATTCTCGCTGGCCGATATTGCCCTCTATGCCTACACGCACTGCGCGGAAGACGGCGGCTTCGACCTGAAGAAATACCCGGCCGTCTCCGCCTGGTTATCCCGCGTTGCAGCAACGAAGGGCTTTGTCCCCATGGGTGCGGCCTCGCGCTGACGAGGTGCACCGTGCTATCCCCCTGGCCCAGGAAAACAAACCAGGGGTTCCTCAAATGAAGACGTTTCGTGCAGCACTGATGCTGGGCTGCGCCGTTGTGCTCGCAAGCTGCGGCGGCTCCGATCAAAAGACCGGCAAAGGTACGGCGGCCGAGGCCGACAAGTTCGTCGCCGATCTGAACGCCGATCTCCTGAAGTTCGGACCGCAGTGGCAAGCCGCCGCGTGGGTCCAACAGACCTACATCACCGACGATACGCAGCTGATCAATGCGCGCGCGAACGAAGAATACCTGAACTGGCAAGCCCGCCGCGTCGAAGAGTCGAAGCGCTTCAACGGCGTCGAAGGTATGAGCGCCGACACCGCCCGCGCGATCATGCTGCTGAAGAACGTGAGCGCCCCTGCGCCGAGCGATCCTGCATTGCAGGCCGAACTCGCGAAAATCTTGACCGACATGGACGCGAACTACGGCAAGGGAAAGTGGTGCCGCAGCGAGAACGATTGCCTCATTCTCGACGATATCGAAAAGATCATCGACGATCCGAACCAAACGCCGGAGGCGCGCGCGGCTGCCTGGAAAGGCTGGCAAGAAACAGCACGTCCGATCCGCAAGGACTATCAACGCTTCGTCGAGATCGTGAACCAAGGCGCGAAAGAAATGGGCTTTGCCGACGCTGGCGAAGTCTGGCGCAGCGGCTACGACATGAAGCCCGACGAGTTCGCTCAGGAAACCGAACGTCTGTGGGGCCAAGTGAAGCCGCTCTACAACGAGCTGCACTGCTATGTCCGCGCGAAGCTGAACGCGAAATACGGCGATGCCGTGGTTCCGAAGAACGGCAAGATCCCCTCTCACCTCTTGGGCAACATGTGGGCCCAGCAGTGGAGCAACATCTACCCGCTCGTTGAACCCTACAAAGGCGTTGCAAGTCTCGATGTTACGGCGGCGCTGAAGAAACAACGCAACGACCTGCTTGCCGAACTGCGCAAGACGAACAAGGTCAGCACCCCGGTCGAATTCGCGGAGCTTGAGCACAAAGCCGATGTCGCTATGTCCGTCAAGATGGCGAGGGTTGCTGAGGACTTCTACGTCTCGCTTGGCATGCAGAAACTGCCGGACTCATTCTGGCAGAAATCGATGCTCACCCGCCCGCGCGACCGTGACGTCGTCTGCCACGCCAGCGCCTGGGACTTGGACCCCACGAAGAGCGACGTACGCATCAAGCAGTGCATCGAACCGACCGAAGATCAGCTAACGACGATCCACCACGAACTCGGTCACATCTACTACGACCTGAACTATGAGAAGCTGCCGCCGATGTTCCAGGGCGCAGCGCACGACGGCTTCCACGAAGCGATCGGCGATACGATGACGCTGTCGCTGACGCCGGCCCACCTGAACAAGATCGGCCTCGTCCCGCCGCAACAGCCGGACCCGAAGGCAACGATCAACGCCCAGATGAAGTGGGCGCTCGACAAGATCGTGTTCCTGCCGTGGGGCAAGCTGGTCGACCAATGGCGCTGGAAGGTCTTCTCCGGCGAGATCAAGCCCGATCAGTACAATGCCGGCTGGTGGAAGCTGCGTGAGGACTATCAAGGCGTCACAGCCCCGGTTGCCCGCACCGAGGAAGATTTCGATCCGGGTGCGAAGTACCACATCCCGGGCAACACGCCCTACACGCGCTACTTCCTGTCGTTCGTCCTACAGTTCCAATTCCAAAAGGCGCTGTGCGATGCGGCCGGTTACAAAGGTCCGCTGAACGAATGCGACGTCTACGGCAACAAGGAAGCCGGCGCGAGATTCGCGGCAATGTTGCAAGCCGGCGCATCGAAGCCCTGGCAAGAGACGCTCGAGAAGCTGACCGGCGGGAAAGAAATGGATGGCTCGGCCTTGATCGAGTACTTCACGCCGCTGATGGGCTACCTCAAGGAACAGAACCAAGGCCAAAGCTGCGGCTGGCAGTAGCCTGACGCACTATTCATGAGACTATCGTGTGGCCGGCCCAAAGCTGGCCACATTCGCTATCTAGGTCTTCCCAAAGCCCAACGCGGAGAAAATCTGAATGCGCTCGCTCAGCGGAACCATTCGCACCGCCGCTCTCACGCTCTGCCTCACCACGGCAATCGCCCTGACGTCTGTCGCGTCGCCGCCGCCGGCCGCCGCGGAGCGCGTGCGAACCGCACCGCACGACACGATGACGCCGTTTGCCTCCGACCGGCAGTTGAAGCGCTACTTGAAGAAAGTACTGCGCCGCAGACAGCCAGTTCCGATGGCCGTGCCAGCGCCGCCTCCACCGCCGCCCGCACCGGCGGCACCCGCTGCCGCCGACGCCGCTGCATCGAGCGAGAGCATCACGAACACGCAAGTGGCGGGCGTCGACGAAGGCGGCATCGTGAAGATGCACGGCGAGACGATCGTCATCCTGCGCCGCGGCCGTCTGTTCACCGTCTCGACCCGCGACCGCGACTTGAAACCCATCGACTTTATCGACGCATTTCCGCCCGGCACGAACGGAAACGGCGCCTGGTACGACGAGATGCTCGTCGCCGGTAATCGGGTGATCGTCATCGGCTACAGCTACGCGCGCGGCGGCACCGAAGTGAACCGCTTCCGCATCGACGCCGCCGGCAAGCTCGACTACGAAGATTCTTACCACCTGCGCTCGAACGACTATTACTCGTCGCGCAACTACGCCTCCCGGCTGATCGGCTCCACCCTGATCTTCTATTCGCCGCTCTATCTGCCGTACGAGGGTTCCACCAATCTCGATTGGCTGCCCGGCGTCCGCCGCTGGACCGGCGACGCCAAGCGGCCGTTCGACCGCATCGCGCGCGCCCGCGAGATCTACCTGCCCGAAAACCTTCGCAACCCGCATGTCGGCGACGTCCAGGCATTGCACACGGTGACCTCGTGCGATCTCGCGGCGCCCGAGCTGCGCTGCCGCGCGCAAGGTATCTTGGGCTCGCCGGGACGCACATTCTATGTCTCCGCGAACGCCGTCTATGTCTGGGTCAACAACCCGCGCTACTACGCCGAAGAAAGCGGCAAGAGCCCGTCGGCGATGCTCTACCGCCTGCCGCTGAACGGCGGACGGCCGTCGGCGATCGGCACCCGCGGCGCTCCGGTTGACCAATTCGCGTTCCGCGAAGACTGGAACGAGGGCATCCTGAACGTGCTCGTGCGCAGCAACGGCGGCGGCGATGCGATGTGGAACCCGGAATTCAACAGCGGCTCTGTCGCCTTGTTGCGGTTGCCGCTCTACGCGTTCGGCGACGGCAGCGACGACGCACGTCAGCGCCACTACCGCAAGCTGCCCAAGCCCAGCGGCGACAGCTACTACACCATGCAAAACCGCTTCGTCGGCGACTACGTGCTCTACGGCGCGGGCAACAGCTGGGGCCGCCCGCGCGATGCGATGTCGACGCTGGTCGTAGCCCCGGTTCGCGGAGGCGACCCGGCGCAGTTCGAACTGAAGCACGGTGTAGACCGCATCGAAGCGCTCGACCGCAATGCCGTTGTCGTTGGCGCGGACTCAAGCGACCTCCACTTCCAAGCCGTGGAGTTGACCGCGCCGCAGTCGCCCGTCATCGGCAACCGCTACACGCTCGAGCGCGCCTCCCAAGGCGAAACCCGCAGTCACGGCTTCTTCTTCAAACCGACGGGATCGAGCACTGCCGACGACGGTTTCCTCGCGCTCCCCGTCGCCCGCGCACGCCGTCCCGGTGCCAGCCAGTTGATCGAAAGCTCGGCTGCAATCACGTTCCTGCGCCGCACGAACCGCGAATTCGCGCCCTTGGGCGAGCTCTTCGCCGACGACAACCGCGTCGTCGACGATCAATGCCAAGCCTCGTGTGTCGATTGGTACGGCAACGCCAGACCGATCTTCCTGCGCGACCGGACGCTCGCTCTGATGGGCTACGAACTGGTCGAAGGCGACCTGACCGCGAACGGCATCGCGGAGACGCGCCGCGTCAACTTCGCGCCCGGCGCGCGCTAGAGACCGCGCGCGTTGGCGATCGTGAACGGCAGGGGGATCGAGCGCGCGTAAGGCGTGATCGCCTCCTGAACCGCCGCGGTCGCCACCAGCGCCCTCATGCGGTAACGCATGTCGCTCTGATCGGCGACCGGCTTGATCGGATCGGCATAGAGTTGCGTGAGCATGATGGCTTGCGCACGCAGTTCCGGCTTCTGGAACATTCCCCCAAGCACCGCCGCGGCCTTGTCCTTCTGCCCGGTACACACAAACGCATCGAACGCATCGCCGGGCGCTTGATCCACGAGCGCCTCTAGTTCGAGCAACGCCTCATCGCGCTTCACGGCCCGCCCGATATCATGAGCCGCGCAAACGGTGGCCTTCAACACCGCCGAAGTCCGCGCCTCACCCTCAAGCGTCCCGAGGAGCTGCAACGCGCCGTCATCGTCGCCCGTCACGTCAAGCACTTGCGCTATTGCCACACGCAACGAAATGGGCAGCGAACTCTCTTCCTTCAGAAGGGCCCGCGCCGTGCGCCGCGCCGCCCACGCTTGACCCAAGTCCGCATAGGCATTCGCAATCTCGAGCCTGAGCGCCGGACCGGCAGGCTTTTTCTCGCGGCGCGCTTGATCGACGGCATGCAAGCCCAAACGAACGGCTTCGTCCGCTTTGCCGATCACGCGCAGGGAACGCATCACATTCAACCAATCCGTCGACGTCAGCGATGCTTGTTCGAGCTGTAGCTGCAGCCCTCGCTCGACACGCGCGACCAGCGCGCCCGGCGCCATCAACGCACGCACGGTCGGATGCTGCCAGATCGGCTCGAACGCCCGGTCGGTGAGAATCACGCTCAGGATCGACGGTGTCTCCAACGCCTCCGTTTGGCGTGCCGCGTCCTCGACGCGTTGCTGCCCGAGCAACATCGCGATGTAGCGCAAACGCAACGTGTCGGGCACCCGCTGCGACGAAGGTCCGCTGTAGCGCCCTTCCACCAGCCGCACGATTAGCCGGTTTCGCACGGCTGCATCGCTGAGCGAAGACACGATGCTCTCGATCACCGCCGGTCTGAGGCGGTTGACCATGATGAAGTCTTCTTCCTTAAGCTCAAGAACCGCAGCAGCTGCTTGATCGTGCCGCCCGTTCGTCGTCAGAATCGCGACAAGCGATGCCCACGTGTAACCATTGGGGCTCGCGGCATAGCGATCGCGCACGACCTTTTCGGCATCGCCGGCCTTGCCCAGCCCCGTCAGCGCCCGCGCCTTCAGATAGGCCGCCCAATCACCGTCGGCGACAGATAATCCGCCGTCGCCCAATGCGCCCGAAACGAGGTCCAGCGCAAACGCGTAACGCCCGTCGTCGATCGCGCCGGCCGCCCGTTCCAGGCGCGTATCGACGACCGTGACCTTGGCTTGCGCAGGCGCGACAACAACCTGCGGCACGGCTGGCACAGCCGCCGCCACCGAAGTCGCGACAATCATCCATAGGCCAAGCACGCTGGCGCCGATCCCCATCAAGTCCCCCACCGCACCTTAGCAAATCCGTGCCGAAACCGCGCCCTCAAAGCCCCGTTATCGACATCCCCTGTGACTTGGCCGACACTTTCGCCTCCGGCGCGAATCGACGCCGTTTTTGAGGGGAAACACCATGGATATCGGTCGCAGAATGGCCGCCGAATTTATCGGCACGTTTTGGCTCGTCCTCGGAGGGTGCGGCAGCGCTGTCCTCGCCGCTGCCTTCCCGGATGTCGGCATCGGCTTGCTGGGCGTCTCATTCGCGTTCGGCCTGACCGTCCTGACCGGGGCCTACGCCTTCGGCCACATCTCGGGTGGCCACTTCAACCCCGCCGTCACCGCGGGACTGTGGGCCGGCGGCCGCTTCCCGCTGAATGAGATCCTGCCCTACTGGGCCTCTCAGGTGTTGGGCGCCATCTCGGGCGCTGGCATGCTCTATCTGATCGCCTCGAGCGGCGCGAGCTTCGACCCGACCGCGGGCTTTGCCTCCAACGGCTACGGCGAACACTCGCCGGGCGGCTACAGCCTTGCCTCCGGCGCCATCGCCGAGGCCCTGCTGACCGCCATGTTCCTGCTGATCATCTTGGGGACGACCGGCAAGAAGGCACCGCCGGGCTTCGCCCCCATCGCCATCGGCCTCGCGCTGACGCTCATCCACCTGATCAGCATCCCGGTGACCAACACGTCCGTGAACCCGGCGCGCAGCACGGGCCCTGCCGTCTTCGCCGCGGGTTGGGCGCTGGAACAGCTTTGGCTGTTCTGGATCGCGCCGCTGGCAGGCGCGATAGCCGCCGGTTTCTTCAACCGCTGGCTCAACGAAGAGAAATAGTCGGACCCAAAAAAGAAGCCGGTATGCGGCTGGGGAGCGGCGCATACCGGCTGGTCCGTCACCAAGTGCGAGGCAAGAGCACCTGGCTTCTTCGAGTGCTGAGGACTTCTCGCCGTGTGGTCATCCGGCGCATGACCACTATCGCAAAGTGGAGTTTGCACCACCCTTTCCACAGGGTGACAAACGCGTAAGGAACGCTCAGACTTCCGACAGGGCCATCGCGAAGACCAAGCCGAAGCCTGCGGTCAGGATGATCGAATAAACCATCAAAAGCCCGGCAAACTTGATGGACGTCAGCCACCAGCTGCGCCCATAGACGCGGTACATCGCCATCCAAAGGTAGATGGCCAAGATCAGCCAAATCGCCCACATGAACCCGGCATCGCCGAGTATCGCCGCGGCCAGCGCCACAATCGAAAAGGCCACGAACACGACCGTGTGAATGTGGGTTGAGAACACAAGGTGCTCGATGAGGAACACCCGCGGCCACCAATGCATGATCGCGAGCAGCAACGCGAACACCGGCACGAGCACCAGCATCAACCGCGGCAGCCATACATTGAGCGGCCCGTTCAGCTTGATCGGATCGGCCAGCGCGCGCTCGTATCCTTCCTGGATGCGCTTGGCGCGCTCGCCAATCCACGCCAGCCACTCGGCCTCTTCCTTATCCGCGCCTTTCGCATCGATCTTGATGCTTTCGCTGCCGCCCAGCACGTTGCGCTTCTGCTCGTCCGTAAGCTTGACGTGCTCGACGGCACTGGCGGGCACGAAGAACTCCATCGTGACCACATCGATGGTTTTGTCGCCTTTGATCACCAGTTCCGCGTTGGTCTCGTCCTGCAGCTGCTTCAGCGCAGCAGGACTCAACTCGGCAAGCGAAACGCTCTTCACCTTGAAGGCCACCATCGCAAGACCGGTAAGCTGCAACGTCAGGAAGAACACGACGGTCGCAATCACGAACAGCCGGAAGGGTGGCAGCAGCGAAGCGCGCTTCCCCTCGTTGTAGCGCCGCGTGAACTCGCCGGGCTCGGCGAACAACAGCCAGATCGTGCGGAACGCGCGCGAATCGTAGTTGAAGACGGAGTCCAGGAACTCGCCAAATATCCACCAAACCGGCCGGTGATAATCCGACGCCTTCTGCCCGCAATTCGAGCAGTACGGCCCCTGCAACGGCGTCCCGCAATTCGCGCACTCTGGCATCACGGCCATGGCAGCAACTCCCCCGGGCGCGCATTATCCACGCAGGACGGGGCGCGGGCAAATCTGCTTCGAAACAGCGTAAATTCGGCTCAGGTGTTGAAGCGGAAGTGCATCACGTCGCCGTCCTGCACGACGTAATCTTTGCCTTCCAGCCGGAACTTGCCCGCATCCTTGGCACCCGCCTCACCGTTGCAGGCGACGTAGTCGGCAAAGCCGATCGTCTCCGCGCGGATGAAGCCCTTCTCGAAGTCCGTGTGGATGACGCCCGCCGCCTGCGGCGCGCGCGCCCCTTTGTGCACGGTCCACGCCCGCGCCTCTTTCGGACCTACCGTGAAGAACGTGATCAGATGAAGCAGCGAATAGCCGGCGCGGATCAACCGGTTCAAACCCGGCTCTTCGAGCCCAAGCGTCGCCAGAAAATCCTCGCGCTCGGCCGCCTGCAACTGAGCAATCTCCGACTCGATCTTGGCCGAAATCACGACGAACGCAGCCCCTTCCGCCTTCGCTCGTTCCTCGACGCGCTTCGAAAACGAATTCCCGGTCGCGGCCGACCCTTCGTCCACATTCGCCACGTAGACGATGGGCTTGGCGGTCAGCAGCTGCAAGGCCTCGAACACCGGCCGTTGCTCGTCCGTAAGTTTCGCCATGCGCGCAGGCTTGCCGTCGCGCAGCAGCGGCAGCACGGCGGACATGACGTCGAACTGCACCTTCGCTTCTTTGTCGCCCTGTTTGGCCTTCTTTTCCGCAGCCGGCGCACGCTTCTCCAGGCTCTCGAGATCGGCAAGCATCAGTTCGGTTTCGACCGTGTCGGCGTCCGCCGTCGGATCGATCCGGTTCTCAACATGGGTAATGTCGCCGTCCTCGAAGCACCGCAGCACGTAGGCGACCGCGTCGACCTCGCGGATATGCGACAGGAACTGGTTGCCCAAGCCCTCGCCCTTCGACGCGCCGCGCACGAGCCCGGCGATGTCGACGAACGTCAGGCGCGTCGGAATGATCTGCTGCGACTTGCCGACCTTGGCCAGCGTGTCGAGCCGCGGATCGGGCACCGCGACCTCGCCCACGTTCGGCTCGATCGTGCAGAACGGATAGTTCGCGGCCTGCGCCGCCGCCGTCTGCGTCAGCGCATTGAACAGCGTGGACTTGCCCACATTCGGCAACCCGACGATGCCGCACTTGAAACCCATGATCCTCAGTCCTTTGTCTTGTCGTCCGGCTTCTTCGTTTCCGGCTTCGGTTTCGTCTCGCGCTGCGGCTGGGTCGCAAGCGTAACCCTGTTCATGAACCCAGGCCCGTCGCCGTCGGCGAAACTTGTCGCCGCTTGGCCAATCGCATCGAGCAGCGGGTCGAGCCACGCCCGGTCCGCTTTCGTGAAATTCCCGAGCACGTGCCCGGTCACGCGCTCCTTCTCGCCCGGATGCCCAATCCCGATCCGCACGCGCCAATAGTCGTTGCCCGCATGCGCCGAGATCGAGCGGCAGCCGTTGTGCCCCGCATTGCCGCCACCCTGTTTCACGCGCACCTTACCGGCCGCAAGATCGAGCTCGTCGTAGAGCACCCAGACCTGCTCGATCGGAATCTTGTGAAAGGCGATCGCTTCCTGCACCGCCGTCCCGCTCTCGTTCATGTAGGTCGAAGGCTTCAGAATCAGCGTCTTGACTGCGCCCGCTTTGCCCTTCAGCACGCCTTCGCGAACCTGGCCGCGAAACTTCGCGCGCGACGGCGAGAACCCGTGCGCTTCGGCAATCGCGTCCGCCGCCATGAATCCGACGTTGTGGCGGTGGTTCTGATAGGTCTCGCCCGGATTGCCGAGACCGACGATGAGCAACATCACCTTCAAGCCGTCATGTGCAAACGGCCGCCAAAAGCTTGGCGGCCGCTGCAACAGGAATACGCAAGTCGCTTACTTCTTCGCAGCCGGCGCCTTCGCGGCCGGCGCTTTCGCAGCCGCTGCCGGAGCGGCAGCCTTGCCGCCCGCAGCCGGGGCCGCAGCCTTCGCACCCGCAGCCGGAGCAGCACCCGCGGCCGCAGCTGCACCTGCAGCCGGAGCAGCACCAGCAGCCGCTTCGCCTTCGGCCGCAGCCGTCGGCTTCGCCTCGGCTTCGCCCATGGCCGACGGCGCTGCGACCGTCGCGACGGTGAAGTCGCGATTACGGATCACGGGCTGCAAGCCTTCTGGCAACTTGATGTGCGAGATGTGCAAGCTGTCGCCGATATCCATGCCCTTGAGGTCCGCTTCGATGTACTGCGGAATGCGCTCGGACGGGCAGAAGAATTCGATCTCGTGGCGCACGACGTTGAGCACACCGCCGCGCTTCAAACCCGGCGAGTCGGCGTGGTTGTTGAAGTGCACCGGAATGAAGAGGCGAATACGCGCTCCGGCGACAAGGCGCTGGAAGTCGGCGTGGATCGGCTGATCCGTCACCGGATCCACCTGCACCTCGCGCGGGATGACGCGCATCTTCTCACCTTCGAGATCGAGGGTGAACAGCGTGGAGGTGAAGCGGCCGGTTTGGTAGTGCTTGGCAATGTCGCGCACCGCGATCGTGATCGTGCGCGGGTCGATCCCGGCACCGTAGATGACGGCGGGAATATTGCCGTCGCGACGCACGGCGCGTGCAGCGCCCGTGCCGTTGCCAGCGCGTTTTTTGGCTGAAATCGTAGCTTGTTCGGTCATGGCTCCTGAACCCTTTCAGGGGCGGACTTGCCCCTTATCCTGTTCATTCCGCCCCATGCGGAAAGAGGCGCGGGGTTTAGACGAAGCCAGGGCTCAAGGCAAACGGCCGTTTTGCCTCAGTCAAAAAGGCTCGAAACCGAGCGTTCTTCGGAGGTTCGGCGGATCGCCTCGCCCAGCAAGGGGGCGGTCGAGAGCACACGGATATTCGGGCAGTTCTTAACGGCGTCGGTGGCCGAAATCGAATCCGTGATCACGAGCTGCTTCAGCGCCGATCCCTTCACGCGGGCAACCGCGCCGCCCGAAAGCACGCCGTGCGTGATGTAGCCGTAGGTCGCCTTCGCACCCTTGTTCATCAACGCCTCGGCGGCGTTGCAAAGCGTACCGGCAGAATCGACGATGTCGTCGACCATGATGCACGTCCGCCCGGACACGTCGCCGATGATGTTCATGACCTCGGACTCGCCGGCCCGCTCGCGTCGCTTGTCGACGATCGCAAGGTCCGCATCGATCCGCCGCGCGAGCGCACGGGCGCGCACCACGCCGCCGACGTCCGGCGACACGACCATGACCTTCTCGCCCTTGAACTGATCTTTGATGTCGTGTTCGAAAATCGGCGCGGCAATCAGATTGTCGGTCGGAATATCGAAGAAGCCCTGGATCTGACCCGCGTGCAGATCGAGCGTCAGCACCCGGCTCGCCCCCGCCATCGTGATGAGATTGGCGACGAGCTTGGCCGAAATCGGCGTGCGCGGCCCCGGCTTCCGGTCCTGGCGCGCATAGCCGAAATAAGGAATGACCGCCGTGATCCGCTTGGCCGAAGAGCGGCGCAGCGCGTCGATGCAGATCAAAAGCTCCATCAAATGGTCGTTCGCCGGAAACGACGTCGACTGCAGCACGAACATGTCCTGGCCGCGCACGTTCTCTTGAATCTCGACGAACACTTCCATGTCGGCGAACCGCCGGACGATCGCCTTGGTCAGCGGCACTTTCAGGTATTCGCTGATCTGGTTCGCGAGTGGATGATTGCTGTTGCCGGCGAGAAGCTTCATGTCGCGGTTGTCCACAAGGGCTGGCGAACGGAAAGGCAGGATGCGCGGGGCTTGTAGCAACGCCCATCCCCCCTTGCAACGCGTCCTAGCCTTGCTGAGCGCTTGTAACCTGTTGAATAAGCTGTGCGATACCTTCCGCCGCAGCTTCCGCGGCAAAGCCGGCGATCTCGCGCCAGGGCTTCGACAACCGCCCGCGCGGCACAGCGTTCTCTTGAGCGATGGTACCTGCTTCTTTGCCGCTCGCGTCCAACACGCGCCAAGTCAACGTGACGACATCTTGGGTCGAGCCGGCCACGACTTTAATCGACCCTTCGATCCGCCACTGCGCCTTCGCCTGTGCCGCCTCGACGGTGATCCCCTTCATCGGCAAAACCCCGGCCAGTGCCCGCGTCAGCGCTTGGTTGCCGTCGCCCGGGGCTCCCTTGACCGCGCCGATCCAAGCAACCGGCTTGTCGACAGACGTAACGGCCTCCGCCACCTGCGTGCTAGGCCGCAACAACGCGTTGTCCAGCGCCCGGACGGTCTCCTGCGCGGCAAGCCGAAGGTCGGTTTCGGCAAGCGTGTCTCCGACAGTCTTGAAGGTGACGGAGAATTTCGCGCGCTCCACACCATCCGGATCGGCGAGTCGCCACACGATCACACCCTGCCCGCCGGGATCGGGTTTCTTGCCGCGCTTTGTCTTCGCGGCTTCCGGACGCCCGCCGGATTGAATCTTCGCGGCCTGCCCCGTCATCGACCACGCCCGCACACTCGCCTCGCTGAGCGCCGGAATGTCGCTCGCTTGCGCCAGTTCAACCACGCGATCGCGTAGCACCAAGGCCCGATCCTCGGCGAGACCGCTTGGCACGCCGACGACAAGTGCCGGAACGCGGATCGCCTGTGCGATCATAGTGTCGTTGCGTTCCATGCCTTTGAACGGTTGCGGAACCGCAAACGGATCTTCCATACCGAGCGGTTCCGTCACCGACGAACACGCGGCGAGCGCGACAGAGGCAACAAGCAAGATAAGGCGCTTCATGGCGTCAGCATGATGGCAGAAACGTTGCGGCCATAGTCCGTCTCGCCGCGATGCGTCGTCCGCCGGTAGGAGAAATAGGCGTCGTTGTGCCCGTAGGTACACACATTCAACGCCTCGACCGCACCCAGTCCCGCCGACTGAAGACGCGCCGTCACATAACCCGGCAAGTCGAACTGCCAGTGACCGGTCCGAGAGGAGGGAACGAAGAAGCGCCTGTTGTCCGCATCGTGCTCGGCAAAGCGCGCTTCGAACTCCGGTCCTACTTCATAAGACGCTTGCGAGATGCATGGTCCCACCGCCGCATGAATGCGCGCCCGCGCAGCGCCAAGGCGTTCCATCAACGCGATTGCCGACTCGATCACGCCGCCGATCGCCCCCTTCCACCCCGAGTGTGCGCAACCGATCACGCCGGCGCGCGCGTCGGAAAGCAGGATCGGCGCGCAATCCGCAGCCAATACGCCGAGCGCGACGCCGCGCAGTGTCGTCGCCATCGCATCCGCCTTCGGCGGCGCCGCGCGCGTCCACGGCGCCGTCACGTGCAACGCATCGGCGCTGTGAATCTGATAGAGCGTGATCAGCTTCTCTTCGCTGGTGCCGAGCCACGCCGCAACCCGCGTCCGGTTCTCGCATACCGAGGCGCTGTCGTCGCCCGAGCCATAGCCGCAATTCAGCGACGCATAGATGCCGTTCGATACGCCACCCTGCCGCCCGAAGAACCCATGCGCGATGCCATCGCCGAGCAACACCTTCGACTGAAGCGGTTTCATGCGTCGGTAAAGCCCACAGGTTCGAGCGCCGCTGGCGCGTACGCGCACAGCACCTTGAACAAGCTGCCCATCGAAGCTTCTCCGGTCAACCGGGCATACGCCGCATCGAGCGCTGCTGCCTGCGGAGGGGTGGCCGATCGCTTCAAGGCCGCGATGCGCTCGCGGGCCCCGAGCCGGTTCAGGAAAGCGCCCTGTGTTGCCAAAGCGGTCACGCCGGCGCCGGCTTCCGCGAAAGCGTCCGCCAGCGCCGAGAAATCGACATGCGATGTCACGTCCGCCTGGCCTGGTTCCGCCAACACATCGACAAAGCCGTGCGCTTTCATGGCCTGAAGCGTGTCCCCGGCGGCTGGCCCCGCAAACCCGTAGTCGATCGTCAACGCCGCGCCACCATGCCGGGCAATCTGCTCGCCGATCATACCCGCGACTGCGCTGCGGGCTGGCGACGTCTCGACAATCGATCCGACCGGCGCCTCGCGAACCGCATCCGCAATCACCCCCTCATTCACCGTCCCCGCTGCGCCGAAAACGAGCGCATCGCCGCGCAAGCCGAGGCACCGCTCGCTCCAGCCCGCCGGCGCACGCACCCATTGCCGGATCGGCAATGCGTCGAAGAATTCGTTCGCGACCACGAAGAGCGGACCGCGCGCGTCGAGATCCTCGAACCGGTCGAGCCAGTGCGTCGCCACGGGTGCGTCGCGCAACGCGTCTTGCTGCAGCCGCCGCAGAGCCTCACTGACTTCGACCATCGCGACAGAAACCGCGCCCAAGAACGCGGGCGCAACGCGCGCGGCACGAAGCGCATCCTTCATCAAAGTCCCGCGCCCCGGTCCAAGCTCAACCAACGTGATCGCCTTCGGCGCACCGAGCTTCTGCCAGACGTCTACGCACCACAATCCGATCAACTCGCCGAAGATCTGAGAAATCTCCGGCGCCGTGATGAAGTCGCCGCGCGCACCCAGAGGATCGGCGCGCCGGTAGTAGCTGTCGTCGCGCGCGGTGAGCACGATCCGCATGAACTCGGCGACCGAGATCGGCCCGTTCGCACGGATGAGGTCTTTAACGTGCTGCGCGACGTCACTCATGGCGTCAGCAGCTTCGGACCTTTGCGATAGAGCGCATACCAAAAGAAGAACCCGGCGAACGCAACCATCAGGAACGACAGAACGGAACCCATCGAGATCGCCCCGCCCAAGAGCGACTGATGCGCGTTCTCGCGGAAGAACACCTCGACGAACGTACGAAACACCGCATAGCCGCCCCACATCACCGCGATGCACAAGCCTGGCCGCTTCAACGCGTCGAAGCGATAGACCATGACGACCAAGATGAGGAACAGCACGATCCCCTCAAGACCCGCTTCGTACAGCTGACTCGGATGCCGCGGTTGATTGTCGGCCTGTGGAAAGACCATCGCCCAGGACACCGACGTAGGTTTGCCCCACAGCTCCCCGTTCACGAAGTTCGCGATCCGCCCGAAGAACAAGCCGATCGGCGCGGCCGCGGCCACCAGATCGCCGAGCGCCACCATGTCGAGCTTTCGCCGCCGGGCAAAGAGGATGATCCCAAGCACCACGCCGACAGCGCCGCCGTGGAACGACATCCCGCCCTCCCACGTATAGAAGATCTTCCACGGCTCAGCCGAGAACTTGTCCCACTCGTAGATCAATCCATAGAACAGGATGTAGCCGAGCCTGCCGCCGATGATCACGCCGAGCGCTGCCCACACGAACAGATCGCCGATGTGATCGCTCGTCGCCTGCGGTTTGCCGTTGAACGGCGGGCCGGCCCAAAGGCGCGGCGTGCGAATCAATTTCAGAATGAACCACCACGCCCCGAGCAGCCCTGCTATATACGACAGCGCATACCAGCGGATGGCGACCGGCCCAATTTGAATGAGAACCGGATCGATCTCGGGAAAAGGAATGACCGCCATGCGGTTAACACCTCGAGCAACAGCTGAGACTTGCGGTTGCCGCTTCGAGCGTGTCAAGGCGGCCGCGATTCACCATCAAGAGTCCGATACGCTCAGTATCAGCACACCACGTGAGTTGAGCACGAAGCGCGGGACTCGCAGGACTCGCACTCGATTACTTTTCTGACACGTCGCGTATCGATCTATCCGCAAGCTGTCCCCAACGCGGATTCGCGTCGCGAACACAGTCCACATGAAGAATGATTCAGCCCACAGGCAGACTCTTGCGCGCGATTCAACGGTTAGTGCACCCTTCGATTCATGGGAGGTGCTTCGCGTCGGGCTACTAAATGTTGGAGCGTCAGTTTTCCAGGCCCGGAGCACCTCCCTGCGTACCTTGCTAATTGCCCTTGCTTGTTCATCCCGCCGCCGGCCCTCTCCGGCGGCGGGTTGACTCTGGGGGGCCGAGATGAGGCTGGCAAAACGAGATGAGCACACTGCAGATCGAAGCCGAAGTATCTCAAGGCAATCCCCTCGACCTGATGGAGCAAATCGCAGTTCAGAACGAATGGCTGTTCGACCGGGCGGGTGAAGACGAGATGCACCTGTCCTTCCCCGGCCAAAGCGAGGACCACCACCTCTCCTTCTCGTGGCGCCACGATGTCGAAACGCTGCAGCTCTCGGCCCAGCTTGAGGTCAAAGTCCCCAAGCAAAAGCGTGCCGAAGTCGCTGCCCTGATCAACATCATCAACGAGCAACTCTGGCTCGGCCATTTCGAGATGTGGCCGGATTCCGGCCAGGTCATCTTCCGCCACGGCCTGCTGCTTCGCGGCGCCATGGCCGTACCGGAACAGTGCGAAGGCTTGATCGACTCGGCGCTCGAAGCCTGCGAGCGCTACTATTCGGCCTTCCAATTCGTCATCTGGGCCGGTAAGTCCGCCGCTGAAGCAGCTGCAGCGGTGGTCTATCAGTGCCAGGGAAGCGCCTAACCCCAACCGAAAGACGGGCGCCGTCCACAGGGCGCCCCATCGTCATCGTCGGCGTCGGCAACATGGGTGGCGCCATCGCGCGCGGCCTGATCGCGGCGGGCTTGGGCCCCAGACTCATCCTCATCGACCCCGGAATGAAGCCCGCCGACGCGCGTGCCTACCGCAAGGCCGGCGCGACGACAGGCATCGATGCCGACGCTCTCGACGGCACAAATCCGGAAGCCCTGATCCTTGCGGTGAAACCGCAGCTGATGCCGCAAACGGCCCCAGCTTACGCACAAGCCGCCCGCACTGCCGTGGTCATCTCGATCGTCGCGGGGACGCAGATCGAAAGCCTTGGCCATTGGCTCGGCACACCGAAGGCTGTCGTGCGCGCGATGCCCAATCTTCCCGCGTCGATCGGCAAAGGCATCACCGCCGCCCATGCGACGCGCACGACGACGGCCGCCCAGAAGAAGCTCGCCGAAAACCTGCTTCGAGCGGTCGGGGACCTCGTGTGGCTCGAAGGCGAAGAGCTCATCAACGCCGTCACCGCCGTATCGGGTTCCGGTCCCGCCTACGTCTTCCTGCTCGCGGAAGCCATGACCGCAGCCGGCGAACGCCTGGGTCTGCCGCACGACATCGCCGCCACGCTCGCGCGCAAGACGATCGAGGGCGCGGGTGCCCTTCTAGCCGCAAACCCCACAGCACCGGCCGACCTGCGCCGATCCGTCACCAGCCCCGGCGGCACGACAGAAGCCGCGCTCAAGGTCCTCATGGCCGACGCACGCTTTGAACAGCTCCTGGCCGAAGCAATCGCCGCCGCAAACAGCCGCGGCTTCGAACTCGCCAAAATCCGCGAGCGAACCTAAACTCGGACCGCCCATGGCGACAAAACTTTCCCCAGAAGACAAGCTGGTCACCGCAGCGCTTGCCGCGATCGAAAAAGACGGCTGGAAGGCGCTCTCGCTCACCGCGCTCGGCCGCAAGGCGAAAATCCCGCCGGCAACGCTCCACGAACTCTGCCCCGACAAACGCGCGCTGCTGCAGTTGATTGGCAAACGCATCGACATCGCCGCCCTCGAACGCGCCGTCGAACCGGACGAAAGCATCCCCCCGCGCGATCGCGCCTTCGACGCGATCATCGGCTGCTTCGAGTCGATGACGCCCCTGAAGCCGGCGATCGGCGTCATCCATGCCGACAGCAAAGGCGACCCGGCCGTCATCTTCGACGTACTCCCCGCGACCGTCCGCAGCGCATTCTGGATCGCCGACAGCGCGGGCCTGCCCACGACCGGCTGGCAAGGCTTCCTCGTCACCCGCGGCATTGGCGTCTTGCTCGCGGAATCGATGGGCATCTGGCTTGAGGACGGCGAAGACCTGGCCAAAACCATGGCCCACGTCGACCGCCGCCTGCGCCTCATCGAAGAATGGATGGAGCGCCTCCAGAACGCGCGCGCCGGTGAGCCCCAGGACGAGGACGAACCCGCCGACGCCGATTGACGGGCCTCCCCGCAGGGGCTCATCTTGCCGCTCCCAAGGAGGACCAACCCATGTCGAGCAAGAGCCCGTTCCCCGAATTCGATTTCAAATGGCCTAATTTCGATCAGGGCTTCTGGGACCGCTTTTCCGTCCCGGGCATCGACAACAACGCGCTGATGCAAAGCCAGAAGAAGAACTTCGAAGCGCTCATCAAAGCGAACCAGAAAGCCGCGCAAGGCTACCAAAATCTGATGCGCCGCCAGGGCGAGATCATGACGGAGACGATGCAGGCGATCCAAGAATCCGTCGCCGACCTCATGAAAGCGAACGACGGCCGGGACCTACCGAAGAAGCAAGCCGAACTGGTCGAAAAGACGGTGGGCCGCGCCTTCAAACACATGAAGGAACTCGCCGAACTCGCCATCGACGCCAACAGCGACGCCTTCAAAGTAATGCAAGACCGCGCGAAAGAGTCGATCGCCGAGATGCAGGAACTGGCGGAGAAGATCACCGCAGCGCGGAAGTAAAGCTCAAGCCGCGACGAGAATCTCGCGATAGCGATCCGGCCGCCGGGGATCCTTCTCCGGCGCCTCGATCAACAGCCTCAGCTGCGGCATGCGCCGCGCAACCGCCTCGATCGCGAGTTGCCCTTCAAAGCGCACAAGGGCGGACCCTATGCAAAAATGCGGCCCCGTCCCAAGCGCGACGATCGGTGACGGCATCTTGCGCCTGATGTCGAACTGATCCGCACGCTCGAACACGCTCGGATCGCGGTTCGCCGCCCCAAGCCCCACGCGCACAGTATCGCCCGCGCGCATCACCTTCCCGCGCATCTCGACGTCCCGCGTACAGCGCCGGTTCGTCGACGTGGACTGCGTCGGGTGATGGAAACGAAGAATCTCCTCAACGGCGCCCGGAATAAGGGACTTGTCGTCGCGCACGGCGCGCCACTGCTCGGGATGCTTCAGCAAGAGCAGAAGCC
This sequence comes from uncultured Flavobacteriaceae bacterium, assembly GCA_964647355.1. Classification (GTDB taxonomy): domain Bacteria; phylum Pseudomonadota; class Alphaproteobacteria; order Micropepsales; family Micropepsaceae; genus SZUA-430. Next base: position 3,880 of record CAZYGK010000041.1, on the reverse strand, counting down.
CGCTCGATATCATGCGCTCAGTCGTGGTCCCTGCGGCCGTGTATATCGTCGTGATCGCCGACACCATTTCCGGCGCGCTCAAGCGGCAGCCTTCCTCCTCGGCAACGATCAGTGCACTGATCAGATCGTCTTGCGGCGCCGCCCTGCGCCGAGCAATCAGCTCGTTCACATAGCGCCCAAGCCAGCGCCCGGCCTCAAGCCCCCGCGTCCAAGCCTCCTCGGACCGCTTAGGCTGCATCAACACCGCCGTGTTCTCGAATGTAACGCGAAATTTCTCGCGATCTTCGGCCGGGATCCCGATGATCTCGCTCGCGACGATAATCGGCAGGTGAAAAGCGAAATCCGAGACCAAATCGAACGCACCCTTCGCCGACGCCCGATCGAGCAACTCGTCAATGACGCCTGCGATACGGTCTCGGCGCTCTTCGATGGATCGGCGCGAGAACGCCGAGTTCACGAGAAGCCGGATGCGCGTGTGATCGGGCGGATCCATCTGATTGAACGATGCAGCGAGCGAGCGGCTCAAATTCCGCTCTTGATCCGAGCGCCCCGCGTCGCCCGATTTGCCAATCGGATTGGACGTCCCGAACCCCGCCGCCGCAGACGAAAAACGAGAGGGATCCTGTAGCACCGATACAACGTCGTCATAGCGCGTCAGATACCAATAGCCGTGCCGCGACCAGTGCACCGGGTCCTCGGCCCGTAGGCGGTTCAACGTCGCGACAGGGTCGCTCTCGAACGCATAGTCGTGCAAGTCGGGTTGAAACGCGGTCATACCGGCAACCGCACCACGGCGCGCAAACCACCGAGCTTGCTCTCGCCGAGCATGATGTCGCCGCCGTGCCCGCGCGCGATGTCGCGCGCGATCGCAAGCCCCAAGCCTACGCCACCGCCTTGCGCCAGGGTGCGGCCGGTGTCGAGCCGGTGGAAGGGCCGGAACGCCTCCTCGCGCCGGTCGGGCGGAATCCCCGGCCCATCGTCGTCGACCGCGATCTCGACCACGTCGTCTTTCTGGCTCGCGCTCACCGCCGCGCGATTGCCGTACCGCAGGGCGTTCTCGACCAGGTTCGTCACGCAGCGCCGCATCGCATTCGGCCGCACCTCAAGAACCAAGTCGCCGCCGACCGTAACATCCACTTTCTTGTTCGGCGTCTTCGCGCCCACCTTGCGCTGCGCGCTCGTCGCGACATCGCGCAACAGCTGGCCGATGTCTGTATCCGCCGCGCCCTCGCCCGCCTGACCGCGCGCAAACGCGAGATACTCGTCGAGCATGTGCCCCATCTCTTCCAAGTCGTCCTTCAACGCTTGAACGGAGCCATCGTCCTTCATCATCGCGAGCTCGAGCTTCATGCGCGTCAGCGGCGTGCGCAGATCGTGGCTCACGCCGGCGAGCATATCCGTCCGCTGCTGCACGAAGCGTGAGATGCGCTCTTTCATGTCGAGGAACGCAAGCCCCGCGCGGCGCACTTCGGTCGCGCCCGCAGGCCTAAAGTCCGGCACGTCGCGCCCCTTACCGAACGCCTCGGCGACGTCCGCCAGCCGCTCGATCGGCCGTATCTGATTGCGCAGGAAGAGAATAGCGACCGAGAGCAGGATCAACGCGGTTCCCATGCTCCACAGCACCCACACATGCGTATTCGTCGACATCACGCGCTTGCGGTCGGCGAGCACCTGCATCACCGCCCCGTCAAGCTGGATGCGTATATCGACCTGATCTTCGAGCGTGTCCGAGTCGACCCAAACCGGCCGCCGGATGCTTGTCGCAAGCTGGCGCACGAACACCTGCTTCAGGACGTCGTAGGCCGGCGACTCGCTGTCGGGCAGCTTCTCCCCCGTCTTGACCACCGGCGCGAGCCCAAACGACGTCTCGCGCAGCCGCGGCACCTCGGCCGCAAACTTCTCAGCACCAAGCGTCTCGTAGCTTTGCACGAACAACGCGATCTGCGAGGCAACGCCGCGCGAGATACGTGTCGTTACCGCCTCCCATTGCCGGTCGAACAGCAAGTACGTGACCACTGCCTGCAGCACGACGACCGGCATGACGATGATGACGAGCGAGCGCCCGAACAACCCGCGCGGCATATATCGGCGAAGCCACCCGCGCGACATGACGCTAGCCCACCCGATCCGGCATCAGCACATAGCCGATGCCGCGCACCGTCTGCAGGTAGAGCGGCAGCTTCGGATCGTTCTCGATCTTGCGCCGAAGCCGCGTAATCTGCACGTCGACCGTCCGCTCCAAAACTTCGCCCATGCGCTGCGACAGGTCGGTGCGCGTGAACGTCTGCCCCGGGTTCGCGGCCAATACGCGCATCAGCTGTAGTTCGGCGGACGTCAGCTTCACCGGCTTGCCCTCCCGCATTAGCTCCCCGCGCTCCGGATCGAACCTGCAAAGCCCCAACTGAATGATCTGCTTCACCTGCTCGGTCGGCTGACCGGCCCGCCGCAGGATCGTTGCGATCCGAAGCAAGAGTTCGCGAGGCTCGAACGGTTTCGGCAAGTAGTCGTCGGCGCCGCGCTCCAACCCTTCGATCCGGTCGCCCGCCTCGCCGCGCGCCGTCAGCAGCAGAATCGGCACGTTCGACGTCTCGCGAATGGCTTTGGTCAGCGAGAACCCGTCCTCGCCCGGCATCATCACATCGAGCACGATGAAGTCGAAGTCGAGGCTCGTCATCAACTGCCGCGCCTCGGCCGCATCTTTGGCCGCCGTCACGCGATAACCGGCCTCGCTCAGATAGCGCTGCAGCAGCGTGCGAATGCGCGTGTCATCGTCGACGATCAGAAGATGATGCTCGTCGCCGTTCGGTGTCTCTTTGCTGTCGCTCATCATCGCTTCGCAATCAGGCGCAAGACGCCCGCCCGTTCCGTATCCGCTAAGAGACCGCCCAACACCTGCCGGAACCCGGCCACCGCCTCAGGCCCCGCCTCGCGGAAGGCCTTGGCAAACCGCGCCCGCTGCAGCGCCGAGAGATCGCCCTCGACCGCCTGGCCTTTGGCCGTCAGCCGGAGCAACCGCTGCCGGCGGTCCGAAACCCCGGTCGCCTGCACGAGATACCCGCCATCGGTCAGCCCACGGACGACCCGGCTGAGCGATTGTTTCGTGATCCCTAGGATGCTGAGCAAGTCGGACACCGGCATACCAGGGTGGCGCGCAACAAAATGCAACGCGCGATAATCGGCGTGCCCAAGACCAAGCTCGGCGAGCCGTTTATCCATCGCATCGGCCATGCTGCGCCCGGCAAAGAAGAACAGCTCCATGCCGTCCGTCAGTTCTTCTTCGCGCAGGTAGAGAAGCGGCGCCTGAGCCTTCATCGAAAGTGCCCGGTCGAGGGTCATGCATATCGGTTATGGCAGATATGCGACTCACAATAGAGCCCACCCTGTACCACCCGCAAGCGGGACGGCTATACTGGCCAAAACGCGCTTAACCAACGTTGGAGCCATCAATGGCGCTCATCCCCTTCGACGATCGCGACGGCCACATCTGGTTCGACGGCAAACTGATGCCTTGGCGGGACGCCAAGACCCACGTGTTGACCCACGGTTTGCACTACGGCTCCAGCATTTTCGAGGGCCAGCGCGTCTACAACAGGAAGGTCTTCAAGCTCGAGGAGCACACCGCGCGCCTGTTCGAGTCCGCGAAGATCATGGGCTTCGAAATCCCGTTCACCCAGGCTCAAATCAACGATGCCTGCAAAATGGTCGTCGAAGCGCAGGGCATGGACGACGCCTACATGCGCCCCGTCGCCTTCCGTGGCAGCGAGCAGATGGCCGTCAGCGCCCAGAAGTCGAAGATCCACGTCGCGATCGCCGTTTGGCCCTGGCCGTCGATGTTCGACCCCGAAATCAAACGCAAGGGCATCAAGCTCGACATCGCCCG
>CAZYGK010000040.1:0-27359 GCA_964647355.1 uncultured Flavobacteriaceae bacterium | reverse complement strand
GAATGGTACAATCGCGGCTACTACGGCACGATGAGCCACAATTCGAAGGCCGTCTATCAGCGCTATATGGGCTGGTACGACGCGAACCCGGCATCGCTCCACGCGCTGCCGCCGGTCGCAGCCGGCACGCACTACGTCGAAGCCATGGGCGGCGCCGACGCCGTGATCGCCAAAGCAGACACGGCGCAGAAGGCGGGTGAGTATCGCTGGGCGGCCATGCTATTGAACCACGTCGTCTTCGCCGACGCGAACAACGCGAAGGCAAAGACCATGCTCGCCGACGTCTACACGCAGTTGGGTTACCGCGCGGAGGCCGGCACCTGGCGCAACATCTATCTGACCGGCGCACAGGAACTCAGGCATGGCGCCGCCGACTGGCCGCTGCAGCGCATGAGCATGTCGCTGGTGCGCGCGACCCCGACCGATATGATGCTCGACTTCGCAGCCGTCCGCCTGAACCCGGAGAGGGCAGCCGGTAAGACCGTGAGAATCAATCTCGTTCTCACGGACATCAACGAAACGCATCTGATCTCAGTGGCGAATTCCGTGCTTATCCACGAGAAGGGCATCCGCGACGACGCCGCGGACGCGACGGTAACGATGAAGCGCGCCGACATGCTCGAGACCCTGCTTGCGGGTGTGCCCGTGACGATCAAAACGACGACCGGCGCCATCAAGTCCACGGGCAAATCGGGTGCGTACGCCGAACTCGTCGGCATGATCGACCCCGTTAACTCGAACTTCCCGGTGGTCACACCGTGATCACGGTTGCGGCGTTTCGCAAGCTCGCGCTCGCGCTCCCGGACGCGAGCGAAGCGCCGCATTTCGAGCTCACGTCGTTCCGCGCCGGCGGCAAGATATTCTCGACGCTCTCCGAGAAAGACGCGCGCGCCATGGTGAAACTCACGCCGGAGCAGCAGGAGATCATGACGGCCGCCGAACCTGAAATGTTCGAACGCATCCCGAACGCGTGGGGCGACAAAGGCGCGACCTGGCTCTACCTGAAGCGCGCCGACCGCCAAGCCGCCGAAAGCGCCCTGCGGACCGCTTGGACAAATGTCACGGCACCAAAACCCCGCAAGGCCGTTACGCGAAAGGCCAAATAGCGAACCTTTGAGCCACCACCGACTTCATGCTTTGATGCCCTCATGAAACCGCGTGTTCTGGTCACAGGATTTTCCATTTTCCCCGGCGCGCCGGCGAACCCAACCGCCTGGGTTGTCGAGACGCTCGAACGCGAGAAGTGGCAACCGGCGACCGCGCAGCTCTTCACGCGAACGCTGCCTGTACGCTTCGATCTCTGGGAGCGCGAGATGGAACCGCTCCTCGCCGAAGTGCGCCCCCACATTGCCATTGCCTTCGGGCTGAGTGCGAAGGCGACGGGTGTTACGCTGGAATCGACGGCGCACAATGTCGTCGCCACCGACCGGCCGGACCTTACGGGAGCATGCGCGGCTGAGACCTGCGTAATCGAGAGCGGCCCGGCACATTTTGCGACGGGTCTGCCGCTGGAGCGCATTGAGAGGGCCTTGCGCGCGAAACGCATTCCGGTGAGCCCATCCGACAGCGCCGGCGACTACCTCTGCAACCTGACTTTCTACCGCCTCATGGCACACGTCATCCAAGGCGGCCCCGAAATGGCTGGCTTCATCCACGTCCCCTACCTGGATACGCAGGTGGCGCGTCTTGCCGCCGAAGGTCACAATGTGCAACACGCCTCCACGCTGACGGAGGCGCAGCTGATCGCAGCCGTCAAGATCGTCGTCGAAACCAGCATCGGCGTCCTGCAACAACACCCAAAGGTCATCGCATGAAGTGGATCGCAATCGCAGCGTTTGGAACCGTTGTCTTGGCCGGCACCTCTGCCGCCGCCGAACTCAACATCCCCAAACACGTCGTCCTGCCGCAGCTCGAACCGCTGGTGCCATCCTGTGCCGACCCCGCAGCCGACCGCTTCCTCGAAGTCGACATCGCGCAACGCCCGCCAGCCGGCGCAACCCGAGTGCAACGCTTGAGCGCCTGGGTTACGCCGGACGGCGTCTTCCACTGGCCCTTCGTCATGCGCGTTCGCAACATCGGCGACCAGCCGTTCATGGGCAAGCCCGGACAACAAGCCGTCGTCGTCACGGAAGACGACCTTGCCGCCGGTAAGAAAGGGCGCGTCGTCGCCTCCGTACCGTTCGACCGCATCGCGCAACACAGCGGCATCGCAGCCCGTTTCGAATTCACGGCACCGGCCGCCGAAATCGAGAAGGGCAAATTCCGCCGCGTTTACACCTTGAGCGTCCAGTACAAGCACCTTGGCCTGGAAATCACGAACTCGCGCTACGGCGACTGCAACCTGCGCAACAACAGCTTCGTCGTCGATATCGACGGTAGCCGTAAGGGCTGGATTTCCGCGAAATAGCGCGCCCTCGTAGGCCATCAACCGATCTTAACCTGCGAGACTCATACTGTGGCCCCATCAACACCGGGGGCGTCAGCTATGAAGACCTACAACACCACGGCAGCACTCAGCAGCACGCGCGCCACGAAGGAAGCCGTGCCGGCCATGGTCCAACTCACCGACGGGACGGTGTTGAGCGGCGAACTCTACGTCTTCAAGTCCGGTCAACGCCTTCAGGATCTGTTGAACGACAACAGCCGCCAGTTCCTGCCCATGCGAACCGACACCGGCGCGCTCACGTTCATCAACCGCGACCTGATGAAGCTGATCACCCAGCGCGACTAGCCGCCCAATGTACCAAGCGCCGAGACCAGCTCGTCCGGCTGCTCCAGCGTGACCAAGTGCCCAGCCTTCGGGATCACCGTCAGTTGGGCGCCCTTGATAGCTTCCCTGAACGCCTCGCCGTAAACCGGCGGGATCAGCTTGTCGCTCGCACCCCAGATCAAAAGCGTCTTCGCCTTGATCCGGTAGAGCCGTTCGCTCAAGCCGCGTTCCGGCACCGGGAACAGGAGCTTGCTCGCCGTTCCCATCTGCCGCGCGTTCATCACCAGAAAGCCCTTCAGCCACTCTGGATCGTTGAGCGCGACACCCGCCGTCATCAGCCGCGTGCCCGCCTCCACGTCGTGAAACAGGTAAGGCGGCATCTCGTACGGCAGCATCGCGAACAAATCGGGGATCGGATGCGCGTCGAGCCAGAGTCCCGCCGGCGCGATCAACGCCAAGCGATCGAAGTCCCTTGGCGCGAGCGCCGCCATCTCGGCCGCGATCATCCCGCCCATCGAATGCCCGGCGAGCACCGGCTTGCTCAGGCCCAGTGCATCGATCACGTCCGACGTGTGCAGCGTGAAGTCGAGCATATCGCGCAACGCGGAACATTCCTGGCTGTCGCCATACCCCGGCAGCAGCGGCGCATAGACGTGGAACTTCTGCGCCAGCCGATCGAGGAACGGATCTTGCGGAAGAATGCCGCCCGCCCCGTGCAAGAACACGAGCGGCTGGCCCTTGCCGCCTTCGTAGTAGCGAACGGGAACACGGTGCGTCTGAACGGTCTTGAGTTCCATGTGTCCCTCCCTCACGCGCGCGCCAGACGAACGGCATCGGCTTCGCTGGGCAGCCGCCCAGCAGCCACCTGAGCCTTCATCGGCTTGCACCAGAAGCGCCCATCGCCCTCGCACTCGGGAAAGATACCGCGCAGCTTCGGCATCACCTTCTCCGCGAACAGCTTCGTCGAATACATTGCCTTTTCCTTCGGCATATCGCCGACATGCATGAGGCAGAAAACGTTCCCGACGCGCAGGCCCTTGATCATGTCCTCCATGCGCTGGCGCACAGTCTCGGGGCTACCCGCAATGACGTGCCCGCCCTCGACCAAATCTTTCCAAGTCAAACTGGCGTAGCCGTCGATCGGCGGGGCATATTGCGAGAGCGCGCCGGTCTGAATCGTCTTAATCGTGCGATAGCCCGGCGCATCCGCGAAGCCCGGATAAACGTGCAGGCAGCGATTGTAGAAATAGCTCACATGCTTCGAATAAAGGCGCTCGGCCTCCTCGTCGGTCTCGGCGACGCAAATCGTTTGCGCAAACCCCGCGCGATAAGGCGACGTATCCGGCGCGTTGCGCTGCGCCACGCGGTCCCAATAGCCCTGCAGCAGCGCCTTGCCGCGGATATAGCCGGAGAAACTCAAATACGAGTACGAATACGTATTGTCGATGCAGAAGTCGTAAGTCTCCACCGACCCGCCGCCCGGAATATGGATCGGCGGATTGGGCTTCTGGATCGGCCGCGGCCAAATGTTCACGTGCCGAAGCTTCGTGTAGCGCCCATTCCACGCAAACGGATCGGGCTCGCGCCACGACTTGATGATGAGATCGTGCGCCTCTTGATATTTCTCGCGGGTCAGCGCGGGTATCTGCCCATAGCAATAGTTCGTATCCATCGAGGTCCCGACCGGGAACCCGGCTATCAGCCGCCCGCCGGAGATGCAATCGAGCATCGCAAACTCTTCCGCAACGCGGATCGGCGGATTGTAAAGCGCGATCGAATTGCCGAGCACGACGAGGCCCACATCCTTCGTCCGCCGCGCTAAGCCCGCCGCGATGATGTTCGGCGACGGCATGATGCCGTACCCGTTCTGATGATGCTCGTTGACCCCGATCCCGTCGAACCCGAGCGTCCCCGCATACTCGAGCAAGTCCATGTAGGTGTTGTAGACTTCATGGCTCTTCTCCGCGTCGAACAGACGCGAATCGATATCCACCCAAACCGATCGATGTTTCTCCCGGAAATCATCCGGCAGATACGGCCACGGCATCAGATTGAACCAGGTGAATTTCATGGCGGCGCTCCCATAGTTTTGCAGAAGCGTCTCACGTTATCGCCGACACCGCCACAATGATCTAAAGGGCACGCTCACCCGGGAGCGCGGACTTCCAGTCCGCTCTTTGCAGAATCTCCAACACCGCGTACGTGGCGAGTTTGGAAGAGCGGACTGGAAGTCCGCGCTCCCGGGTGAGATCTGCCGTAGACGTTACCGGCCCGTCGGCAGCTTGTTGTACGGGATATCCTTATCCACGCGGATGTCGGCCGGCAGACCCAGCACCCGCTCCGCGATGATGTTCTTCAAAATCTCATCCGTACCGCCGGCGATGCGAAGGCCCGGCGCCCACATGAAGGACTGCTGGAACGCGCCCATCATCGGCGAGTCCTCGCCGACCATGACGCCACCCATGTCCTCAAGGTCCATCGCGAACGACGACAGATCCTGCATCTTGGGCGCGACGACCACTTTCGCGATCGATGCCTCCGGCCCCGGCACCTTGCCCTGGCTGAGCGCCGTCAACGTGCGGTAGGTCGTGTACTTCAGACCCTGACCGCGCACATACCACTCGGCGATCTTTTCGCGGACGGACGCGTTGCGAATGGCAGGGCCATCTTCAAGCTCGGTCTCGCGGGCAAGTCCGATCAGTTCCTTGATATCCGGCCCGCTGCCACCCTGCCCGCCACCGACGGCCAAGCGCTCATGCATCAACGTCGTCAGCGCCACCGACCAGCCGTCGCCGACATTGCCGAGGCGCTGCGAGTCCGGAATGCGCACATTGTTGAAGAACACCTCGTTGAAGTTCGCGCCGCCCGACATCTGTTTGATCGGACGCACTTCCACGCCCGGCGACTTCATCGAGAGGTAGAACATCGTGAGCCCCTTGTGCTTTGGCACATTCGGGTCCGTACGCGTAAGCACGATGCCGTAGTCGGAATAGTGGGCGCCGGACGTCCAGACTTTCTGGCCGTTGATCACCCAGTCGTTGCCGTCCTTTTCCGCCTTCGTCTTAAGGCCCGCAACGTCGGACCCTGCAGACGGTTCGGAGAACAACTGGCACCAAATCTCCTCGCCGAATAGCGCCGGCTTCACATAGCGCGCGGCAACATCCTTCGACGCATAGTGCGTCACCGTCGGAATGCACATGCCAAGACCGATTTCGAAGAAGCCGGTCGGCACGTCGAACTTCGCCTCCTCCTGGCTATAGACGACCTGCTGCATCGGGGTGCCTCCGAGGCCGCCATTCTCTTTCGGCCAAGTAATGCGCGCATAACCCTTCGCCGCCTTCTTCGCCTGCCAAGCCTTGGCAACCTTCAGCGCCTCTTGCTCGCTGCGTTGAAAGCGCGGGTTCTCGGCCGAGAACCCGGTTGCCGACTTCGGCTTCGCATTAGCTTCAAGCCAGGCGCGCACTTCGGCGCGGAACGCGGCTTCTTGCGGTGTATCGTTGAAATCCATGGGGATATTCTTTCGGTTCGAATGGCGAGCGTTAAGCGACGTTCTTCTTCTCAAGGTGCGTGACCAACCGGTCCTTCCACACCCGAGTGGCACCAAGCGCGAGGCTCAGCGCCTTCGAACGGCGATAATAGAGGTGGCAATCGAGCTCCCACGTGAAGCCCATGCCGCCATGCGTCTGGATGTTCTCCTTCGACGCGTTGTGGAACGCATCCGTCGCGCTGATCCGCGCACCGGCCGCAGCCTCCGGCAGATCGGCCGCGTTCGTGGACAACGCCCACGCACCAAAGTACGCGTTCGAGCGCGCGAGCTCGTTCAGCACGTACATGTCGGCGAGCTTGTGCTTGATCGCCTGGAAAGAAGCGATCGTGCGCCCGAACGCATAGCGGTTCAGCGCATAGTCCTTCGCCATCGCAAGGCAAGCATCCGCCCCACCAACCTGCTCGAACGCCATCAAGATTGCGGCACGATCCAGCACGCGCTTGGCGAGGTCCCAACCGTCACCTGCAGGCCCGAGCGCCTCAGCGGCAGCGCCCTTGAACGTCAGCTCGGCTTGGCTGCGCGACGGATCGACCGTCTTCACAGTGCGACGCGACACACCCGCGCCCTTCAAGTCCACAATGGCAAGCGACAGCGTGCGCTCACCTGCGCCTTCCGATGTGCGAGTCAGAACAACCGCAAAGTCGGCGACATCGCCGTCCGGCACCGGAAGCTTCGTCCCGTCCACCTTGCCGCCCTTGAACGACGCCTTGACGTTCTTCGGGATCGCAGGCTGCGGCCCTTCGGCGATGGCAAACGTCCCGATCAACGATCCGTCGGCAAGCTTCGGCAGATACTTCTTCTTCTGCTCCGCCGACCCGGCAAGCAGGATCGCCTCCGTCGCCAGATAGGCCGACGACGAGAACGGCACCGGCGCAGCAGCCCGGCCCAACTCTTCGGCGATCACACAGAGCTCTAAATGTCCAAGCCCAAGCCCGCCGAACTCCTCCGGGATCGCGGTCCCAAGCCACCCCATCTCGGCGATCTGCTTCCACAGCGCCTTGTCGTACGGCTCGTCGCTCTCGAGAATCTTGCGCACGACTTTCGTCGAGCACTTCTCCGTCAGGAACTTGCGCGCCTGATCCTTGAGCATTTTCTGGTCGTCTGAGAAATCGAAGTTCATGCGCGGTCCTCAAAGTTGAAGCCTTGGGGCGGCGCAGGCGCGTCAGTCGTCGTCGCCGCCGAGATTGCGCTTCAGCTTCTCCAGCCGCGCAATCAACTCTTTCACTTCACTCTGTCGCATACCTTGTAGCGCGCGTGCAAATGTCCCCTTCGCGGCTGCAGCGGTGAGGGGGGACGCCCTCTCTAGTTTTGCCGTAACGGAAACCCTGCGAGCGCGCCGGTCATTTGGATCCGACCTTCGAACAATCCACCCTCCTTGCTCAAGCCGGTCCAACATTTTCCCGAGCGGGGCTTTCTCAATCTCGGTCAGCTCCGCGATCTCCGTCTGCGTGAGGGCCGTACCGGCCCGATCTATCGTGTACAGGACGCGGCACTGCGCTCGTGTCAGGCCAAGCCCGCCGATGCGGGTATCGAAATCCTTGCCGAGCAGACGGTGGATGTCGCTGAACAGCCACCCGAGCGCACTTTCCACCTCGAGTTCCGCGCGCAGCCGCTGGTTCGCAGAGCCGGGAACGGCCTTACTCGCCCGGCGCTTCCGTACGGATTTCCCACGTTCAGCAGTCGAAAATGCCTCACTCAAAGCCGTTCAACCTGACTTTTCACGAATTGGTATCTTAGCATATAGTAATCTCGTATACTAATTCCTGACGTCAATAGGTTTATCCGCGTTATGAACGCACGTGTCGCCGTTTCCGCCGCCCTTCTCACCGTGGCGCTCCTGACGCTCGCCAGCTGCGGACAGCCGTCCGAAGCCAAAGACGCAGCCCAGCCCGCGGCCCCCCTCGCCGTCACCGTGACCCCTGTCAAAGTGACCAAGGCGCAGATCGCGACGCCGATCATGGCGACCGGCTCGCTCACACCGTCCCGCCAAACCGACATCGGCCCCTCCGTCGACGGCATCATCGAACAAGTCATGGTCGGCGTCGGCAGCCGTGTGAAGAAGGGCGACATCCTGTTCCGTACGCGCGACATCGATATCCGCCTGCAAGTCCAAGAGCTCGAAAAGCAAGTCGCTCTCGCCCGCGCGCAACTCCGCAATGCGCAAGCCGAGATGAAGCGCCAAGACTCGCTGAAGAGCGGCGGCTGGGTCAGCCAAGCGCGCATGGACACAACCCGCACGAACAGCGACGTCGCCTCCGCTCAGCTCGGCGTTTGGGAAGCGCGCCTCGCACAATCCCGTCAGATGCTGAAAGACACCGTCGTACGCGCACCCTATGACGGCGTGATTTCTCGCAAGGACGTGTATGAGGGTCGCTTCATGGCGACGCGCTTCGGGGGCATGCCCGGCGGCGCCAGCGGCGTTGTGCAGATCATGGGCATCGACCCGCTCGCCGTCATCGTGGTCGCGCCGGCCACCTACTTCGAACAATTGAAAGTGGGCATGACCGGACGGATTTTCGTCGACGGCATCCAAAAGCCGTTCGAGGGCAAAGTTGCCGTCATCAACTATGGCGTCGACTACAAGGCACGTAGCGTCGAAGTCCGCTTCGCCCTACCGAACCCCGGCTACAAGATTCTGCCCGGTCTCTACTGCCGCGTCGAGCTGATACCAGAAGCACGAACTGCCACAGTCGCCGACCGCCGCGCGATCTTGGGCCCCGACGGCGCGCGCTACGCCTTCATCGCCGACAATGGGCGCGCGAAGAAGATCAAGCTCTCAACGCGCGAACTAGATGGCGAGCGCGTGGAAATCGTAAGCAACGTCCCGGAGGGCACGGAGCTGCTGGCCGGCCCGAACCTCTCGCAGCTCGCCGACGGCGTCCCGGTCAAAATCGATCACCCCGCGCCGGCGCCGAAGGTCAACACCCAGGCGCAGCTCTAACACATGTGGATCTCCGACCTCTCGATCCGTCGGCCCGTCCTGGCCACCATGGTCATCGGCGCGCTGGTCGCGCTGGGCTGGGTATCGCTGCAGCGCATCGGCGTCGACCTCTTCCCGCGGGTCGAATTCCCCTATGTGAACGTGATGACCGTGCTCGACGGCGCAAGCCCCGACGCGATCGAAACCGACGTCACCGACACGATCGAAGCCCAGGTCAACACGATCTCCGGCATCAAATCGCTTTCATCGCAAAGCTTCGAGGGCCTGTCGCAAATCATCATTGAGTTCGGCCTGACCGAAAACGCAGACGTCAAAGCTCAGGATGTCCGCGACAAGGTCAACCTTGCCATCCGCGACCTGCCGCAAGATGCCGAGCAGCCGATCATCCAAAAGATCGACCCTGACGCGGAACCGATCCTGTCCGTCATGCTGTCCGGCGACATGCCCACGCGCGAGCTGACCGAGTTCGCCGACAAGCAGATCAAAGAACGCATTCAGCGCGTTGCTGGCGTCGGCCAGGTAACGATCCTGGGCGGCCGCAAACGGCAAGTCCGCATCTGGCTTGACGCCGACAAGATGCGCGGCACGAACGTCACCGCGGACGACGTCATCCAAGCGCTTCGCCGCGAGAACGCAGACGTTCCAGGCGGCAACCTCGCGCTCTCGGGTGAACGCGCAGAATTCAGCGTCAAAACCAAGGGCGAAGTCAAAAGCGTCGAAGAGTTCAAGAACATCGTCGTCTCGTACCGTCAGCTCGCGCTCCCCACATTGCTCGGCGATGTCGCGCGCATCGAGGACGGCGCCGAAGACGAACGCACCTTCGCGACCCTGAACGGTAAACCGGGCATCTCGCTCGAAGTCCGCCGCCAATCCGGCCAAAACACGGTCGAAGTCGCCAAGGCCGTGAAGCGCGAAATCGAAGCCATGCGCAGCGCCGTGCCGGCGGGCGTCAACATGGTGATCGCTCGCGATATCTCGCTGTTCATCGAAGAATCCGTCAACGACGTCGGCTTCGACATCGTCCTCGGCATCTTCCTCGTCGTCGTCATCACGATGGCGTTTCTGCTCGATTTCCGAGCAACCGTGATCGTCGCCGTTGCCATGCCGACGTCGCTCATCGCGACGTTCTTCGCCTTCTATTGGGCGGGCTTCACGCTAAACAACCTGACCCTGATGGCCTTCTCGGTCTCCGTTGGCCTGCTCGTGGACGACGCGATCGTCGTCCTTGAGAGCGTGCACCGCAAGCTGGAAGAGGGCCTCGCCCCCGCCGAAGCCGCTTCGCGGGGCACCAGCGAAGTCGCCGTCGCCGTCATGGCCGGCACCTGGGCCGTCGTCGCGGTGTTCGTTCCGATCGCCTTCATGGAAGGCGTGGTCGGCCGCTTCTTCTACCAGTACGGCCTCGCGATCGTGTTCTCGGTGCTTGTGTCGCTGCTGGTATCCCTGACGCTGACACCGGCCCTCTGCGCGAAGTTCCTCACGAAGCTGAAGCTCGGCCCCATCGCCCAGCGCTTCGAATCCTTCCATCACGGCCTTGAGGGCGCCTACAAGCGCGTTCTGCACTGGTCGCTCGAACACCGTTGGATCGTTCTGGGTATCGGCTTTGCGACCATCGTGCTCGGCATGATGATCGCTCGCGGCATCCCCTTCGACTTCCAAGCCAAGACCGATCGCGCGGAGTTCCTGGCGACGATCGATCTGCCCTACGGCACCGGCATGGCCGACACGAAGGCGGTTGCCGAGCGCGTCAACAAGGCTCTCCTCCAAACCGAGCACGTGAGAACCGTCTTCGCGACCGTCGGCGGCGGCGCGCAGCCACGCATCAACAAGATCAATCTCTACATCGGCCTGACGCCGAAACGCGAACGCGCGTTCGCCGAAAACCAGTTCGTGGTCATGCAACGTGTCCGCACGCTTCTCGCAAAAGCGGTGCCCGAAGCAAAACACGTCGAAGCGGTGGAAGTCCCCTGGATCGGCGGCAACTCAAGCTTCAACACCGCTATCACGTTCGGCCTGCAGGGCCGCTCGCTCGAGGTGCTGCGCGAAAAAGCCGACGCCATTGTCGCACGCATGCGAGCCGACCCGGCGACGTTCACCGACGCTCGCTCGTCCTACGAGTCCGGCAAACCCGAGGTGCAGATCCACGTCGACCGCGGCCGCGCCGCCGATCTCGCCGTACCGATCCGCCCGCTGGCAACAACAGTGCGCGCACTCGTCGGTGGCGTCGATGCAGGCACGTACGAAGAACTCGGCAACCGCTACGACGTGCGCGTCCGTCTTGAAGAAGCGCAGCGCAACGACCCGGCCAAGCTCGACCAGATCCAAGTCCGTAGCAACAACGGCAGCCTCGTTGATCTGGCAAGCCTCGCCGAATTCAAAATCGAAGAAGGCCCCGCCCAAGTCGATCGGCGCAATCGCGCACGCTCGATCATGATCTTGGCGAACAACCCGCCAGGCGTTGCCCTCGGCACCGCGACCGACAAGCTGCAAAAGATCGTGAGCGACGTCGGATTACCCCAAGGCTATACCGGAACGTATCTCGGCCAGGCTGAACGCATGAAGGAATCGGCCGCCGCGATCGGCTTCGCCTTCGTGCTCGCCTTGGTCGCGCTCTACATGATCTTGGCAAGCCAGTTCAACAGCTTCTCCCAGCCCGCGATTATCATGCTGACCGCGCCGCTGTCGTTCGTCGGTGCGTTCGCAGCGCTCTCCTTCACCGGCATGACGATGACCATGTTCGCCCAGATCGGCATGATCGCACTCATGGGCCTTGTCATGAAGAACGGCATTCTCCTGGTCGACTACGCCAACACCGCCCGCGAAACGCGCGGCCTCGACGCGCGCACGGCGATGGAAGAAGCCGGGCCCCGCCGTATGCGCCCCGTGCTCATGACCCAACTCGCGACGGTGTTCGGCATGATCCCCGTCGCGATCTCGATGAGCCAGGGCGCGGAGTTCCGAAACGGCATGGGCGTCCTCATGATCGGCGGTATCCTGTCGTCGACGCTGCTGACGCTTTTCATCGTTCCGGTTGCCTACACGTTAATGGCCGACGCGTATGCACGGTTCGCCCGCCTAACCGCGCGCTTTTCCAGGCCCAAAGTCGCGCCGGCCGAATGACGGCTTAACCGCAACTTAAGCCGCTTGCGTCACGCTCTCAGACTGGGATGAAAGCGCCAACATAGGCGCCAGGGGTCAGTCATGGCGAAAGCAGTCTTTCACAAGAACCAGCGCATCTACGTCAAAACCGTTGGCACGTGGTCCACGATCGAACGCGTCGTACCCCACTGGGCCAAGGGCCTGGATGAACCCCTGCGCATCTTCTACGATGTCGGTTTGGGCCGCGAATTCTCCGCCGAGGAACTGCAGACGGAGCAAGCCCACAACTCGACGTCCGTCGCCATCGGAACCGAGAATTGGCGAATGGTGCGCGCCAAGAACAAATACAAAGCACCCGAAGAATGCGGCACGCACCCCTACCCCGGCACTCACCCGCAAGTCGTGACGGGCGATGCCGAATGGGGCGGCTGGCGCGTTCCTGGTGCCGAGTACGATCTCTACCCCGAAAAGATCGAGCACCAAGCGCGCATGATTGTGAGTGCGCCGAAAATGGCAGCTCTCCTCCGCGTGCTCAACGATTTCGTGAAGCTCGAGCCGGAGAACGTCCCGCACGAGGTTCAGACACTCTCAAAGGAAGCCGCAGCCATGCTGCGCTACATCGAACAGGACATCCCGCAATAGTCTGTTGACATCAGCTTCCGGGAAGTTTCCGTTTCGGGCGTCCGCCACACCGGTGTGACGCCCGAAGTCTTTACGGAAGCCAACCATGCCCGCATCTAAAGTCGACGCCTTTCGCCGCTTGCACGAGAGCGGCTGTTTCGTGATTCCAAACCCATGGGATCCCGGCAGCGCGAAATACCTTGAGAAGTTGGGCTTCAAAGCGATCGCGAGCACGAGCGCCGGCTTCGCGTGGTCGCAAGGGCGCAGCGACAACGATGTGACGCTCGATCAACTGCTGGCGCACTTGAAATCCTTAGCGAACGCCGTGAACATCCCTGTCAACGCCGACTTCGAAGACGGTCTCGCTGCCGAGCCCGAACACGTCGCCGCCAATGTGGCCAAAGCAGCCATCACTGGCATCGCCGGGCTCTCCGTCGAAGATTCCACGCGCGATGGCGGGGAACCGCTCTATACGCTCGACACCGCTGTGCAGCGCATCAAAGCCGCACGCGCCGCGATCGACAAAACCGGAACCGGCGTCCTGCTGACCGCGCGCTCGGAGGGCTTCATCGCCGGCCGCCCGGACTTGGGCGAAACGATCAAACGCCTCCAGGCTTATTCGGCCGCCGGTGCCGACTGCTTGTTCGCGCCAGGATTGAGCAAGAAGGACGACATCGCCGCAGTTGTGAATGCGGTAGCGCCGAAACCCGTAAACCTCATCGGCGGACCGTGGATTACGGTCGCCGAGATCGCGGAACTCGGCGTGCGCCGTATCAGCGTTGGCGGCTCGCTCGCGCGCGCGGCATGGCGGGGATTCTCCGCCGCCGCACAGGAAATCGCCGAGCGCGGCACGTTCGGAGGGCTCGCGGGGCCCAAGCTCGATCTCGACGCCGTGTTCGAATAGGGTCTACCGCGCAACACGCCAAATCGCCTACAAACCGGGGCTCAACCGCTAGGGCCCCGCGATGAAGACCGAGACGCCGATTCCGATCCGCCGCCAAGACTACCGCCCGGCACCATACCGCGTCGCGCGGACCGAACTCGAGTTTCACCTCGACGAGACCGCGACGCGCGTCTATGCGACGCTGCACATCGAGCGCCAGGGCGACGCCGGCGGCGCACTGGTCCTCGACGGCGAGCACTTGAAGCTCCTCGACGTCAAACTGGATGGCCGCCCGCTCCCGATAGACGCGTACGAAGTCGCGGCCGACACGCTCACGATTAAGAACCCGCCCGCGACACGCTTCCGCCTCGACACGGCGGTCGAAATCAACCCGAAAGCCAACACCGCCTTGAGCGGCCTCTACATGTCCGACGGCATGTTCTGCACCCAGTGCGAGGCCGAAGGCTTCCGCCGCATCACCTACTCCTACGACCGCCCCGACAACATGTCGTCCTACCGCGTGCGAATGATCGCCGATCGCGCGCGCTTTCCTGTGTTGCTCTCGAACGGCAATCCTGACGGATACGCAGCGCTTCCGGGTGGCCGTCACATGGCCGAATGGGAAGACCCCTTCCCCAAGCCGGCTTACCTCTTCGCTCTCGTCGCGGGCGATCTCGCCCATGTCGAAGACCACTTCGTGACCGGCACCGGCCGCCGTGTGAAGCTTGGCATCTACGTCACACACGGCAACGAAGACAAAGTCGACTTTGCTATGGGCGCGCTCAAACGCTCCATGAAGTGGGACGAAGACGCCTACGGCCGCGAATACGATCTCGACGTGTTCAACATCGTGGCCGTCAGCGCTTTCAACTTCGGCGCCATGGAAAACAAAGGCCTCAACATCTTCAACGACAAGCTGATCCTGGCGCGCCCCGACACCGCGACCGACGTAGACTACGATCAGATCGAAGCCGTCGTCGCGCACGAGTACTTCCACAACTGGTCCGGCAACCGCGTGACCTGCCGCGATTGGTTCCAGCTCTCGCTTAAGGAAGGTTTTACCGTCTTCCGCGACCAATCGTTTTCCGCCGACATGCGCTCGGCTGCCGTGGAACGCATCGGCGATGTCCGCGCGTTGCGTGCCCGCCAGTTTCAAGAGGATGGGGGCCCCCTCGCCCACCCCGTACGCCCGGATTCCTATTTGACGATCGACAATTTCTACACGGCGACCGTCTACGAGAAGGGTGCCGAACTCTGCCGCATGGTGCGCACGATCCTGGGTGCCGAAGCTTTCCGCAAAGGCTCCGATCTCTACTTCGCGCGGCATGATGGAACGGCCGCAACGTGCGACGACTTCATAAAGGCCATGGAAGACGCAAACGATGCGGATCTCTCACAGTTCAAGCTTTGGTACGCGCAGGCGGGAACGCCGCATGTGAAAGCTCGCGGCAAATACGACGCCGACGCAAAGACCTATGAGATCACGCTCGAACAACAGCTGGCACCCACACCCGGTCAAAAGTCGAAAGAGGCGATGCACATTCCCGTCGCCCTCGGTCTGGTCGGGCGCAAGAACGGGCGCGACTTGGCGATCGCCCTCGACGGCGCCGAAGCTACGACGCATGTGCTGAACCTCCGCAAGCCCAAGCAAACGTTCAAACTGTCAGGCGTGACCGAAGCCCCAGTCCCCTCCATTGGCCGCGGCTTCTCGGCCCCCGTGCGCTTCGATGTTGATCTCAAGGAAGACGACCGTGCGTTTCTCATGGCCAAGGACTCGGATGCGTTTAACCGCTGGGAAGCAGGTCAGACGCTGACGACCGCGGCACTCGTGCGCATGACGGCAGATGTGCGCGCAGGCAAGTCGCCCAAAGCCGATCCTATTCTCGTCGAGGCCTTCGGCGCTTTGCTCAGCGACGCGCGCAAAGACCCGGCCTTCGCCGCGCTCGCCATCCTACTCCCGTCGGAGATGGAACTCTCGCAGTTCATCGAAGACGCCGATCCTGACGCCATCCACCTTGCTCGCGAAACACTACGAAAAGCTCTCGCTGCCGCACATGCGTCGAGCCTTCGCGACACCTACCAATCCCTTAAAAGCAACGAACCCTTCTCGCCCGACGCGACATCGGCGGGGCGACGGGCTCTACGCAATATGTGCCTGCGCTATCTCACCGCAGAGGACACGAAGGAAACGCGCAGCCTGGCGTTCGAGCAGTTCCGCTCGGCCGACAACATGACCGACAAGATTGGGGGCATGGCGCCCCTCGTCGACATGGACGGCGACGAGCGCGAAAAAGCGCTCCGCCAGTTCTACGATCAATGGAAGACGAACCCCTTGGTCACCGACAAATGGATGATCCTCCAGGCCAGCTCCTGCAGGGCAGACACACTTGCTCAGGTCAAAGCGCTGACCAAACACGCGGCTTTCAATATCGAAAACCCCAATCGTGTCCGTGCGTTGATCGGCGCCTTTGTCATGAACAATCAGCTCCGCTTCCACGCAGCCGACGGGTCGGGATACGCCTTTCTCGCGGATCACATCCAAAAGCTCGACAAACTCAATCCACAGGTTGCGGCACGCCTGTGCGGGGCCTTCGAAACCTGGCGGCGATTTGATGCTAAACGCCAAAAACTGATGCGCGAACAACTCACCCGCATCAAGGAAACGAAGGGCTTATCCCGTAACGTCGCGGAGATCACTGAGAAGACCCTAGGCTGAGTCTTCTCGGCAACGATTCCCGCTTCACCTGTTGCAGATCGCACCCACTGGGTATTCCGGGCCCTAGCCGACCGACATAATCGGCGCCTGGACCTGATTCGAGTCATTGCGATCAAAAATGGCAATAGCCACAACAACAACGGTCCGTCGGTCGTCAGCACGCGCTGTAGGCGCATGGTCGGGGATCACGGAAAAACGGCGTGCATCGCTTTGGGTGATCTTCGGAACGCTCGCAACCGTACTCTCGGTTGCAGCAGCAGCCGCAATACAAATGCGCAAGGATCACGCGATCGCACTCGAGCAAGTTGAACGCGAGTCCCGCTCGTTCGTCGCCGTCACCGGCGCACTGATCACGAACGCGCTCGACCGCACGCAGACCATGCTGGCGCGCGGCTCGCGCATCTCGCCGGGCGCCGCTATCGCGACGGACCCGGCCCTCATCAACGTTGTGGCAACCGACGCTCTGGGTAACATCGCTTGGGACAAGAACGGCACGCCGATCGCGCCGCGCCGCCTGAGCGACATGAGCTTGCTCAACAAGCTTACCGGCACGGCCGAAAGCGTTCGCTTCGTTGCCGGCACCTTTGCCGACAACGAATTCGGTAAGAGTCCGTTCGCCGTTGCCATGCGCAGCGATAGCATTGCCGGCCAATACATGTTCGCGCTCATCGACCCGCGCTATCTGACCAGCTTGATCGAAAGCGTCCAGGGTAGCCGGAGCGTTGGCGTCGTCCTCGCCGACGCGCAAACGCGCCGCATCGCTTCTACCACGATCGATGACGCGCTCTACGCACAAGTCGCCGCCGTCATCCCGGCGACCGCTTCAACCACCCCGTCGCTGCGCTACATCAGCGAGGGCGGTGCCAACTACCTAACCACCACACGCGCGATCCCGGGCTACGATCTGCGCCTCGTGACGATCGTGCGCGCCGCCGACGCACTGTCGGGCTGGTATCAATCGCTGCCGCTCTATTCGATCATGATCTTCGGGCCAAGCTTGCTTGGCGCGGCGCTCGCCTGGGCGCTGTTGAACCAGATGGAGCGAACTTCCCGCGTCGACGGTGCGCTCCGCCGGACGGAAGAGCGTTTCGAGCTCGCGGTCAGCGGCGCCAAATGCGGTATCTGGGACTGGGATATCGCCCACAAGCGTCTGTATTGGTCGGGCGCGATGAACGCACTTCTCGGCAGAGGCAAACAGCCCCGCGTTCTGACGCTCGACGAAGCTCAGGAACTGATCCACCCGGAAGACCGCTTTGTCCTCGACGCCATCGAAAGCTCCGTCCGCTCCGGCGCCGACGCCTACGACCGGTCGTTCCGTGCGAAACATGCCGACGGCCACTGGGTCTGGATGCGCGCCAAAGGTCAGCACTATCGCACGCTTCGCTCGGACGATGGCCGCCTGTCCGGCATCGTTCTCGATATCTCCGACCAGAAACGCGCCGATGCTCGGGTCGACGCCGTCGAACGCGTTCTCGAAGCTGCCTTCGAGAACGCGGCCGAAGCGTTCGTCCTATGGGACCGCGACGACCAACTCATCGTCTGCAATAAGCGCTTTCAGGAGTTCTACGGTATCGACGGCGTTCGCGCCGGCGAGTCGCGCGAGGCAATCTTCAAACGCGCAACGGCTCCAGGCGAAAGCGCCGACAGCGGCGCACCGCTCGAAATGTTCGACACTTCGGGCAATACCGGTACGATCGAACTGCAAAAAGCCGGCACCCGCTGGCTGCTTGTCAGCGAACGCCGAGCGCTCGAAGGCGGCAAGATCGCCGTCGCAACCGACATCACCGCCCTAAAGGCGCACGAAGACGAACTCGAATCCTCGCGCAGCCTTCTTGAAACCCAAACGCGCGAACTCTCGGATCTCGCCAAGAGGTTGGAATCCGAAAAGGAACGCGCCGAGGAAGGCAGCCGCGCGAAGTCCGAGTTTCTGGCCAATGTCAGCCACGAGCTACGCACGCCGCTAAACGCCATCATCGGCTTCTCCGACGTGATGCGAAACGAGATGTTGGGCCCGCTCCCCCCGCGCTACGCCGAATATGCAAGCGACATCAACCGTTCCGGTCAGCACCTGCTCGACCTCATCAACGACGTCCTCAGCATGGCGCGGATCGAGTCCGGCAAGATCGAACTCGAATTCGTCGCCACCGACCCGTCGCAACTCGTGAATGATGCGATCAAGACGATAAAGCCGAAGGCCGACGAGGCCGGTCTTCAGTTCCGCGTCACCACGCCGGAACTCCCGCCGGTCAAAGCGGATAGGCGTGCGATCAAGCAGGTCATGTTGAATCTCTTAACCAACGCCATCAAGTTCAACTCGTCCGACGGCTTCATCACTGTCGAAACCCGCGCGACCGAAAACGGCGTGGCCATTTGGATTCACGACACCGGCATAGGCATCGAAGAGAACGACATCCCGCGCGTCATGAAGCCGTTCGAGAAGGCGGAAACGGCGGGCCATCAGAACAACGGCGGCATGGGCTTGGGGCTTCCGGTTTCGATCGCGCTCGTCGAACTCCACGGCGGCAAACTCGTGATCGAAAGCGAGCCCACGATCGGCACCAGCGTCTACTTCACGCTGCCGTTCGCCGAAGAAGGCCGCGCCTAGGCGTACCAGTCGTATTCGTGCGCCGGTATCGCGTCGCGGAACCGCTCCAGTTCCGCGCGCTTCGTGGCGCAGTAAAGGTCGACATAGTCGGGCCCCAAGTACTCGCGCAGCACCCCGCCGTTTTCGAGCGCCAGTAACGCCGCGTCGATGCTCACCGGAAATGTTGGGTCGACGAAGCCCCTCACGTCGGCATCGGTCGGTTGGCCGGCGTCGATGTTCTGGCCGATGCCATGATGCAGCCCCGCCAGTATCGCGGCCAGAGTGAGGTAAGGGTTCGCATCCGCACTGGCGGCCCGATGATCGATGTAAGGGCGCCCCCCGGCAGGCGCTGCGACCGAGAGGTTCGCAACCGCGTTTTCATAACCCCATCGCCGATTGCGAGGCGATGACCCCTTTCCCGCAAACCGGCGGAACGAGTGCGCGCTCGGGACGAACAACGCGAGCGATTCCGCCAACAACGCCTGCAACCCGCCCACCGCAAAGCGCACCAAATCGCCGCCGAATATGCTCTCGCCCGACGACCGCCGGAGGTCCACCGAAACCCGCATCGCGTTGCCGCCGCATCCGAGCAAGGGCATCGCCATCGTAAGCGCATCGAGCTTGTGCTTGCGCGCCACCGCTCGAACGATCTGCCGCAGGAAGACGGCATGATCCGCCGCCGCGATCGCACTTGGTTGAGGCTCGAAGCCGGCGCACAGCTGCGCGCCCTGCAATCTCACGCTCAGCACAGGCAAGCCCTGCGTCTGGGCAGCCTCTGCCAACTCGGCTCGAAATCCCTCGATGCCCGCGTGATCGCCCCGAACAGGTTGCGGCGCACCGTCCTTCGTCCGCTCGCCTTCGACGATCGTCGCATCGATCGCAACACCCACATGCGGCGTGACGTCGTAGTCCGCAAGCCGCGCGAGCACCCGCCGCAGCACATTGCGCGGTTCGCCGAAGAACGGTTCGTCGCGCTCGCCGCACAGCGTCATCAACACCTGACCATGCGGCCGCTGCGCCCAACGCACCGGCGTAAGCGACCCGGCCACGGGCCAAGCTGTCCCCGCTCCCGCGATGCGCGCCCCGAGTGACTCGACCCTTTCGCCGCGCGCATCCAGGAAGTAGATCGAGTGCGGGACCACGAGCCCTGCGCCAAAGACCGCTTCAAGTTCGCCGCGTCCGACCCGCTTGCCTCTCACATTTCCGCACAGATCGACGAACACGCAGTCGACGTACTGGACGTCCGGGTTGGCGCCCAAGAACGCTTCGACCTCCGCCGCACCAACGCGCGACGCCCCCGACTCTTCTGCGAGTGAGCTACGATGAACGTTCATTCGATCGGCTATTTCGCCCCCACGATTGGCGTGCCCCCAAGGCCCCCCGGATCGTGCACCGCAACATAGGCCGCGACGAATGCGCCCATCAACCGCCGATTGTCCGAAAGCCTAACGATTCTGCCGGGATCAAGCGCCGATTCCCGCGTCAGAACCCCGCGGGTGTGCCGCCGTGCCGCGCTTGTTGGCAATTGGGGAGATGTTAGTGTTTGTGCAAGTCGTGCGAGAGCGTGCGGTGAGGGACTTTGCAAGACGGCGGCTTAGGCTGCCTTTTTTCTTGCAAGCGGGCTGTACGCTTTGACTTCACTTACGTTCGCGCGATGATCGGGGATTAATGGCGCCCGCGTGGCGGCCATAAACGGAGAGAAAGAATGAATAGGACTGGTCTGTTTCTCTTTATCGCGGTCGTCATCCTGGCGGTCGCAGCCTACTGGTACTACACGAACAAGATGAACAAGCCGGCTGAAGGCACGGACGCGACGGCGGTTGAAGCCCCGGCGGATCCGGCGGCTGACCCGGCTGCGGCCGATCCGGCTGCGGCGGCCGACCCGGCTGCTGCTGATCCGGCGGCGGCTCCGGCTGACCCGGCGGCGGCTCCGGCCGACCCGGCAGCGGCTCCGGCCGACCCGGCAGCGGCTCCGGCCGACCCGGCCGCTCCCCCGGCTCAATAAGCTGGTAGAGCGACAACAATCCGCTTGACGTGATTGGGCATGCGGTTCGCTAATTGCGGACCGCATGTTTTTTTGTGCGCGAAACAATGAAGGGAAGGACCCTGGATGAATAGATCCTTGATTGCGATCCTCGCGATCGTTCTGCTTGGAGCGGGCGGCTACTACTACTTCACCCAGATGAAGAAGCCGGCTGAGACGGGCGAGACGCCCCCCACCGAAACCGCATCGGCCGAACCGCTGCTCTTCACGTGGGAGAACTGGGGCGATCCGCCGTTCCTCGCCGAGTACAAGGAGAAGTACGGCGTCGAACCGCAAGTTGCGATCTGGGCCGACGAAGACGAAGCCTTCGCCAAAATGCGCACGGGCTACAAACCCGACGTCATGGGCCCCTGCTCGTACGAATTCGGCCGCTGGCAAGAAGCTGGCCTCATTCAGCCGATCGACGTGACGAAGCTGAAGAACTGGAAAGACATCCCGGACTACCTGAAGAACATCCCGGGCATGATGAAGTCCGAGACCGAAGCTTGGTTCATCCCGCAATACTGGGCGAACACGTCGGTCACGTACCGTACCGACCTCGCGCCTGAATACGTCGGCAAGGAAAGCTGGAAGATCCTTTTCGATCCGAAGTACAAGGGCAAAGTCGCCGGTCTCGACGGCGTCGACGACACAGTCACGCTGATCGCAAAGACCTGGGGCATCGATCCGTACAACATGACCCCCGAACAGTGGAAAACGGTCCAGGAGAAACTGCGCGAGTTCGTAGCGGCCGCGCGCTTCATCTCCAGCGACGAAACCTCGCTCAGCCAAGGTCTGGCGTCCGGCGAAGTCGTTGCCGCGATCACCTGGAACCAAACCCACGCCTCGCTCAAGCGTGAAGGCAAGTCGGTCGCCTACATGAACCCGCCGGGCGGCATGTTCACCTATGTCTGCGGCATGGTCCTACACGCCGAATCGAAAAACCTCGAGAAGGCTTACGCTGTCATCGACAGCGGTATCTCGAAGGCGGCGATGAAGTACCAGCTTGAGCAGCTGAACAACGGCCCAGCCAACATGAGCGTCTTCGCCGACTACACGGACGACCAGCTGAAAGAGATGGGCTTCGTGCGCGACGTGAAGACCTTCCTTGAATCGGGCACGTTCCAAGTGCGCCTCAAGAACAAGGACGAGATCGTCAAGTTCTGGACTGAAATCCGCGGCGGCGGCTAAGCCGCAGCGACCAGTCTAGCGATTCGGGCGCCGAGCGATCGGCGCCCGTTCTTTTTTGGCCCAAGGGGATGACATCCGCCCCCAGGTCCCCATATTTACGCCCCTCAAGAGGTCATGCGGATGACGAACGCCAACCAACGTGTTTTGGCCCTGCCGGACGACGCGGCAGCAGGCGTCATCGCGCTCGCCCATCACGCTGGCGCCAAGAACTGGATTCCGGCGACGAGCGGCAACTTCTCCGTCCGCATCGACGGCACCGACTGCGCCATCACCGCGTCCGGCAGCGACAAGACCAAGCTCGCCCGCGACGGCATCATCCGCGCACCCTTCGCGGGCCCCGCGCACCCGCGCCAGTCGGCGGAAGCGCCGCTGCACTACCTCATGTACCGCCTATCGCCGGCGATCGGCGCCGTCACCCACGTGCACGCGCAGCCTGCCGTCCTCGCCTCGCTAGCCCTCGCCAAGAACGCCAACCTGCGCATCGAGGGGCTCGAACTTCTCAAAGCGTTCAGCGGCATCAAAACCCACGAGACCTATCTCGACGTGCCGGTCTTCGACAACGACCAGAACATGGACGCGCTTGCCGCTCGCGTCGAAACACGCCTGAAAGCCAGCGGCCTCGGCTGGGGCTTCCTGCTTGCCGGCCACGGCATCTACGCCTGGGGCAAGGACGTACCGGAGGCCATTCGCCATCTCGATGCGTTCGACTATCTTTTCACCATCATGTTGAAGCTGAAAGGAGTACCGGCATGACCATCATGACCGTTTACGACCTGACCAAGGGCAAGACGCCGCGCGATGCGACGCGCGACGAACGCGAAATCAAGAAAGCCCTCCTGCCCTTCGACGTTCGCTTCGAACGCTGGGAAGCCTCGGTCAAGTTGCCGCCCGGCGCCGGCCAAGACGCGGTCCTTGAAGCCTACGCCAAGGACATCGACCGCCTGAAG
Source organism: uncultured Flavobacteriaceae bacterium (assembly GCA_964647355.1). GTDB lineage: Bacteria > Pseudomonadota > Alphaproteobacteria > Micropepsales > Micropepsaceae > SZUA-430. The sequence goes on along the minus strand of CAZYGK010000040.1, from coordinate 4,100 downwards.
AAAATCGGTGGCTACCAATCGGCCGATGTCGTGCGCATGCACCCCGAACACCCCGATCGCGATGCGATGCGCGGAAAGTTCCTGTCCGAACACACGCACGCCGACGACGAAGTGCGCTTCTTCGTCGAAGGTGCGGGCGCATTCTATCTGCGCAACAACGAGCACGTGCTGAAGCTGGTCTGCGAGGCAGGCGACCTGCTCTCCGTGCCCGCGCACACGCGCCACTGGTTCGACATGGGCCCGCGCCCGTTCTTCGCGGCCATCCGCCTATTCACGACGCCGGAAGGCTGGGTCGCCTCGTTCACCGGCGACAAGATCGCCGACACGATCCCGAAATACGACGCGTGAAAGCCGCCCTCCTCGACATAGAAGGCACGATCGGCGACATCGCGTTCGTACGCGATGTCCTATTCCCGTTCGCCCGCGCCCGCCTCGCCGACACGCTCAAAGCGCGCTGGAACGATCCTGAGGTCGCAGCCACCGTCGAGGGCGCCCGCGAGGCAACGGGCCGTGCCCTGACGGCGCCAGGTGAAGCGTCCGCGCAGTTCCTCGCCTGGATGGACGAGGACAAGAAAGTAACGCCGCTGAAGGCCCTCCAGGGCATCATTTGGCGTGAGGGCTACGCCTCCGGCGAACTCAAGGCCCACCTTTATCCGGACGCGGTAGACGCAATCCGTGCCTGGCATCGCCATGGGGTTCCGGTCTTCATCTACTCCTCGGGCTCCGTCGAGGCGCAGAAGCTCTATCTCGGCCACAGCGTCGCGGGCGATCTGATGCCCCTGATCGGCGGCTACTTCGACACCACCACCGGCCCGAAGGGCGACCCTGCGTCGTACACGAAGATCGCGACCGCGATCGGTGTCGAACCGTTCGAGATGACGTTCTTCTCCGACGCACCAGCCGAGACCGACGCCGCGCACGCCGCCGGCGTCCCCGCCTTCCGTTTAGACCGCAGCAAAGCCCCGTCTTTCCAGGGCGACGACCGCGGCACTGCTGTCATCGGCTCGTTCGCCGGCCGCGTCGACTGATCAATTGTAGAGCGCGATCTTACCGATCCGCGCATCGATCAGCTTCACCACGGCCTCGTAGGCCGGGGCATCGATTTCGCCGTACCGCGCCTTGAACGCATCGTCGCTCAAGCCTTCGGGCAAATCGCCCACCCGCGGGAAAAAGTCGCTCTCCTTCGCGCCGGCAGCAAGCGCGCTCTGCAACGCACGCGCCGACGCTTCGGACGAGGTCGCTACTTCGGCGAAGCGGACGCCCGCACGATCCGCCGCAAGGTCGCTAAAGCTGAACCCGGAAGGACCGTCCGCGTCACTCACCTCTTTCGCCTCGCCGATCAGATTCGAAACACTGCTCCCCGCTGCAACCTGAATCGCCGCCGTCGTCGTGAAGTGTTGCACCCAATCGTGCCGCCGCTCGATCTTCACGCGCGCGACGTCGAAACCGCCGTCGTCCACATCGTCGGTTTTCACGTTGCCGAGCAACTTCTGAAACCGTGCGTCCCCCAAGTACATCGCCAGCGCCAGGATAGCTGCGCGGTTCTCCTCGACCGGATCGCCCGACTGCGAGCGCTCTTGTGCGACCGAAAACAGAGGCCCCAGATACGCCGCAAGCGAAACGGGCGCAGAACTCTGCGAGAGGCTGATCTCGACCAAGGTCAAATAGTACGAGCGAATCGCTTCCGCGTTGTCGAGCTTGAGCACTTTTTCGGCCGCCACTTTCACGTCGCCAACCAACCCCGATGGCGGCTGAACCCCGACTGTGATCATCTCTCCCGCAACTTCGACCGAGCGTATGCTCGAGTAGATCGGCTCGCCCTTTCCTTTCCCCATGAACCAATCGAGGAAGTAGATCGTCGCCGGTCTGATGACCCATCCGGGCACACTGATCGAACCGACGGAAAGGCTCGAAACCTCAAGTTCCTTCTCCGACGGCGCAATCCGCGCCTCGATGTTGAGGTACCGTCCGAGAAACGTCTCAGGAACCGGCAGCGCCGCCGTGCCTTGGAACAGGACGCCGTCCTCGGCGACCTGCACCCGGCCGTGCCCCGTCCCCAGCCGCGACAGCACCGTCCCGATCGCATGGCTGATCTCGGCGTCGCTAACGCTGACCTTCGTCGTCACGTCGCTGCTGAGTGAGCGCGGGTCGAAACGCCGGAGAATTTCGCTCGCGCTACCCACGCCATCGAACGCCTGCTGATCCGCCTCGGTAACGAGCGGCGTCCGCTCGATTGCGAGCAGCGGCACGATGATCGGGCTCAGGCAGATGAGCGACACGACCAGGCGGATCACGTTTTTCAGAACGAAGAACACGAGAGCGTCACCTTCAGCAATTGCGCCGGACCATAAATCCAAGCCCGGCGACCATACCACCAACCCCCAGGGGAGCGCCGCAAGCTGCTGTGGCGCATGTCACGCTGCTTGGCTATCGTGCCAGGGGGTTAACCGGTCCGGAGGCCAATAAGATGAACGTCAGCGAAGCCGTCTTGCGCGAACTTGGCGACCTCGGGGTCGAAATCTGCTTCGGCAATCCGGGCACGTCCGAAATGCACCTGGTCGCGAGCTTCGACCGCGTCGGCGGGATGCGGCCAATTCTGGGCCTCTTCGAGGGCGTGTGCACCGGTGCGGCCGACGGCTATGCCCGAATGTCTGGCAAACCAGCAGCCACCCTGCTCCACCTCGGCCCCGGACTCGGCAACGGCTTTGCCAACATTCACAACGCCAAACGTGGACAGTCGCGGATGATCAATCTGGTCGGCGATCACGCGACCTACCACCGCAAGTACGATGCGCCGCTGCAAAGCGACATTCACTCGATAGCTAAGCCCATCTCCGACTGGATCGGCGATCCGGTCTCCGGTGAGGACGCACTCGTGAAAACGCGCCAAGCCTTCGATGTCGCGATGCGGCCGAACGGAGGTCTTTCGACGTTGATTGTACCCGCAGACATCGCATGGTCGGAGATGCCGGCCGGTTCCAAATCGGCGGGCTGGAAGCGCCCGGCAGCGAAGGCTGTCGACATGAAGCTCGTGCGCGAGGCCGCGGCCGCGCTTCGCTCCGGCGAGCCTGCGGTGCTGTTGATCGGCGGACACGCGGGACTCGAACGGCCACTCTCACTCGCCGCCGCAATTGCAGAAAAGACTGGCGCCAAGCTGTTTGCGGATACGTTCGTACCGCGGCTGGCGCGCGGGCGCGGACGGGCCCGTCCGGACCGCGTGCCGTATCTCGGCGAGATGGCCGTGATGATGATGCAAGGCTTCCGCCACGCGGTGATGGTGGGAACGAAGGCGCCAGTCGCGTTCTTCGCCTATCCGGGCAAGCCGTCGACGTTTCTCTCGCCCGAATGCAAGACCTATCAGCCCTGGGACAGCGAGAACGACGTGATCGACGTGCTGACAGCGTTGGCCGAAGAGGTCGGTGCTAAGGTCGCGCCGATACCGCCCGGCGGCGCGACGCCGGACGTTCCGACAAGCGGAAAGCTCAATGTGCAGAGCATCGGCGACGCGTTCGCGGCGCTGTTGCCGGAAGGCGCCATCGTTTCCGACGAGGCGATCACCTCGGGCACATGGGCGCAAATTGCCTCGCAGAACTCGGCACCGCACGACTGGTTGGCGCTGACGGGCGGCGCGATCGGCGACGGCATTCCAATGGCAGTAGGCGCAGCCGTCGCTTGCCCAGGGCGTCCGGTGATCAACATTCAGGCCGACGGCAGCTCGATGTATACGATCCAGGGGCTGTGGACCGCGGCGCGCGAAAACCTGCACGTCATCACGGTGCTGTTCAACAACAAGTCCTACGGCATCTTGAACATGGAACTCGACCGCGTGGGCGCGACGGCGCAAAGCGAACGCTCGCGCTCGCTGCTTTCGCTGGACAAGCCCGTGATCGACTTCACGAGCCTCGGACGCGCGCTGGGTGCCAATGCCGTGCGCGTGGAAGATGCGGGTGCTTTCGCGACAGCGTTCAAGCGCGCCTTGTCCGAAACGGGACGTCCGCACCTGATCGAAGCGATGATGGGTTGAACCAAAAAAAGCGGCAGGTGTCGTTGGGGGCGAACACCTGCCGCATTCGGCGCCTAGGCGATGGGTTCGACGGGAA
>CAZYGK010000039.1:1512-28319 GCA_964647355.1 uncultured Flavobacteriaceae bacterium | reverse complement strand
GGCCGGAGTACATCGGCGCGCGATGCAGGTTCGCTTTGATGATCGCGTGGGTCGCGGGCGTGGTGCGGGTGATGCCGCACCGGACCTGCGGGTTGGTGATCGAGCTCGTCAGGAACGAGAACGGGACCGGCGGGTCGTCGCCCGGCTGCATCTCCAGCGCAGTCCAGTCGACGGTGCGGCCGTCGAGCCGGGGCGGCGTGCCGGTCTTGAGCCTACCGAGCGCGAGGCCGGCGCGTTCGAGGGTAGCCGACAGTCCGAGGGCTGGAGCTTCGCCTACCCTGCCCGCTGGGATCTTGCGTTCGCCCATATGGATCAGGCCGCGAAGGAACGTGCCCGTCGTCAGGACGACGGCGCCTGCCGGGAAGCTGCGGCCGTCTTTGGTCACGACGCCGACCACACGACCGTCTTGCACGGTCAGGTCATCGGCCTCAGCGGCGATCAGGGTCAGGTTCGGGTAGGTGGCTAGTTCGGCCTGCATGTGCTGGCGGTAGAGCTTCCGGTCGGCCTGGGCGCGGGGACCCCGGACAGCGGGTCCCTTGGAACGGTTCAGCAGGCGGAACTGGATGCCGGCGCCGTCGGCCATTCGCCCCATGACGCCGTCGAGGGCGTCGATCTCCCGGACCAGGTGGCCTTTGCCCAAGCCCCCGAAAGCGGGGTTGCAGGACATCTCGCCGATGGTTTCGAGCTTGTGGGTGATCAGAGCGGTCTTGGCGCCTATACGCGCGGATGCGGTCGCGGCTTCGCAGCCGGCGTGCCCGCCTCCGATCACGATGACGTCGAAACTCTCGCTCATGGGCGCGAGGCGATACAGCAGCCGAGCCCCTTGAGTCAAAACTCAGCACACGGATGGATGCTCCTGTCGCACGTGAATCCGTTTCATGTGAGTCCTCACCGGAACCCAGCGCGTTTCATGTGAGTCTTAACGAGTCCCGGCGTGTGATTGGCCGTTGTAGGTCGCGCTTTCGAACCGGAAAACCGGTTCCCACTTTTCCTGAAAGCGCTCTGCCTATTTGCCGATGCAGAACTCGCGAAAGATCACGTCGAGCAGATCCTCGACATCGACGCGGCCGGTGATCCGGCCGAGTGCGCGAGCGGCGATGCGGAGATCTTCGGCGGCGACGTCGAGTGCCTTTGCCATGGTGAATCGCTGAAGCGCGGCATGCGCATCGACGAGCGCTTCGCGGTGACGGGCGCGCGTCATCGGCACCGACTCCGATCCGCCGGCGCGTGCGATCACTTGGCTCTCGAGCCATGCCAGCAATGCGTCGATGCCTTCGCCCGTCTTTGCGGAGATGCGCATGGAATGCAGCGGGGCCGCCACCGTTTGCATCTTCGCGCCGGGCATATCGCACTTGTTCAGAACGATCGCATCGCCTTCCACGAGTTCCGGTGACACACGTGAATCATTAACGAATTTGGCGGCATCGAATACGCCGAGGCGAAGGTCCGCATACTGAGCTTTCGCTCTGGCGCGCTTGATGCCTTCGCTTTCGATCTCATCCGTCGTGTCCCTGAGTCCCGCCGTGTCGATCAGCGTCACGGCGTAGCCGCCGAGGTCGAGATCGACTTCGATCGCATCGCGCGTGGTTCCCGGTATCGACGAGACGATCGCCACATCGCGCTTGGCGAGTGCGTTCAGGAGCGACGACTTGCCGACGTTCGGTGCACCCAAGATCACCACGGTGAATCCGTCCCGCACGATCTCGCCGCGGCGGTGATCGGCGAGGTGGGTTTCGATCTCGGCGGTTAGTCGGGCGACCTTAGGCTTGACGTTCTGGGCGAGATCGTCGGGGAGTTCTTCGTCCACGAAGTCGATCGCGGCTTCGATATGGGCGAGCGCGCGGACCAGCTCCGTGCGCCAACGCTCGTACTGATCCTTCAAGCCACCGTGGATCTGGCGCAGTGCGAGGCGGCGCTGTTGTTCGGTCTCGGCGTTGATCAAGTCGGCGAGGCCCTCGGCCTCCGTCAGGTCGAGCTTGCCAGCTAGGAAGGCGCGGCGGGTGAACTCGCCGGGATCGGCGGGGCGAACCTCCGGGAGCTCCAAGAGGCGGCGGGTGAGCGCCGCGATGACGGCCGGTCCGCCATGGAGGTGGAACTCCGCAAGGTCTTCGCCGGTAAAGCTGCGGGGCGCAGGAAACCAAAGCACCAGACCGCGGTCGATCAGCGCCCCGTCTGATAGGCGCACATCCCGAAGAGCAGCCTGGCGCGGAGGTGGAACCGCAGCACGGGTTAGTGCTTCAACAGTCGCCTTGGCGGCGGGGCCCGAGACCCTGAACACGCAGATGCCGGCACGGCCTCGCGCCGAGGCGAGGGCGAAGATCGTACTGCGGCGCTCCATGGACTGAGATCAGCTACGGGGCTTGGGGCGGTGGGGCGGCTCGTCGTCCTTATCCCGGGGGCTTCGACCTGCAGCAGCGCCGCCGGTGGCTGCCCGCATGATGTTCTGGAAGGCCTCCATGCCTTGAGCGCCCCACGGCGCCCAGTTCTTCAGGAGCTGTTGGGGGTCGGTCATGGCAAGGCCCTGCATCACCCGGCGTTGAACCTCCGCCATGACTTCCGCCTGCAGGGGCTCGACGTCCGGGAGCCCCATGTAGGCCCGCGCTTCCGCAGGTGTACAATCGACCTCAATTGTGATTTTCATCGCGCCGCTCGGCCTTCCGCTTGATGTTGTCGCCTGTCGACCTTAGCGCGGGACGGGACCCGAGTGCAGCACCTGCTTTTGTCGTCCACACGCCCGATTTCCTAGGGAGCCTTGCCTCATGAATCTGCTCGGCCAATCGACGAGCCCCTATCTGCTCCAACACAAGGACAACCCCGTGCACTGGCGCGAGTGGGGTCCTGCGGCGCTTGAGGAAGCGCGCACCCAGAACAAGCCGATCCTGCTATCGGTCGGGTATGCGGCGTGCCACTGGTGCCATGTGATGGCGCACGAGAGCTTCGAGAACGAAGCGACGGCGGCGGTCATGAACGACCTCTTCGTGAACATCAAAGTGGACCGCGAAGAACGCCCCGACATCGATGCGATCTATCAGACGGCGATCGCTATGATGGGACAGCCGGGCGGGTGGCCGCTCACGATCTTTCTCACCCCGGAAGGAGAGCCGTTCTGGGGCGGTACGTATTTTCCACCGGAACCGAATTTCGGAAAGCCAGCGTTCAGCGAAGTGCTGCGTGAGGTCGGCCGCCTGTTTCGCGAAGATCATGAGCAACTGACCAAAAACACCCAGACGCTCCGCACGGCGCTCACCCAAACTTTTGAGACGAATAGGCCGGGCCAGCAACTCGATCCGGTGACTCTCGACACTGCGATGAAGCGGCTGTGTCAGCAGGTCGACGTGTTCCATGGCGGCCTCTTGGGTGCGCCAAAGTTCCCGAATATCCCCGTCGTCGAACTCATGTGGCGTGCCCATATCAACACCTCGATGCCGCAGTTCAAGCATGCCGTCGACATGACACTGATGAACATGTGCCAGGGCGGTATCTACGATCACTTGGGCGGAGGCTTTTCCCGCTACTCGACGGATGAGCGCTGGTTCGTTCCGCACTTCGAAAAGATGCTCTACGATAACGCTCAGATGATCGACATCCTGTCGATGGTTTGGCTCCAGACCCGCAATCAGATCTACAAGTCCCGCGTCGAAGAGACCGTGGGATGGGCCTTGCGCGAGATGGCCGTCGACGGCGGTGCATTCGCTTCGTCCATCGATGCCGACTCGGAGGGCGAGGAAGGGAAGTTCTATACGTGGACCTCGCAGGAGATCGATGCCGTGCTCGGCAAAGACTCCGAACTGTTCAAACAGGTGTACGACGTTCCCACGCAGGACACGTGGGAGACAAAAGCCATCCTTCATCGGCTACGCACACCTGTCGCGTTGCCTGCAGTGCAGGAGGGAAAGCTCAACGCGTTGCGCGAGAAGCTACTTATCGAGCGGTCTAAACGCGTTCGCCCCGGCCGCGACGACAAGGTCCTCGCCGATTGGAACGGGCTCATGATCTACGGATTGGTGCAAGCCTCCGACGCGTTCAATCGAGTCGACTGGCAGGCGGCGGCGGTGAAAGCCTTTTGGTTTGTCGCCGACACAATGGGAACCGACGGACAGCTTGCGCACAGTTGGCGCCAGGGCAAGATTGGTGCGCCGGGAATCGCCGACGACTATGCGAACATGGCGCGCGCCGCCCTCGCGCTATACGAAGTCACAGGGCATCCGCCATATCTTGAGAAGGCGGTCGCGTGGGCGAAGACGCTCAATGAGCAGTTTTGGCGGACGGACATCGGAGGCTATGCACTGACACCCGCCGACGGGGAGAAGCTGATCGTCCGGGTCCGGACGGTTATGGATGGCGCTACGCCATCCGTGAACGGAACGATGATGCACGTACTTCCGCGCCTACACGCGTTTACGGGCGACCGAACGCATGCGGAGCGGTTCAGCATCTTGACACAAGCGTTTGCCGAGGATGCTCGCCGTCAGCTCGTACCTGCGGCAACGTACTTGAACGGTTTCGACTTCGTGCTCCGATCCGTGCACGTGGTGATCGTCGGCAACCGCAACGATGCTGCCGTCGGCCAATTCCGCGATGTGTTTCGGCGGATAAGTTTGCCCGCGAAGATCGTGTCCGTCGTCGCTCCCGGCGAGAGCCTGCCTAGCGGCCATCCGGCAGCCGGCAAGGGTCAGATAAACAACCTCGTGACCGCGTATCTGTGCACTGGACAAACCTGCTCGCCGCCGGTTACGGACCCCAACCAACTAGAGCTGTTGCTAAAAACTCGCATGGTCGCGCCAGGAAGCACTGCGACGCAACCCAGCCCATGACGAAACGCTGTGGTCCCAATAGAGAGGGCTGAAGTGCGATGACAAAGGCGATCCGATTTGAACGCGCAGGGGACCCCGACGTTTTGGTGTTTCAGGAGATCGGTCTGAAGCCGCCGGGCGAGGGCGAAGTACGGGTTCGGCATACCGCGATCGGGGTCAACTTCATCGACACCTACCACCGCACGGGGCTCTACAAGGTTCCGCTGCCGTCCGGTCTGGGACTCGAGGCGGCCGGCGTGGTCGAAAGCGTCGGGCCGGGGGTGACGCGCTTTCGCGAAGGGGACAGGATCGTCTATGCGTCAGGTCCGCTCGGCGCCTACAGCGAGGCGCACAATGTGGTCGCCAACCGAGCGGTCAAGATCCCGGACGGGGTCAGCGACGACGTTGCGGCTGCGATCCTGCTCAAAGGCCTGACGGCGCACTACTTGCTCCGCCGTACCTACAAAGTGAAAGCCGGCGATACGATCCTGTTCCACGCGGCCGCGGGCGGCGTCGGAATGATTGCGGTGCAATGGGCGCGGTCGCTGGGCGCCACGATCATCGGCACGGTCGGCAACGACAGCAAGGTCGCACTCGTGCAACGTCTCGGCTGTCAGCACGTGATCGTTTCCAGCCGCGAGAACATTCCGGTCCGGGTGCGCGAGATCACCGGAGGTAAGGGCGTGCCGGTCGTTTACGACTCGGTCGGGCGCGACACGTTCATGGCCTCGCTCGACTCGCTGGCGCCGCTCGGCCTGTTCGTTTCGTTCGGCAATGCGAGCGGACCGGTGCCGCCGTTCGACGGTGCGTTGCTGGCGCAAAAGGGATCGCTCTTTTTCACGCGACCGACGCTGGCGAACTATGTCACGACGCCCGAGGAACTCGATGCGGGGGCAGGTGAACTTTTCGATCTTCTCGCCCGCGGGATCATACGGCGTAACGAGCCGAAGCGCTTCCCGCTGGCCCAAGCGGCGGAGGCCCATCGAGCGATCGAGAGCCGGCAAACCACCGGATCGCTGGTCCTGATTCCCTGATCAAGGCGGCGGGCTTGCCGCCAGCTTCCGGTTCAGTTCTTCGAGTAGCACGCGCAGTTTCTTCGCGTCGCTTGCGCCGATGAGCTTGGCGACATGCTTCTCGTAGAAATCCCCCAGGCGGCGCGCCGCATCGAGCAGACTTGCGCCTTTCTTGGTCGGCACCACCAGCTTGGCGCGGCGATCGGTCGGATCGGGGGCGAGGACCACATATCCCAAGGCTGAGAGATCGTCGACCAGGTAGGCCATACTCTGTTTCGTCATGCCGGCCCGCTCGGCGAGTTCCGTCACGCGGATGCCTTCGAGCGTGATGCGCCGAAGCACGGTCGAGTGCGTGACGCGTATGTCTGCAAAGCCCTCGTCCTTGAGCCTTCCGTAGAGCCAATGCAGGTAGGTCTGATAGGGCTCACGAAAGAGTGAGCCAAAGGTCGGGCGACCCGGTTCCGAGGTGTGTCGGCCGTCACTTGGCATTGTCAGTTTCTCTGTCTAATTAGACATATAGACTGACTATAGCGATCACCGCCCCCTCCGCAATCGGGGCGGCCCGTATTTACCGTGGAGAGTGCCATGACGCCTGCCCCAATTGGACTGACATTTGCGAGCTACGTCGAGCTTCCGAATCTGACCTCCGTCTCGGTCAAGCATCACACCGTGCGCTTTTTGGTGTTGCTTGTCGTCGTGGTTGGGGCGCTCGGGTTCAGCAAACTCGGAACTGTCGAAGCCGCACCGGCGACCGATATTCACCGCGTGGCGTAGTCAGCTGCCGAGCCTCAGGAGAAGGTCGATGAGAAGCCGCAGCCCAAGGGCGAACGCCGAGGCTGCCGTCGCCAGCGCCGCGCGTTGGTTGGCGATCTGCGACCGGTTCAGCGCGACGATGATGCGGTTCAGGTCACCGGCATCGAGATCCTCGCGGCGCGAGATGCGGCGGTAGCGCGTGCGGCTGGAGGCGAACCAAAGATAGGCCGCCAGCATCGCCAGCGCGATGGTCAGTACATCGAAGAACAGAAGCATCTACTCGGCCGCCGCGGCCTTGCTCTTGCGCAGGTAGATCGAGTTTTTCGGCCGCTCGAAGACGCGGCCGATCATCGGGACGAACGCGTCGAGCGGCATCGATTTGAAACTCGGGTCGAACGAGTTCTGGTCGTAGAGATGGCAGAACTGGGCGCACGCTTCGAAGTGAGGATGACCGCGGAACTGCTCGCGCATGTCCCGATCCAGACCCAGGTGATGAAAGAAGTAGTAGCCCTGGAAGATCGCGTGTTTCTCGACGATCCAGTGGTTCCTCTCCGACATGTATGGCTTCACGATCGCGGCTGCGATGTCGGCGTGGTTCGCGGGGCCTAGCGTGTCGCCGATGTCGTGGACGAGGGCGCAGACGACGTACTCTTCGTCTTGGCCAGCTTGGTGGGCGCGCGTTGCCGTTTGGAGCGAGTGCTCGAGGCGGTCGACGGCGTAGCCACCGCAATCGCCTTTGAGCAAATTGAGGTGGGCGACGATGCGGTTCGGAAGGTCCTTTTGAAATGGCGCCGCGGCCTTCGAGATGATCGCCCAATCCTCGGCCGTGCTGTCGGCCATCGCGTGGTACTTCGCTTGGTCGTTAGATTTTCCGTCCATCGGCGTGGCTCCCCAATTTTCACATCGTCTGGAGGGTGACGCGAGTTCGCGACGGCGTCAAATCGGATTGTTTGACGGCGAGGGCAAAAGGCGCGAACACTCGTAAAACACACAGAGGATCGAAATATGGCCGGGAAACTTCAGGGACGCGTCGCACTGGTGACGGGTGGGGCGCGCGGGTTGGGTGCTGCGTCCGCTGCCGCGTTGGCTGCGGAAGGAGCAGCCGTGTTGATCACCGACGTGCTCGACGCGGACGGCGAAGCGACAGCGGCTTCGATCGCGTCGAAGGGCGCGCGCGCCGGGTACATGCACCACGACGTACGCGACGAAGCGCAATGGCAGGCCGTGGTGGCGGAAGCCGAGCGGCGGTTCGGCGGGCTCGACATACTCGTCAACAATGCGGGGATCTTCGCGCTGAAGCCGATGGCGATGACGACGATCGAAGAGTTTCGCAACATGCAGGCGATCAATGTCGAGGGCGTGTTTCTCGGCATGAAGACAGCGCTGCCGGCGATCGGCAAGCGCGCAGGGCAATGGGCGGGGGGTGGGTCGATCATCAACCTGTCGTCGGTCGCTGGGCTGACGGGGGCGGCTTTCGCGGTGCCCTACAATGCGTCCAAGGGTGCGGTGCGTCTGATGACGAAGGGCGCGGCGCTTGAGTGTACGCAGTTGGGTCTCAAGATCCGCGTCAACTCGATCCATCCCGGCGTCATCGAAACGAAGATGGGGCAGCAGGTTCTCGATGAGCTGTCCGCCGCCGGCGGTGCCGGCGCGAACGAGGTGCGTGCGAATGCGATCGCGCTGCATCCGCTGGGTCGGCTCGGGGTGCCTGCCGACATCGCGAGCGCAGTCGTGTTCTTGGCCTCGGACGACGCCGCGTTCATGACGGGGTCCGAAGTCGTCGTCGACGGCGGAATGACCGCGCGCTGAGCTATTTCCGGCTCAAGCGCCAGATACGGCCGTCATTGTCGTCGGTTGCCACGTAGATCGTGCCGTCGGGCGCTTGCTCGACGTCGCGGATGCGGCGGCCGAGGTCTATGCGCTCTTCGCCCGTCACTTTACCGTTCGCGATGCTGAGGCGAACGATCCCGAGCGTGCCGAGGCCCGCAATCAGGATGTTGCCTTTCCAAGCCGGAAACGTGGCGCCGGTGTAGAAGATCATGCCGGAGGGCGCGATCGTCGGGTTCCAGTACTTCACCGCGTCGGCGAAGTCGGGGCGGGTCGGCGGATCGGGGATGTCGGCGCCGCTGTAGTGGCTGCCCCAGCTGACCAGCGGCCAGCCGTAGTTCTTGCCCCGCTCGGGCGTGTTCAATTCGTCGCCGCCGGCAGGACCGAATTCGATCGTCCACAGCTTGCCGGTTGCGGGTTCGATCGCCGCGCCTTGGATGTTGCGGTGGCCATAGGACCAGATCTCAGGCTTTGCATCGGTGCGGCCGACGAAAGGGTTGTCTTGCGGGACGCTGCCGTCGCGGTTGAGGCGGATGACCTTGCCGAGGTGGCTGTTCAGGTCTTGCGCGGGGTCGAGTTTCTGGCGGTCGCCGGTCGTCAGGAAGATGTGCTTGCCGTCTTGCGTGAAGACGATGCGGCCGCCGTAGTGGCCGGCGCCCGAGACTTTGGGCTGTTGGCGAAACAGGAGCGTCACGTTGTCGACGCGGCCCTCGGCAAGCGTCGCTTTGACGAAAGCGGTGGAGGCGCCGCCGTCGCCTGCTTCGGCGAGCGAGAGATAGATCGTTCGATTTGTCTTGAAGTCGGGGTCGAGCGCGACATCGAGGAGACCACCCTGCCCGCGCGCTTGCACGGCAGGTACGCCTTGGAGCGGGCCCGAGAGCTTGCCGTCGGTCCCCAGGATGCGCAGGCGACCGGCTCGCTCCGTCAGGAGCAGGCGGCCGTCGGGCAGGAACGCGAGCCCCCAAGGGTGGTCGAGGCCGCTTGCGACCTCCGTGATGTCGAACGTGGCCGAGGCTTGGGGTTCGCTCTGGGCGCAGGCGGCGGTGAGCCCAAACAAGACGGCTGTCGCCAGCCGCGCAACTTTGTGCATGAGACGCTCCCGTTGGCGTTAGCTGCGGGACTGGAAACCCTTGCAGCGGATGTAGGTGCGCTTCCACTCGGGGATGGTCACGCTATCGGCCTTCGACTCGACACTGATCGTGACGGGCTTGGCCTTCTCATCCTCATAGTCGCGCATGCGCACAACAAGCTTATTACTGTTGCCGCTTGCCTCTTGGATCGACCAGTCGGCGACGCGATCGAGCGGCAACTTCACCGGCTTCTTGACCGCGAGCTTGTCGGCAATTGCGAAGCTGTTCCAGCGGCTGACGCGGAACTCGGACGGCCCAATCAGTACGAAGAAGAGATACTGCGTCTCTTGAACGTTGCAGCGGTTGCCGGTCTTGGCGGCGTGGCGCTCGTCGATGAAGAAGGCTTCGTCGCCGGGCAGGTCGGCTGCGAAGAACTTCAGCGCGTCGGCGTCGAGCGCGATCGTGCTACGGTCGGCTGCCGCCTTGCAGCGCTTGAAGACCATCGTGTCTACGTCGCCGCCGAGCGAGGCCGACGAGCGGACGCGGTACATGACGTCTTTCGTGTCGGGCCGGAAGCGCCAGGCTTGGTCGCCAATCTTGAGCGAGATGACGCCGTTTTCCTCGCTGGCCGAGAGAATGGGGCCTCGCGTTGCGGCCTCGGTGCCGTCGTCAACGAAGGCGATGCCGCCGGAGCGCAGGTACTCGATCGCCAGGGTGGTTGCCTCGGCGGGCGGTTCGACGGTCGAGCAGAGCTTGTTCGCGCTCACCTCCGTCGGTACGCCGCTCCACACGCCTTCGAGGTAGGCCTGCCGCTCCTGCGATATGCCCTCCGCGGCCGTGGCGAGCGGGGCTAAAAAGACCGATAGAACCGAGACGAAAAACAGACGTGCGCGCATCGCCAAGCCCCAGTTGAACGTGCCTTCCAGCCGGGGCGCAAACTAGCCGACAGCGGGGGGCTTCGTCACGTCGAGAGAAGTTGAACCACGACCTCGCGGTTTTGCGGGTCTGCCCGGTGTTCCCACAGATACACACCCTGCCACGTCCCCAGGCCTAAACGGCCCCCGATCATGGGGATCGTGAGCGAGGTCGCGGTCAGGGCGGCGCGGATGTGGGCCGGCATGTCGTCCGCGCCCTCGGTCGTATGGCGATAGAGGCGCTCGTCCCAGGGGACGAGCCGCTTCATGAACGCTTCGAGATCGGCAAGGACGTCGGGGTCGGCGTTTTCCTGGATCGTCAGGGATGCCGACGTGTGGCGGATGAAGAGCGTCAGCTGACCGTCGGCGGTGCCAGTCAGCGTTCGGGCGATGTCGGTGGTGATGTTTGTGAGGCCCGGGCCTTTGGTCCGGACCTTCAGCGTGGTGGTCGTAAGCTTCACGCGACCTTTACGTGTTCATTGCGTCGAAGAATTCGCTGTTCGTTTTCGTGCTCTTGAGCTTGTCGAGCAGGAATTCGATCGAGTCGGTCGCGCCCATCGGGTTCAGGATGCGGCGCAGGACGTACATCTTCTGCAGCACCTGCTTCTCGACGAGGAGCTCTTCCTTACGTGTGCCAGACTTCAAGATGTCCATCGACGGGAAGACGCGCTTGTCGGCGACCTTGCGGTCGAGCACGATTTCCGAGTTACCGGTGCCTTTGAACTCTTCGAAGATGACTTCGTCCATGCGGCTGCCGGTGTCGATCAGCGCGGTCGAGATGATGGTCAGCGAGCCACCCTCTTCGATGTTACGCGCCGCACCGAAGAAGCGCTTCGGACGCTGCAACGCATTCGCGTCGACGCCGCCGGTCAACACCTTGCCGGATGAAGGGACGACGGTGTTGTAGGCGCGGCCGAGGCGCGTGATAGAGTCGAGCAAGATCACGACGTCGCGTTTGTGTTCGACGAGGCGCTTGGCCTTCTCGATTACCATCTCGGCGACCTGCACGTGACGCGATGCCGGCTCGTCGAAGGTCGACGAGATGACTTCGCCCTTCACGGTGCGCTGCATGTCGGTGACTTCTTCCGGACGCTCGTCGATCAGGAGTACGATCAGGAAGCATTCCGGGTGGTTCGCCGCGACCGACCTCGCAATGTTTTGGAGCAGAACGGTTTTACCCGTGCGCGGCGGCGCCACGATGAGCGCGCGCTGGCCTTTGCCGAGCGGGGCCACGATGTCGATCACGCGGGCCGAACGATCTTTGATCGTCGGGTCCTGGATTTCCATCTTCAGACGCTCGTCCGGGTAGAGCGGCGTCAAGTTGTCGAAGTGGACTTTGTGCTTCTGCTTCTCGGGGTCTTCGAAGTTGATCGTGTTGACCTTCAGCAGCGCGAAGTAGCGTTCGCCGTCCTTCGGGCTACGGATCGGACCCTCGACGGTGTCGCCGGTCCTGAGCGCAAAACGGCGGATCTGGGTCGGGCTCACGTAGATGTCGTCGGGGCCCGGCAGATAGTTCGATTCCGGGGCGCGTAGGAAGCCGAAGCCGTCGGGCAGGACCTCGACAACGCCGGAGCCGGTGATTTCGACCTCCTGTTCGGCGAGCGCCTTCAGGATCGCAAACATCATGTCCTGTTTGCGCATCGCGGACGCGTTCTCGATCTTCAGCTCTTCAGCGAGCTCGAGCAGGGCGGCCGGGGACTTTGTCTTGAGGTCTTGGAGCTTCATAACGTCTTGAAGCGACATTGGAATTTTACTCTCTGGTCAGGACTGGGCAGGCGGTTTGGGAGTCGGAATCGGTCCAGTGGCAAATGCCAAACCGATGCCTTCGGGAAGGGAGGTCGATGTTCGTTCGGAAGCACCTTCGGCGCTTCTGGCGCCGGTCCGACATAGGCCTCGTTTGCGTCTCGCTTGTGACGCGACGCGGGGCCCCGATGGCGGACAGTTTCCGGACGTTTTCGGAGATCGCCTCTTATGTAGCGCAGGCCGCGGTCGCTGAGAAGGGCCCCCGAGCGTTAAATTTTGGCAGGAATCCGGGCTTTGCGGCCTAGAACGGCTTCACCACGACGAGGATGACAATCCCCGCCATCAAGACGGCCGGGACCTCGTTGATGACGCGATAGAAGCGCTGGGAGCGGGTGTTGCGGGCATGCTCGAAGTCGCGGCGGTACCGGCTCAACATGCCGTGAAGGGCGGAGAGCACGATCACCAGCAGCAGCTTGGCGTGGAACCAACCCTCACCCCATACGTGCTGCACGTGCGCGAGCGTGAGGCCTAGAATCCATACGGCGATCATCGACGGGTTGATGATGACGCGCATGAGTTTGCGCTCCATCACCTTGAATCGCTCGTACTCGGCGGTGCCAGGCTTGGTCTCGCAGTGATAGACGAACAGGCGCGGCAGATAGAGCATGCCCGCCATCCAGGCGATCACGGCCATGATGTGGAACGCCTTCAGCCAGGGATAGTAGGGCAACAGCGCTTCGCTCATGCGACTTTCCTCTCGAGTGCGCACTCGCCGCACTTGGCCGGGCATATGCGCGTGCCGCCAGCGGGTTTGGTGCCTTCGCGCCCGGCCGCCTCGCGCACGAGCTTTGCGAGGCCTTCGATGAAGTTCGGGTGCGTTCCCACAGTCGGCACGCGCACGTAGTTCATCACGCCGCATTCGGACGCCAGCTTCGCGTACTCGATGTCAAGTTCCACGAGGGTTTCGGAGTGCTCCGAAACGAACGCGATAGGCGCCATGACGACGGCCAAGCCCTCCGCCCCTGCCCGCTTGATCTCGTCGTCCGTCGCAGGCTCGATCCACTTCAACGATCCGACGCGGCTTTGATAGCAGACCCGCCAGTCGAGTTGCGGCCTTGCCAGCTTTTCCACGAGCGCCTTGGCCGTCATCTCGACCTGCGCTTGGTACGGATCGCCGGCGGCGACGACACGCTCAGGCAATCCGTGCGCCGAGAACAGCAACCGGAAGCGAACGTTGGGTGCTAGCGATTGGATGCTCTCTGCGATGAGCGAGGCTTGCGCCGAGACGAAGCCGTCGTCCTTCGGGTAGCAGCAGATGGTCGAAACGGGTGCTTTGATCTCACGGGATAGGCGGTGCCATTCGCGCAGCGACGAGCGCGACGTCGTCGTCGAGAATTGCGGATAGAGCGGCAGCAGAACGATGCGGTTCGGACGGAAGCGGCGCACTTGGAGCAGGACGTCGGAAGCGCGCGGTGCCGTGTAACGCATCGCAACGAACGTCTCAAAGTGGATGCCTTCGGCGTTCGTCAGCGCAGATTTGAGCGCCGAGGCTTGATTGTAGGTTTGTCCGAGGATCGGCGAAGAGCCACCCATCTTGGCGTAGATCTCGCGCGCGATCGGCGCGCGGCGGCCCGAGATCCATTTTGCCAGCGCCCAGCGGATCGGCTGAGGCACTTGGATGATTGCAGGGTCGTTGAAGAGGTTGAACAGGAACGGCTGAACCGCTTCGAGCGACGCCGGACCACCCAGATTGAACAGGACGACGGCAACTCTCATGCGCTCGCGCCTCGAATGAGGCGCAGTAGATCCTCGACATGGGCAATCGGCGTTTCGGGGCGGATGCCGTGGCCGAGATTGAAGATGTGCGGTGTGTCCTTGGCGTCGAGCAGAATCTTGCGGACGGCGCTTTGCAGGGCATCGCCGCCTTGGATCAGCGCAACGGGGTCGAGATTACCCTGGAGCGCAACCTTCGGGCCGCTCGCCTGGCGGGCGACGCTCAGCGGAGTGTTGGTGTCGACCGATATTGCATTCGCGCCTGTTTCGGCAGCGTAGCGGGCAAGGTTGGCTCCGCAGGCGCGTGGAAACACGATAACGGGTACGTTTGGTGCGCTTTGCCGGACGCGCGCGATGATACGCTTGATCGGCTGTACCGAGAGGGCGTCGACCAGCGATGCCGGGATTGCCCCGGCCCAGCTTTCGAACAGCTGAAGCACCTCTGCGCCGGCTTGCACTTGAGCGGCCAGGTACTCGGCCGTTGCTTCGACGAGGATGTCGATGAGCGATGCAAAATCGGCTGGTGAACGATAGGCCAGTGCGAGCGCCGCGTTCCCGTCGTCGCCGCCGCGTCCGGCGATCATGTAAGTTGCGACCGTCCACGGTGCTCCTGCAAAGCCGATCAACGTCGTGTTCTGCGGAAGCTGGCTGCGCAGGTTGGAAACTGTCTCAAGAACCGGCTTTAGCATATCCGCAGCACGCGCCGGCTTGAGGCTTGCGACATTCGCCAACGGTTCAAGGCGAGGGCCCTCACCTTCGGCAAACCAGACACGCTGACCGAGTGCATGTGGGATGACCAGGATGTCAGAAAACAGAATTGCAGCGTCGAACCCGAAACGCCTGATCGGCTGAAGGGTCACTTCGGTTGCGAGTTTGGGGTTGAAACAGAGCGACAGGAAGTCGGGAACTTTGGATCTGATTTCGCGGTATTCCGGCAGGTAGCGTCCGGCCTGACGCATAAGCCACACCGGTGTTGGCGCGACGGCAACACCTTGAAGGGCTTTCAGGACAGGCTTTTCAGATCGCTCGATCACGTTCAGGAACACCAATTATCAATTCATTTATAGAGACTAGAATGGATGTAGGAAGATGATTGGCGTGTGGAGAATTGGGACAAATAGCCTCCCTCGCAGCGGTCCCCAGGGTCATACCCAGGGTCAGAGACGATCCACATTTGGGGATCGCGCGAATTGATCGAGTGTTTTTCTGTATGTGCGTTCGCGGCGGCGTGTGGATCGCCTGTTGGGAGCATGCGTTGTCCAAACTTTGGGATAGACGGTCATGGTTGACGGTCGTCCGTGGGAATCCGATAGCGTGGGATAGGGAGCGTTAGGGGAGGAATGGGATGGTGCTTGCATCCCCGATTTGTCCCCGGTCTTATCGGGGATGAAGCCCACAGGCTAATCCTCAAGGCGCACCGTGCAGAAAGAGCGAAACGCAGGCATCTACTACCATCTTCATCTCGTCTCGGATTCAACCGGCGAGACGTTGAATGCCGTTGCGAAAGCAGCGTGCGCGCAGTTCGATATGGGACATCCGATCGAGCATGTGTATCCGCTGGTGCGTTCGCGCAAGCAGCTCGAGCGGGCGGTTGCCGAGATCGAGGGCGCACCTGGCATGGTGTTGCATACGATGGTCAATCAAGAGCTGCGAGAGTTGCTCGAGGCGAAATGCCGGGAACTCGGGCAGCCGTCGGTTGCCGTGATCGATCCCGTGATGAACTTGCTGGGATCATATTTGGGCGCGGAGTTGAGCCACCGGCCGGGAGCGCAACACGAGCTGGATGCAAAATACTTCCGCCGGATCGATGCGTTGAACTACACGATGGCGCATGATGACGGTCAAAGCGCCGAGACGCTGGATCGTGCCGATGTCGTGCTCGTGGGTGTCAGCCGTACGTCGAAGACGCCGACCTGCATTTATCTGGCAAACCGCGGCATTAAGGCGGCGAATGTCCCGATTGTGCTCGGCGTTTCGCTGCCGGATCAAATTCACTCGATTGCGGGACCGCTTGTCGTCGGACTTTTGGCTAGTCCCGAGCGTCTCATTCAAATTCGCAGGAACCGGCTGTTGTCGCTCAACGAAGAAGCCGAGACGGATTACGTCGATCTGGACGCGGTGAGGGCTGAGGTTGCGTTCGCACGACGGTTGTTCGGGGAAAAGGGCTGGCCGGTGATCGATGTGACGCGCCGATCGATCGAGGAGACTGCAGCTGCAGTGATCGCACTGCATTCGCGCGCGCGCCAGCCGGTCGAATGAGCGCGATCGTCCTTGCGTCGGGAAGCGCTACGCGACAGCGGCTGTTGCGCGCCGCGGGCGTGCCTTTCACGGTCGACGTCGCACAGATCGACGAAGCGGGGGTGATCGAGTCTCTTACAGCGGAGAGGGCACCTGCGCGGGACGTCGCGGATTTGCTTGCGGAACTGAAGGCTGTGAAGGTCAGTGTGCGGCATCCGCAAGCCTTTGTGATCGGTGCAGATCAGGTGTTGAGCGTGGGTGCGGAGCTGTTTCAAAAGCCCGGCTCGCGAGAGGGTGCAAGTGCGCAACTGAGGCGGCTCAGAGGCCGAACCCACGCGTTGTCGTCGGCGGTTTCCGTTGCGCGCGAAGGCTCGGTCATATGGCGCACCGTTGCCGAGGCGCGCCTGGCAATGCGGGACTTCTCGGATGCGTTTCTCGATGCCTACCTTGCGGATGCGGGCGAGGATATCCTCGGGAGTGTCGGTGCCTATCATGTGGAGGGGCTTGGAATTCAGCTCTTTTCTCGCATCGAAGGCGATACGTTCACGATCTTGGGGCTGCCGCTTGTTCCATTGCTCGATTTTCTGCGTTTGCATGGCATGTTGAAGACATGATTTCGGGCGCAGCGAAATTGGCGGGGGTGGCGGGTTGGCCGATCGGGCACAGCCTCTCGCCAGCGTTACACGGTTATTGGATTGCCGAACACGGATTAGATGCTGCTTACGTGCCGCTCGCGATCCGGCCGGACGAGTTTGCCAACGCGTTTAAGGCGCTGCCCAAGCTCGGCTTTCGTGGGATGAACGTCACTCTGCCGCACAAGGAAGCGGCATTCCATCTGGTCGATGCGCGCGACGAGACAGCTGAGGCGACCGGCGCTGTGAACACGGTCGTGTTCGAAAATGAGCGTGCGCTTGGGAGCAACACCGACGTGTTTGGGTTCGCGCAGGCGCTGCGTGAAGGCGGTGTCGCGTCGCTCGTATCGCAGGACGTGGTTGTGTTGGGTGCCGGTGGTGCCGCGCGTGGCGTTATCGCGGGCTTGTTTTCGCTTGGCGCGAAGCACGTTCATCTCGTGAATCGCACACCGGCGAAGGCGCAGGAACTGGCCGTGCATTTCGGCGCCCGCGTGACGGCGCACGATTGGGCAGGAGTGCCGCGGCTTCTTGGTGCGACGGCGTTGCTCGTCAACACAACCAGCCTCGGCATGACCGGACAACCGCCGCTTGCGATCGATTTGTCGCCGATGCGCCGGGGTTCGGTCGCCGATATCGTGTACCGGCCGCTGGAAACGCCATTGCTGGCTCAGGCACGGACGCAGGGGCTCAAAGTCGTCGACGGACTCGGCATGCTGCTGCATCAGGCGCGGCCTGGCTTTGCGGCCTGGTTTGGGGTCGAGCCTAAGGTAACCGGGGGCCTGCGCGCGCATCTGGTTTCCGTTCTCGAGGGGCGGCGCTGATGTTGGTCATCGGGCTCACCGGATCGATCGGTATGGGCAAGACCGAGACGGCGAAGATGTTCGCGCGGCACGGGGTGCCGGTGTGCGACTCCGACGCGACCGTGCACATGCTCTACGACAAGGGTGGGCTTGCGGTCGAACCGATCAAGGCGCTGTTTCCGGACGCCGTCGTCGACGGTCGGGTCGATCGCGAGTTGCTAAGCCGCGCAGTGCTCGGCAAACCGGAAGAGATGAAAAAACTCGAGGCGACGGTGCATCCGCTTGTCGGGCTGGTGCAACGCAACTTCCTTGAGAAGGCTGCGGCGTCCGGGACGAAGATGGTGGTGATCGACGTGCCGCTGTTGTTCGAGACGGGCGGCGAAAAGCGCGTTGATGTCGTGGTTGTCGTTTCCGCTCTGGCGGAGTTGCAGCGCAAACGCGTGCTCGCACGGCCGGGCATGACGGCGGAGAAGTTCGAGCTCATTCTGAAGAAGCAAGTGGCGGACGCGGAAAAGCGCGCCCGCGCGGATTTTGTTGTTGATAGCAGCCACGGGCTTGAGCATGCCGAGCGCCAAGTCGTTGCGATCATCGAAGCGCTGAAGCATCGTCCCGGCAAGATTTGGGCGGCGAATCAGCAACATGCGCGAGATCGTTCTGGACACGGAAACGACGGGACTTGAACCGGCGCAAGGGCACCGGATCATCGAAATCGGCTGCATCGAACTGAAGAATCGCACGCCGACGGGGGCGCGCTACCACACCTATCTGAACCCCGAACGCGACGTGCCGGAAGAGTCGCAGCGCATCACCAACCTCTCGACGGAATTCCTGGTCGACAAGCCGCTGTTTGCGGACGCAGTCGACGCGTTCTTGGCGTTCATCGGCGACAGTCCGCTTGTCATTCACAACGCGGAGTTCGATCTCAAATTCTTGAATGCGGAGCTTACGCGCGCGGCCAAGCCCAAACTCAATCCGGATCGGGCCGTCGATACGATGCTGATTGCGCGGCGGAAGTTTCCGGGATCGCCTGCGTCGCTCGATGCGCTTTGTAAGCGCTTCGACATCTCGCTCGACGACCGCAAGGCGAAGGGCCACGGCGCATTGCTCGACGTCGAGCTGCTGGCGCAGGTCTATCTGGAGCTGTTGGGCGGTCGTCAGCCGGGGCTGGAGCTGGTCGCGGCAGATGCGGCGCAAGGGAGCGGGGCGAAAGTCACGCACTTGCCAATTCCGCCGCGGCCGAAGCCTCTGCCCCCCCTGCTAACGCAATACGAACTCGACCTGCACGAGACCGCTGTTGCTGGCCTCGGTGCAGGGGCGATTTGGCGGAACTAGACTGCGGCTTGCGGTTGTTGCGCTTTCTGCTGCGCGAGCTGCGCACGGTAGAGCGTCAGGAAGTCGATCGGATCGAGCATCAGCGGCGGGAAGCCGCCGTCGCGCGTCGTGTCGGCGACAACGCGGCGCGCGAACGGGAACAACTGGCGCGGGCACTCGATCAAGAGAACGGGCTGAATGTTTTCTTGCGTGATATTCTTGAGAATGAACACGCCCGCATAAGTGACTTCGCAAACGAAGATCGTCTGGGTGGCAGCCTTCGCGTCGGCGCGGATGCGGATCGAGACTTCGTACTGGTCGATGCCAAGGCCGCGTGCCTGAACGTCGACGCCGACTTCGAGAGCTGGTTTTGCACCCTGCAAGCTCATCGGCGCTGCCGGATTCTCGAATGACAAGTCTTTAACGTACTGGGCGAGAACCTGGATCTGAGCGGCGGCGCCAGCATCCATTTGATCGGGCGGTACGGTGCCGTTCGTGGGCGTGTCAGTCATCGTCTGTCCTTGAGGAAAAGCTGTGCAAATCGCGCAGACTTGTGCGGGCGGGTGGCTATCACGCTTGGGCGGCCACGTACAAGCAAATGTCTTGGTTCACGAGGCGTGAAGACTGAAATTGACCGGTGTCATGGCTGTCCATTTCGCCGGTGGCTATGGACCGGAAAGGATTGTGGCTGTAGGGTTTATCCCCAAGCGCGCGCCGCGTGCGCCCCATCGATAAGTGGGGCCGTGCGGCAAAAAAGAGTGGGTGGTGCGCTGTCCCAAGAAAATGGATTGGGTCGATGACCGGAACGGTCTTGGAATTGGTTTTTTTGGCGGCGATCGCGGCCTTCGTATTCTTCCGGTTGTTTTCCGTGCTCGGAAAGCGGACCGGTAACGAGCCGCCGCCCTACGATCCGCGCCGCATCGAGACCCGCCGTCAGGTGGGCGCGAAGGACGACAACGTCGTCCCGCTGCCCCGCACGCGCGAGATGCCGCCGCGTCCGGTGGTGCGCAACAGCGTGATGGCGAATGTGGCGCCGGGCTCGGCGCTTGCGATTGGGGTCGAGCAGATACGTGAGGCCGACCGCAGCTTCGATCCGGATAGTTTCGTCGGTGGCGCCAAGGTCGCGCACGAGATGATCGCGCGTGCCTATGCGGACGGCGATCGCGCGTCGCTGAAACCGCTGCTCGGCGAAGACGTGTATCAGAGCTTCGAGGCCGCAATCGCGGCGCGCGAGAAGGCCGGGCACAAAGTCGACTTCTCGTTCGTCGGTCTGAAGCAGGCGAGCCTCGAAGACGCAGGCCTGCGCGACCGTATCGCGGAAGTGACAGTGCGCTTCGTCAGCGAGCTCATCAGCGCGACGCGCGATGCAGCGGGCGCCGTGATCGAAGGGGCAGCCGGCGTCGTGCGCGAAGTGACCGACGTTTGGACGTTCGCACGTGATACGCGCTCGGCCGATCCGAACTGGAAACTGATTGCGACCTCTGCCGCCTAAGTGCGGTTCAGCTGATCTTGAGGCCTATGCGCACATCACATGCTGTCGGTGCGGCACTTCTGATTCTGACGGCGGCGTGCGCGCCGCTTAGCGGCATCGTCGGCGAGAAGCCCGCGGACGAACTCGATTTCGCGCGGGCAGGCTTCGAGGAGCTTGAAGACTGGGCGGCGACGGATGCGCGGGCTGCGTTCGCGGCGCTCGTCGGATCTTGCAAGAAGCTCGTTCAGCGCAAGGATAGCGACGGCTTCGGCGGCATCGCCGCGTACGGTTCAGTCGGCGAGTGGCGTGCACCGTGCACGGCGGCCCTGCAAGCCGGTGCGCCGTCGGCAGAGGGCGCGCGGCAGTTCTTCGAGGCGTGGTTCGTGCCTGCGATCGCGTCGAACCGCAGCGAGGAGGTCGGCCTGTTCACCGGCTACTATGAGCCCGAGCTCAACGGCAGCCGCGCGGCGGCCGGCAAGTTCCAAACGCCCCTGCACACGCGTCCGGGCGATCTCGTCGCGGTCGATCTGGCGCAGTTTCGGCCGGCGCTCAAAGGCGAGCGGATTGCGGGGCGGGTCGATGCCGGGCGGTTGGTGCCCTATGCGACGCGCGGGCAAATTATGGACGGCGCGCTGGGCGCGCGGTCGAACGTGATCGCCTATGTTGACGATGCGACCGACGCTTTCTTCTTACAGGTGCAGGGGTCGGGGCGCGTACGGTTTGCGAACGGCGATGTTATCCGCGTCGCTTATGACGGGCAGAATGGACATCCCTATACCGGCATCGGCCGCGTTCTCGTCGACCGGGGCGAAATGCGGCGCGAAGACATGTCGATGCAGAGCATTCGCGCGTGGCTCGCCGCCAATCCCGAGAGGGCGCAGGCACTGATGAACGAAAACGCCTCCTACGTCTTCTTCAAGGAGCAGCCGATTGCCGATCCCGCGATGGGGGCAGAAGGCGCGCAAAGCGTGGCGCTGACGCCGGAGGCGAGTTTGGCCGTTGACCTCAAGTTCCACGGGCTTGGCGCACCGATGTGGATCGACGCGACGGCGCCGGACGGCAGCGGCGGCAACGCCCTCTTTCGGCGCCTCTTGATTGCGCAGGATACCGGTGGAGCCATTCGCGGGCCGGTGCGCGGCGACGTGTACTGGGGCGCGGGCCCGCGTGCGGCGGAGATCGCCGGGCGCATGGCGCATCGCGGGCGGCTTTACGTGCTGCTGCCGAAGCCGGTCGCGGCGCGGCTGAACTGACGGCGGCCCATGCGTAAGCGGGACCTTCGCGAGGACGAGCGCGAATTGTGGGAGCACGTGACGCGCGACGTGCGCAAGCCGCGCGGGCGCAAGCCAAAAGCGGTGAAGGCCGGACCGCTTCTCAAGGCAAAGCCCAAACCCATCTCGCAGCAGAAGACGGTTGAAGCGCTGCCGCGCATGGCGGCTGTCCCCGTGCCGGTCAAGCGTGCGCCGCCGCCGTTCGGCGTCGATGGTGCTACGGCCGAACGGTTGCGGCGCGGGAAAATCGAGCCGGATGCTACGATCGATTTGCACGGCATGACGCAAGCGCAAGCGCATGCCCGGCTTGCGGCGTTCGTGCGGCGCGGACACGAGATCGGCAATCGCTGCCTGCTCGTGATTACAGGCAAGGGATCACCGTCGGTGCGCGACGAGGCTGGGCATGGCTTCGTCATGCCGGAGCGGTCGAAGGCCGGCGTGCTGCGGATGCTGGTGCCGCGGTGGTTGGAAGAATCCGACCTGCGCGCGCTCGTGACCGGCGTGCAGGCCGCGCATCAGCGGCATGGCGGCGGCGGCGCGCTCTACGTCTACCTCCGCCGCCAACGGGCGCGTTAGTACTCGCCCACCAACGGATCGCCGACCGTGTCGAGCTGCAGTGCGGCACGCTTGCCGGAGGCAGGCGTTGCGGGCTGCTTCAACGGGCGGATCGTGATGAAGAGCTGCGACCCCGCGCGTTCGGCCCTGATCTGATTGCGCGGAACGCCTTGGCGGACCAGTTCGTCCTCGATCGCGAGATGCCGGCGGCGCCAAACGTCATCGCCTTCCTTGGGGCCAAGCGAGGCCACGCGGATCTTGGCGGGGCGTTCCATTTGCAGGACTTGGCTTGCCGCTGCGGCGAGCACGTTCATCGTGTCCGAAGTTAGATTCGACTTCTCGTGGAAGAAGGCCACGTGGAAGACCGGGGTCGGACGTAGTTGCTTTGCCGGTTCCGCGGCCGTCGCGGGCGGCTTGGCAGGCGTCAGTGGTATGGTCGCCTTCGGTTCCGGTTTCTGTGTCTGGTTCACGCCGGGATAAACGCCGTTCGAGGGCGCCGTGACAGGCGGCTTGGACGGACCCTGGTTGATCCCCGGATAGGTCGACGGCGGCGGCTCAGCAGGCGCCGGTGCCGGCTTCTGCGGGGCCACTGAAGGGGGTAGGTCCGCATTATCGCGTGGGCCGGCGGGGGCTTGCGTGTCGCCGGGTACCGGCGCCGGCGGGAGGACTTGCATGTTGTCCGGACCGAACGGCGCGTTGCGGCATGCTCCGGTCAACGGGCAATAGAGCAACATGCCGATGAGGCCTGCGGCCGTCAGCGTGACGAGCGTTCCGATCACCCACTGGAAGAACGGTGCGTTAACGTCGCCTTCGGTCGCGACATTGTCGTGCGGTTCGTCGCAGCAGCGCGACGTCTCGCCGGGCTTCAGGTTCACCCCGTAGCACCAGCTCGGGTACTCACCCAAGAAGTAGCGGTTGAAGCTGCTGGGGGCATCCGGTTTGTCGGACCCCTTCTTCTCCAACATCTTGCGCAGGGTACGGTCTTTGCCGCCGCTGAAGCCCGTGCTTTCGCCGCCAAATAGCCAGTCGAGCCAGCGGGTCGGCGACAATCCAGCACCGTCCTTGAGCTTACCGCCTTCGTAGATAAAGGCCGCGCTCTTGGCAGACGATACGGTCACCGGCGCGCGGTCGAAAACGAAGCCGAACTGCCGCGCTACGCGCGAGAGGTCGTTGAAAGGCTTCAGCCACTGATCGGCGGTCGACTTGCGGATCGACGGACGCACCATGGTCATGATGCGCGTCGTGACAGTCGCGGGCAGCTTGAGGGCGTCTCTGGCCGGTGCCGTATCGCCGCGACGGCCGATGAGCAGGTATTGCGTCGTGTTTTCCGGCAGGTCGGGGGCACCGAACGAATAGACGTTCAAAAGCACCAGGAGCTTGCGGAGCAGCGAGACGATCTCGCCCAGCGAACCGGGTTGATCCCAGCCGTCGGGATCGCCGGGGGCGTCGAGCAGACCCGCCGCGACGAGGGCGGCCGGTGCTTGCACCGTGTCGATCGCGCGCGTTGTCGTACCGAGTTGTATGCTGCCGCCGGAGCGGTCGCCGCGCGTGCCGCTGTTCTGCTCGACGCGGCCGAACTTCATCATCTGCAGCATTTGGTCGGAGCGCGACAGCTCCTCAAGGATACGCAGCGGGTTGCGCGAGAGTTCGACGGTCGTGTTCTTCAAGTCGGGACGGATCAGGCGGCCACGATACTGTTCGTCGGCGTGCGCACCGACATAGATGCGGGTCAGGAAGCGCGTGTAGATTTTCGCTTTGTCTTCCGGCGATGCATCGTCGCCCAAGTCCTTGACCGAGGTGTAAGTCTGCAGGAACTCGTCGATGTAGTCCGTGTGGGCGACAAGAACGTAGCTCGTCGGCATGCACACTTGCGCGAAGACTTCGAACTGGCCACTCGCCAGCGCCTTCAGCGTCGCGCCGTCCGTTTGCGTGATCGAGTTGTAGTAGGGCACGACCGCGAAGTTCGCTTGTCCTGCCGCAACCGCTTCAAACGACTCGGCGACGGTGTTTCGGAAAATGAGATGTGCGACGCCCTTCGGATTGAGCATCTCACGGGCGGCCAAATAGGAATGGCCCCCGTCACTCTCGGGAAAACATACAAAGAGGTTTCGCTCTGGCACCCGCGACCCCAACTGGTGCGCCGATCGTGAATCCGGGGGGAGGATTCGACCCGATGGCGCTGCTCTGCTGGGAAAGAAGCTAACCCGATTCGTTGGGGAGTTCTAGATTTCTCAACACGTTAGAGTGGTCTTTTATTCGTTTATCTGAACTCTCCTCGTGGGTGTGGGCTGGTTTGACCTCGCGTCAAAGTATGAAGCGCGAGAGGTCGGCATTCTTCGTCAAGGCGCCGATTTCGCGGGTCACGAAGGCGCGGTCCACAACGATCCTTGCACCTGCACTATCGGGGGCGTGGAAGCTTACCTCTTCGAGCACTCTTTCCATCACGGTCTGCAACCTGCGCGCGCCGATGTTTTCCACCGAGGCATTTACCTCAGCGGCGGCATCGGCGAGGGCGTCGATCCCGTCTTGGGTGAATTCGAGGGTTACCCCTTCGGTCTGCATGAGGGCTTTGTACTGCTTGATCAGGCTCGCTTCGGTTTCGGTGAGGATGCGACGGAAGTCGTCGCGCGTGAGCGCCTGCAATTCGACGCGGATCGGCAGCCGGCCTTGCAATTCGGGCAGCAGGTCCGACGGCTTTGCGATGTGGAATGCGCCGGAGGCCACGAAAAGAATGTGGTCGGTTTTGACCGGCCCGTGTTTCGTGGACACGGTGGTTCCTTCAATCAAAGGCAACAGGTCGCGCTGCACGCCTTCGCGGCTGACGTCGGCGCCGCCGCGCGTTGCGCCTTCGCGGGCGCAGATCTTGTCGATTTCGTCGATGAAGACGATGCCGTCGTTTTCGACCGTTTTGATCGCGTCTTGGACGAGCGCTTCGTTATCGATCAGCTTGTCGCTTTCTTCCGCGATCAACGGCGCGTAGGCGTCGGACACTTTCATCTTGCGAAGCTTTTGGCGGCCGCCGAACGCTTTGCCCAGCAAGTCGTTCAGGTTGACCATGCCGACGTTCGAGCCCGGCATGCCGGGGATTTCGAATTGCGACATCGGGTTGGCGTTGTCGGCGACGTTGAGCTCGATTTCCTTATCGTCCAGTTCGCCCTCGCGCAGCTTGCGGCGGAAGGTCTCTTTTGTGGATTCGGCCGAGCTTGCGCCGACAAGCGCATCGACGACGCGGTCTTCGGCTGCCCGTTCGGCACGAGCCTTCACGTCCTTGCGGCGGCGTTCGCGGGCCGTGGAGATGCCGATCTCGACGAGGTCGCGCACGATCTGTTCGACGTCGCGGCCGACGTAGCCCACCTCGGTGAACTTCGTCGCTTCGACTTTCAGGAACGGCGCATTGGCGAGGCGCGCGAGGCGGCGCGATATCTCGGTTTTGCCGACGCCGGTCGGGCCGATCATCAAAATGTTCTTGGGCAGCACCTCTTCGCGCAAGTCCGGCGACAGTTGCTGGCGACGCCAACGGTTGCGCAACGCGATGGCGACGGCGCGCTTTGCCGCCGCTTGGCCCACGATGTAGCGGTCGAGTTCGGCAACGATTTCGCGGGGGGAGAGGACGGTCATTGGGCTTCCAACTTCGATTTCATCAAAACGCTGTCATCCCGGTCGAGGCGACGCCGAGAGCCGGGACCCAGGGGGCGTTGGACTCAACGCCTCCACCTGGGTCCCGGCTCGTAAGGCTCGCGTGCCAATTGCTGCGCAATTGGGCTCGCCTAACGTCCGGGATGACAATTTGAGTGAGCACTTACAAACTCTCCAGCGTGACTTCGTGGTTCGTGTAGACGCAGATGTCTGCGGCGATTTTCATGGCGCGGCGGGCGATGTCTTCGGCGGAGAAGTCGAGCGGCAGAAGAGCGCGCGCGGCGGCGAGCGCGTAGTTGCCGCCGGAGCCGATGCCGATCAGGCCGTCTTCCGGTTCGACCACGTCGCCGGAGCCCGACAGAATCAAGCTCGTTTGGCTGTCGGCGACCGCGAGCATGGCTTCAAGGCGGCGGAGGTAGCGGTCGGTGCGCCAGTCCTTGGCGAGTTCGACGGCGGCGCGCGTCAGATTCCCGGGGTAGGTCTCAAGCTTGCCTTCGAGGCGCTCGAACAATGTGAAGGCATCGGCGGTGGCGCCGGCAAAACCTGCGATCACCCTGCCCTGCCCTAGCCGCCTGACTTTGCGGGCGTTGCCCTTCATCACCGTCTGGCCGAGGCTGACTTGGCCGTCGCCGGCGATGACGACTTTGCCGCCCTTCCGTACCGATAAAATCGTGGTCCGGCGCCAGATTTCGGCGCCTTTTGTCTCGTCAACCATTCGGGAAGTGCCTTTCGCGCATACTTTCTTACCCTGCTATATGACGGCGGACCGTTCATTCGCAAAGGGCTTGAAAGGCTGATTTCATGCGTAAGGCCAGCGTCGATCGCAAGACGCGCGAGACCGATATTTCTGTCAGCCTGGACCTTGACGGGACGGGCGCCTACGACATCGCGACGGGGATCGGGTTCCTCGACCATATGCTTGAGAGCTTTTCCAAGCACTCGTCGATCGACCTCAAGGTCAGGGCGAAGGGCGATACGCATATCGACTTTCACCACACGACCGAAGACAC
>CAZYGK010000039.1:0-1412 GCA_964647355.1 uncultured Flavobacteriaceae bacterium | reverse complement strand
AGCTTGGGGTCGTAGTACTCCCGCCCGTCTTTTGCTATTTGGACGCGCATGAGCGACGTCGTAGCCATCATCGATTACGGGTCGGGGAATTTGCGTTCCGCCGAGAAGGCGTTTGCGCGCGCCGTGTCCGATGGTGGAATCGATGCGCGCGTCGTCGTGACGGCGGATGCGGACGTCGTGCGGCGCGCGGATCGCATCGTGCTGCCGGGCGTCGGGGCGTTTGCGGATTGCATGCGCGGGCTTAACGCCGTGCCGGGGATGGTCGAGACGCTGACTGATGCCGTGCTCAAGCGCGGCGTGCCGTTTCTGGGCATCTGCGTCGGCATGCAGTTGATGGCTCAGCGCGGGCTCGAGCATGGGACGCACGCCGGACTCGGGTGGATCGAGGGCGATGTCGTGCGGATGACGCCCCGCGATCCGGCGTTGAAGATTCCCCATATGGGGTGGAACACGCTTGGCGTTTCGCGCCCGCATCCGGTGGTCGCGCATCTTGCCGGCGCGAAGGATGCGCATGCGTATTTCGTGCATAGCTTTCACTTCGCGGCGGCCCGGCGGAGCGACGTGATCGTCGAGACCGACTACGGCGGCGCGTTCGCGGCGGTGGTCGGGCGCGACAACATGATCGGCACGCAGTTCCACCCGGAGAAGAGCCAGGCCGTGGGCTTGCAGCTGTTGCAGAACTTCGCGCGGTGGCGGCCATGATCCTCTATCCGGCGATCGATCTCAAAGGCGGCAAGTGCGTGCGGCTCTTGCGCGGCGAGATGGAGAGCGCGACCGTTTTCAACGACGATCCCGCGGCTCAGGCGGCGTCGTTTCAGGCGCTTGGGTTTTCGTGGCTGCACATCGTCGATCTTGACGGGGCGGTCGAGGGCGGGGCGCGCAATGCTGAAGCCGTGTCTCGGATTTTGCAGCGCACTGCCCTGCCCGTTCAGCTCGGCGGCGGTATTCGCGACCGCGGTGCGATCGAGCGTTGGCTTGAGGCAGGCGTGAAGCGCGTGATCCTTGGGACCGTTGCGGTGAAAGAGCCTGAGCTCGTGCGCGAAGCGGCGCTGGCGCATCCGGGGCGTATCGCCGTCGGGATCGATGCGAAGGGCGGCCGCGTTGCGGTCTCCGGTTGGGGCGAGGTCACGGATGTGGCGGCGCGCGATCTGGCGAGGCGCTTCGAGGATGCGGGCGTTGCGGCCTTGATCTACACCGACATCGCGCGCGATGGGACGGGCCTTGGGCTCAATATCGAGGAGACGGCGGGGATTGCCGATGCGGTGTCGATCCCGGTGATTGCAAGCGGCGGCGTCGGGTCGCTTGCGGACCTGAAGGCGCTGAAGCAGCGCGCGCATGCCAACATCACCGGCGTCATCTGCGGGCGCGCGCTTTATGACGGGCGCGTGGATGCGGCGGCCGCGTTGGCTTTG
>CAZYGK010000038.1:0-29285 GCA_964647355.1 uncultured Flavobacteriaceae bacterium | reverse complement strand
GACTCCAACGAGTATTCGTCCTGGTATTCGCGGCTGATCTTGTAGCGCGCGGCGACAACGTCGGCGGTGTCGATCATCGGCATCCAGAAGTCGGGATACATCTGCGTCAAGCGGTCGTCGCGGCCGCCGCCGCCGCCGCCTTGGTAGCTGATCGAGTCCACGCCGGAGCCAACGACGATGTCAGCGCCTTCGTTCGTGACGTAGTGCGCGGCGTGGGCGATCGCGTTCAGGCCCGACGAGCAGGCACGATTGATCGTCGTGCCGCCGGTCGTGACGGGGAGGCCCGCAAGCAGCGCGGCTGCGCGCGCGACGTTGCCCGAGGCCGCGACGCAGCCGGCGACAACGTCTTCAACCTCTTTCGGGTCGACCTTTGCGCGTTTGACCGCGTGTTCGACCGCATGACCCAAGATGGTCATGTTCGACGTGTTGTTGAACCCGCCGCGGGCGGCTTTTGCGAGACCGGTGCGAGCGTAGGAAACGATGACGGCTTGGCGCATGACTTTCTCCTATTTCAGATCCTTGAAACCTTTGCCTTCGGCGACGAGCTTTTCGAGTAGCTTCGACGGGGCGAACTCAGGGCCCATTTGGCCTTCGAATTGCTTCATCTTGTCGAGGACTTTGCCGAGACCGATCGTGTCGCCGTAGAACATCGGGCCGCCGCGGTAGACAGGCCAGCCGTAGCCGTTGATCCAGACGATGTCGATGTCGGAGGCGCGGATGGCTTTGCCTTCTTCTAGTATCTTTGCGCCCTCGTTGATCATCGGGTAGATGCAGCGCTCGAGGATTTCCTCGTCCGAGATCTTGCGGCGGTTGACCCCTTTCTTAGCGGCGAAGTCGAGGATGATCTTCTCGGCGACCGGCGAGGGTTTCGCATTGCGATCGGCGTCGTAGTCGTAGAAGCCCGCGCCCGTCTTCTGGCCGCGGCGGTCCATTTCGCAGAGGATCTCGCGGACGGTCGAGCTCGACGACTTCTCCTTCGACCAGCCGATGTCGAGGCCGGCCAAGTCCGACATTGCAAACGGGCCCATCGGGAAGCCGAAATCGTAGAGCACGCGGTCCACGTCCCACGGCATCGCGCCTTCGAGGATTAACTTCTGCGCCTCGCGTTGGCGCTGCGCCAGCATGCGGTTGCCAACGAAGCCGGGGCAGACGCCGACGAGCGCTGCGATCTTGCCGATCTTGCGCGCCATCGCCATCGAGGTTGCGATCACGGGCTTCGACGATTTCGCGCCGCGCACAACTTCGAGCAGGCGCATGACGTTGGCGGGCGAGAAGAAGTGCCAGCCGATCACGCTTTCCGGCCGCTTCGTGGCGGAGGCGATTTCGTCGACGTTCAGGTAGGACGTGTTTGTCGCGAGAATCGCGCCTTGCTTGACGATCTTGTCGAGCTTACCGAAGACGTCTTTCTTGATGTCCATGTTCTCGAACACGGCCTCGATCACGAGGTCGCGGTCGGACAGTTCTTCGAGGCTGAGTGTGCCCTTGAGCATACTCATGCGCTTTTCGACATCGGCCATGGTCAGTCGACCGCGCTTGGCGGTGTTTTCGTAGTTCTTGCGGATCGTGGCGAGGCCTCGGTCGAGCGCGTCCTGCTTCGTCTCGACGATCGTGACCGGGATGCCGACGTTCAGGAAGTTCATGGCGATGCCGCCGCCCATCGTGCCGGCCCCGATGACGCCGACCTTCTGTACGGGGAGCGTTTCGGTGGTTTCGGGCACATCCGGCACTTTCCACACTGCGCGCTCGGCGAAGAACACGTAGCGCTGAGCGGCCGACTGCGTGCCGGTCATCAGCTTCATGAACTCCGTGCGCTCGAACTTCAGGCCTTCATCGAACGGCAAGTTCACGGCCGCCTCGACGCATTTGATGTTCGCTTCCGGCGCTTCGAAGCCGCGGAACTTTTTCGCGTTCGCTTTGCGGAAGTTCGCGAAGAGTTCCGGATGTGCGCGCGCGGCGACCATCTTGTCGTTCAGATCGCGCACGCGCTTGAGCGGGCGGTTTTCGGCGACGATTTTGCGGGCAAAGGCGATGGCGCCATCGCGCAGCTTGCCTTCGTCAACGAGCGCGTCGACCAGTCCGACTTCGGCCGCCCACTTCGCGGCGACGTGTTCGCCGGAGGTGACCATCTCGAGTGCCTTTTCGGCGCCGACGATGCGGGGCAGGCGCTGCGTGCCGCCGGCGCCGGGGAGAAGGCCGAGCTTCACTTCGGGCAGGCCGCATTTCGCTGAGGGGACGGCGACGCGATAGTGGCAGGTGAGCGCCACTTCGAGGCCGCCGCCCAATGCCGTGCCGTGGATGGCGGCGACGACGGGGATGGATGCGTTCTCGATCGCGTTCAGGGCGTCGAACAGGCTGGGGCCGGTCGGCGCTTTGCCGAACTCGCTGATGTCGGCGCCGGCGATGAAGGTTTTGCCTTCGCAGATGAGAACGAGCGCCTTGGCCGTCTTGTCGGCGAGTGCCTTCGCAACGCCGTTCACGATGCCTTCGCGCACGGGGCCGGACAAAGCGTTCACGGGTGGGGAGTTCAAGCTCAAGACGGCGACGTCGCCGTCGAAGGTAAGGGTGGTTACGGCGTTGATCGCGGTCATGGTCGTCCTCGGGAGGCAATGAAATCGTCGGGCACCCTAGTTGGTCGCTCGGGGATCGTAAATTGCGAACATGGGCGTTCTCGCAACTGCACAGCAGGCGCGTTGAAGGGCTGGGCCCACTCACTTACGCTACTGTCTTC
This sequence comes from uncultured Flavobacteriaceae bacterium, assembly GCA_964647355.1. Taxonomy (GTDB): domain Bacteria; phylum Pseudomonadota; class Alphaproteobacteria; order Micropepsales; family Micropepsaceae; genus SZUA-430. Next base: position 26,557 of record CAZYGK010000038.1, on the reverse strand, counting down.
GGAGGTTTTCGCATGCAACAGACAGCGGCCGTGTCACGTTCGGTGAACATTGTCGACATCGGCGCGCCACTGCGCTGGCTGGCCGGCGGGTGGAGCGATCTCAAGCGAGCGCCGGGGCCGTGCCTGGCCTACGGGCTTGCGCTGGCGGCGGCGAGCATTGCGGGCAGCGCCCTCTTCGTTGCTTCCAACGCCTCGTTCTGGGTGCTCGCGCTCTCGTGCGGCTTCGTCTTCGTCGCGCCGATGCTGGCGATGGGACTCTACGAGGCGGGGCGGTTGCTCGAACGAGGCGAGAAGCCGACGCTTGGCCAGATGCTGTTCGTGCGCCAGGCGGTGCGGCAGGACGTGGTGTATCTCGGGCTTGCGCTCTTGATGATCTACCTGCTCTGGGGGCGAATTGCGCAGGTCGTCTATGGGCTTTCGACCTACAGCTTCCACGAGACGGTGGAGTCGTTCTTGAACTTCGCGCTGTTCACCCCGGAGGGCTGGACGATGCTGGCGACCGGCTCGATGGTCGGCGGCGTGATTGCGTTCTTTACGTATTGTCTCGTGGTGGTCGCCGCGCCGATGCTGCTGGACTTGCGCGCCAATGTGTGGGGCGCGGTAGCGACCAGCTTTCTCGCGGTGGCAAACAATCCGGGGCCGATGCTGTTGTGGGCGTTCCTGATCGTCGTGCTGCTGCTTGTGTCGGCGGCGACCGCTTTCCTGGGCCTGATCGTGGTCTTTCCTTGGCTCGGGCTTGCGAGCTGGCGTGCCTATCGGGCGCTTGTGCCTTAGGGCAGCGCCTTCAGAATGTCGCCGAGGAGTTTGGCGATCGCCTCGGTGTCTTTGACGTAGGCGATGTTCGACATCACGATCACCGCGTCGCGTGACGGAATTATCGTGATCAGCTGACCGCCGAAGCCGCGCGCGAAGAACGTGTCTGTCGGAACGTGCGGCGTCACTGCGGGCTTGCCCGTCGCGCGGTCGATGGCGTTGAGCCAAAACAACGCGCCGTAGTAGCCGTTGGAGGCTGCCGTGGGTGTTCGGGCGTTTTCGGCCCAAGCCGCGGAAACGACCTGACGCCCTTCCCACACACCGCCGCGTAGATAGAGCAGGCCGAAGCGTGCGAAATCGCGCGCCGTCATGCGCACGTAGGAAGACGCGATCCAGGTGCCGGAGGCGTCGAATTCGGGTGCCGCGCTTCCCATGCCCAGCGGCGCGAACAACTTGTCGTGCAGGAACGAGCGGTAGGCTTCGCGGCCGCCGAGGCGGTCGCGCAGAATGCGCGAGAGGATGTTCGCCGAACCGCTCGAGTACGACCAGCGAGTGCCGGGCGCTGCGCGAAGTTTGGCCTCAGCGGCGGCGCGGCCGACATCGCCGCGGCCGGCGCCGAACAACATCTGCATGACTTCGGCGTTTGGGTCGCCGTAGTCTTCGTTGAAGTCGAGGCCATCGGTCATCTGTGCGAGTTGGCGAATTGTGATCGCCTTGCGTGGGTCGTTCGCGTTCTGCCATTCGGGGACGGGCGCGCCCGTGTCCGGGTTGATGCGGCGGTCTTCGATTGCGAGGCCGAGTGCGGCGTGCAGGAAGCTCTTCGCCATCGACCAGGACTGCAGGCGCGTGTCGCGGGTAATGCCGATTGCGTAGCGCTCGGCCACGACTTGACCCTGGTGCACGACGAGCATCGCCTTTAGGCGCGCGAGCGAAGGAGGTTGATTGCCGGTGAAGGCGCGTTCGACGATGGCTTCGACGGCGGGTTGCTTGTTCTCCGGCCATTCGACGGTGGGGTGGGGTATCGCGGCTTGCTGTGGCGGAAACGGCACGAGCGCGTCGGCGCGTGCGAAAGGCGCAACGAGGATCAGGAGCGCGAAAAGGGCCGCGCGTGCGTTGAACGAGTGCATTGCTTGTGTCCCCTTAAGTCCACTATATCGGTTCGGAGGGGATTATTGGAATGCGCTTGATCGTTGCACTGATCGCGGCGACGCTTGCCACGGCAGCCGGGTACGGCGTTTGGCAGACGTCGATTTCGGCGGATGTGGGCGCGGCGGCGATGGCCAAGGTCATATGCTCTTGTGTGTTCGTCGACGGGCGAACGTTGGAGTCGTGCCGAGGCGACGATCCGCCGGGCTTCGAGCAGATATCGGTCAGCGTGGACATGAAGGCGCGCACCGCAACAGGGACCGCCGCGGGTTTGGTCTCGCGCCGCGCGAGGTTCAACGATGGGTATGGCTGTACGCTCGAACCGTAATCGGTTTGGCTAGGCCGCGAGGTCCAGGGCGAAACACTGCGTCTCGCCGGTGTCGGCATCGGTAACGCAGACCTTGATCGTGTTGCCCGGATGGTCGGCGGCGCAGGTTTCGGCAAAGCTCAAAGCGGCCTGCAGAAAGTCGGTCGCGTCGATCGTTTCGCGCACCGGCGTGTTGTCGTCCGTCAGCCGTGCCACAAAGCGGCGGGCGCGGGTCGATGCGGTCAATCCCTTGATCGGCCGCGCAGGTTGGTAACCTTGTTGCGGACGCAGGTTCGAGCGGCGGGCGAGAGACGGCATTGCGGTCGACCTTCGAGTTGGGCCAGCCTTGGGCTCGGAGGGGCCAATGGCTGGCAAGCGAATCACTTCACGTATGAAAGTTTACATGACGCGAATCGGCGTGCGCGATTGGCTCGTGGCAGCAGAAAGCCAAAAGGCTGCGCTCAAGGCTTGGGACATCCACAGGAACCTGTTCTCCACAGGTGAAGCGCGGGTGACCAACGACTCAACGCATGTGGCGCTCGCGATGAACACGCCCGGGCTGCCGGTGCCTGCGCCGGGGCGCGTGCAGGTGCCTGAGGAAAGCGCCAGGGCCTCGAATGTCGTGCGGCTTGCGACTGCTCGGCCGGCAAAGGTTGGGCCAGCGAAGGCGCCAGCCAAGCAGCGGGATAGGTCGAAGCTTGACGCGGCCGAGGACGAATTGCGCGTGTTCGAGCGCGACACCGCGCGTGAGCGTGCAGAGATTGAGAAGCGCAAGCGAGCGATCGAGACGGAACTCGAGGCTTTCGACGCGGCCGCCGAGCGCAAGCGGATCTTGCTGGCGAAGCGGATCAAGCGCGAGCAGGGTGCGCTCGGAGACTAGCGTTGCCGCCCACCACTGACGCGGGAGTCAACAAACTGTTAGGTTGTAGCGGTCAGATTCGGGGTGCCCTACTTTGTCGCGGGGCCCTCGATAGGGTGCGGTTTGGACGCGCGCCCTGCAAGGACGCTGATGGTTGAAGATTTTTTGCTGTTTTTGATCGTCGGGGCCTTGGCTCAGTTCGTCGACGGAGCCGTCGGTATGGCCTATGGCGTCACGGCGTCGTCGTTTCTGCTGGCGGCCGGCGTGCCGCCGGCGCATACGTCGGCCAGCACTCACATCGCCAAGTTTTTCACGACGGCGGCATCCGGCACGGCGCATTGGCGGCACGGCAATGTGGATTGGAGCCTGTTCTGGCGGCTCGCGGTCGCGGGCGCGCTGGGCGGCATCGGCGGAGCCTACGTGCTGACGTCGATCCCGGGCGACGTCATCAAGCCTTTCATCATCTTCTATCTTGCCTGTATGGGCGTGTTCATCTTGTGGCGGATGTTCAAGTCTGTGCCCAGCTTGAAGATCACGCTCTTCAACGTTGCACCCGTCGCTTTGCTCGGGGGCTTCTTGGACGCGATCGGCGGTGGCGGATGGGGGCCGATCACAACCACGACCTTGGTCGGTCGCGGCGGTGAGCCTCGCTTCGTCATCGGCTCGGTCAATGCGTCGGAATTCGTGGTGACGCTCGGGATCGGTAGCGCATTGATCTGGGCGTTCGCGACCGGGCACTGGCAAGAGGGGGCGGCAATCGTCGACCACGCGCCGGCGATCGTGGGGCTCATCATAGGCGGCCTTATTACGGCGCCGATCGCCGGGAAGTTCGTCTCAGTGTTGCCGCGGACGGTTTTGGGGGTCGCTGTTGGCGTCGTCGTGCTGTCGCTCGCCGCCTATCAGGCGGCGAGTCTTGCAGGCGTCATCGATCGCCTACGCCTCTAGAGGTGTACGACGCTCAACGCTTGTGCTTGCAGGCGGCGCGGGTTGCAGATGCCTGAGCGGGCAAGGCGCACCATTTGACGGGCTAGCGCCGCGCGCGTGTAGTCGGTCACCGCATGGGTGCCGTGGCGTTGCTCGAGTTCGCCGATCGTCGTTTCGAACGTCTCACGGATTGTACGCAGAACCGCGGGGGGAAGGGCGTTGTAGGACGTGATGTCGGATTCGATCTGCACTGGGCTGGGCTCCCACTCTTGCGCGGCCTCTGCCGGGCCGCTTTGAGTTGCCACCTTAGGCTGAAATGGTTGAGGCGGCGTTTACGATGCCGGTGCTTGCGTGCCTGGAATACGCCGCCGGTGGGCGTGATTTGGGGCTCTTGCCTTAGAGCGCTCGACGACCGCTAATGCGCCGGCCCGCAATTTATCGAGGAACCGCCGATGACGGATGCTTCCAAGCCCTATGTGCCGCCGAAAGTTTGGTCCTGGAACAAGGAGTCCGGCGGCCGGTTTGCAAGCATCAACCGCCCGATTGCGGGGCCGACACACGACAAGGAGCTGCCGGTGGGGAAGCACCCGTTTCAGCTCTACTCGTTGGGCACGCCGAACGGGGTCAAGGTGACCGTGATGTTCGAGGAGTTGCTGGCGAAAGGCCACACCGGCGCCGAGTACGATGCCTGGATCGTGCCCATCAACGCGGGCAATCAGTTCGGCTCGGGCTTTGTCGCGGTCAATCCGAATTCGAAGATCCCGGCGTTGCTCGATCGCTCGAACCCCGCGCAGCCGGTCCGGATATTCGAGTCGGGGGCGATCTTGGTCTATCTCGCCGAAAAATTCGGCAACGCGTTCTATCCGACCGAACCGGCGAAGCGGGCGGAGTGTTTGTCGTGGCTGTTCTGGCAGATGGGCTCAGCGCCGTTTCTGGGCGGTGGGTTCGGCCACTTCTACGCCTATGCGCCGGAGAAGATCGAGTACGCGATCGACCGCTATGCGATGGAGGTGAAGCGCCAGCTCGACGTACTCGACCGCCGCTTGGGCGAAAGCGAATACGTGGCGGGCGCGGACTACACGGTCGCCGATATGGCGATTTGGCCGTGGTACGGCGCGCTATCGAAGGGTTTGCTTTACGAGGCGGGCGAGTTCCTTTCGGTTCAGGAGTACAAGAACGTCATTCGCTGGACCGACCAGATCAGCAAGCGCCCTGCGGTACAGCGCGGGCGTATGGTCAACCGGGCATGGGGCGATCCGGCTAGCCAGCTGCCCGAACGTCACGATGCGAGCGACTTCGACAAGGTGAAGGTCGGTTAGCGAACCGCAGAAGTTGCGTGCGGTGACCGAAATCGAAGGGTTTGGACGCGACTTTGACGCGAATGCCATCGGGAGCACACGTAGCGCTGCTGTGTGTCCCTGAGGCGTCGCCGGTAAGCTGGCCCCAAGGGGCGATTCGAGCCTCGGGGGAGTCGCATGAGTCTGCGGGAGCGTATCGAAGACGCGTTCTTGATTCAGTTTGCCGACAACGAGCGGCTGCTGATTGCCGAGCGGAACGGCGGCAATGACGTCGACCTGATCGCGAAATATGAGGCGCTCCGGGAGGAGTTGATGCCGATCGTGACGGAAATCGTCACCAAGCGCGGGGTGCAGTAAGCACATTAGGGCTTGCCGAACGAACGGCTGGCTGTGCCACCCGAAGCCGCTGTGTGCGCTTCAGTCCCCCTTCGCTAAGGAGCTTCGGGGGGCGCCACCCTCCGCTTGCGGCGAAGGCTGGTGCCGGATGTGTGATTTGAACACACGACCTACCGCTTACAAGGCGGTTGCTCTACCCCTGAGCTAATCCGGCGGCCGTTCGAGGGCGGGTTGGTAGCGCAAATGGCGGGCGTTAGGCAAATACCGAGGCTGTGACTTGAGCCTGCGGCGCTTGTGCCGCAAGTTTGCGACCATGTTTCTCAATTGCGTGCTCATGGCGTTGCGCGAGCTTCGGGCGAACCTGCTTCGCACGGGGCTGACAACGCTTGGCATCATTATCGGGGTCGCGGCCGTCGTCATTGTCGTGACAATTACCTCGGGGGTGTCGACGCAGCTCGTAAACGACATTTCCTCGCGTGGGCACAACGCCCTTCGGGTGGAGCCCAAGAGAAGCCGCAACGGGCCGACCGGCGGGCGCTGGGTGCCGTTTAAGATCGAAGATGCCGATGCGATCGCGCGCGATGTCCGCCTGGTCGATGCGGTGGCGCCGATGAACAGCGAGTACTTGCTCTTCACTGTGGGCGACCGGAACTACGAGACCGAGATCGTGGGCACGACGTTGCCCTATCTGGTCATCCGGCAGTGGGAAGTCGGACGCGGCCGCGCGTTCAGCGAGGCCGAAGAGAAGCGCGGGGCGCCGGTTTGTATTATCGGCGATACCATCCGCGAGCAGCTGTTCGGGCAGCAGAACCCTGTGGGCGCAACGATCCGATCGGGCAAGTTCACGTGCGAAGTGGTCGGGCTCTTCGCCAAGCGGGAAAGCTCCGCTCTGTCGAACGACGTCAACGACTTGATCGTCATGCCGCTCTTGGGTCTGCAGCGACGCCTGTCGGGAAACGATGCGGTTCGCCGCATCTGGATGCGGGCCGCGGGCGGGCAGATCGACGCGGCGAAAGAAGCCGTGATGAAGATCGTGCGCGAGCGGCGCAATCTGAAGGAAGGCGAGGAAGACGACTTCGAGGTGCTTGACGTGCGCGAGGTCATTGCGACGGTTTCGTCGACGCTCAGGTTGATGTCGATGGGAATCTCGGGCGTTGCCGCGATCAGCCTAATCGTCGGCGGCATCGGGATCATGAACGTTATGCTTGTCGCGGTCACGGAACGTACGCGCGAGATCGGCATCCGGCTTGCGATTGGGGCGCAGGCGCGCGACGTCGCGATGCAGTTTCTGGTCGAGTCCGCGGTGCTGTCGATTGCAGGTGGGATCACCGGGGCATTGATTGGAATGGGGGCGGCTTACGCGATATGCGGGGCGATCGGCGTACCGTTCGGCTTGGGTTCGAAGTCGTCGCGATGGCGTTCGGCGTACCTGCCGCGATCGGCATCATCTTCGGGTTCTTTCCTGCATTGCGCGCAGCCCGGCTCGACCCGATCGAGGCGCTGCGGTTCGAGTAACGCGATGGTGAACGGCCGCGGATTTGTCACCTTGACGCATTAGGGTAAGTGCCGGTTTCCGAGGTGGCGGTTCCGCGTTCTCGCTCTATATTGCCAACGACAAGGCGGTAAAGGATTTGCGCACCAGGTTCATCATAGCCGGGGTGGTGACGGTCGCGGCGGTGGCGGCCGCTTATTTCCTTTGGGGCCGAGGCGGCGGCGAGGGCGGTGGGCGCGAGCGCGGCGGTGGGCCCGTATTGGTCACGCTTGCTGCGGTCGAGACGCGCGAATTTGCCGACGTGATCGAGGCGGTCGGCACAGCCAAAGCGAACGAAAGCATCGACATTACTGCAAAATCGGCGGACACGGTTGGCAAGCTCAACTTCGCGGACGGGCAGAAGGTCGAGAAGGGCTTTGTGATCGCGGAGATGACGAGCCGCGAGCAGACGGCCGATCTGGGTGCGGCCCGTGCGTCGCTGGCGGAGGCCGAGAAGGCTCACAAGCGGATCAGCGAACTCTCACGCAAAGGGTTCGCGACGAGGGCGCAACTCGACGGCGCGTTGGCGGCGCGCGATGCGGCGGCGGCGCGGGTGCGGTCGCTTGACTCGCGCGTGACCGACCGGCTGATGCGTGCGCCGTTTGGCGGGGTCTTGGGTCTGCGACGGATCAGCGTCGGCGGGTTGGTGCGGCCGGGCGATGTGATCACGACGCTCGACGACATCTCGCTCATCAAGCTCGACTTCACCGTACCGGAGGCGTTCATCGGCAGTTTACAGATGGGCTCGACGGTGAAGGTGACTGTTGCTGCTTATCCGGATCGCACGTTCGAGGGCAAAGTCGCTGGCATCGATACGCGGATCGATCCGGTCTCGCGTGCGGTCGCGGTGCGGGCCGAGATTGCGAACGCGGATGGCTTGCTCAAACCGGGCATGCTGATGACGGTCAATCTCATCACCAATCAGCGCACGATTCTGGCGGTGCCGGAAGACGCGATCGTGCCGCTCGAAAGCAAGCAGTACGTTTATCTCGTGACTCCCGAAAAGACAGCGGAGCGGCGCGAGATCAAGATAGGCGCGCGACAACCAGGGTTTGCCGAAGTTCTTTCGGGGCTTAAGGCCGGCGAAAAAGTCGTCGTCGAGGGCACTCTGAAGTTGCGGCCGGACGCGGACGTGAAGTTCGCGGAGGATGAGGCGAAGGGCGAGGGCGACAAGGCGAAGCGCAAGCGGGAGCGCGGCGACAGAGGGCCGCGGTCGTGAACCTTTACGAACTCTGCATCAAGCGGCCGGTCTTTGCGATCGTCATCAGCCTACTTATCGTGGCGTTCGGGGTGTTGTCGTTCGAGCGGTTGCCTTTGCGCGAACTTCCCGACATCGATCCGCCGGTCGTCTCCGTGCAGACGAGCTATCCGGGGGCATCGTCCTCGGTGGTCGAAACGCGCGTCACGCAGGTGGTAGAAGATGCGATCGCGGGGATCGAGGGGATCGACACGATCTCTTCATCGAGCCGCGACGGGTCTTCTTCGGTCAACATCACATTCCGGCTGACGCGCGATATCGAGGCCGCGGCGAACGACGTGCGCAACGCGGTTTCGCGGGCACTGGGCCAGCTGCCGGAAGAGGTCGATCCGCCTGAGGTGCAGAAGGCCGAAGCCGACGGCTCGCCGATCATGTTCTTGAACATGACGTCGACCGCGATGAGCCGGATGGAGCTGACCGACTATGCGGAGCGTTACATCGTCGACCGGCTGTCGACCGTGGACGGCGTTTCGCGCGTGGGCGCATTCGGCGAGCAGCGGGCGCTGCGCATCTGGCTTGATCGCGTGGCGTTGGCGGCACGCGGGTTGACGGTCGCCGACGTCGAGGCGGCGCTTCGGGCGGAGAATATCGAGCTGCCCGCGGGCCGGCTTGAGTCGGCGTCGCGGAACCTTACGATCCGGGTCGAGCGCGGCTATCAGACGGCGCAGGATTTCCGCAATCTCGTCATCAAGCGCGGCGATGATGAGCACATGGTGCGGTTGGGCGAAGTGGCTCGTGTCGAGATCGCTGCGCGCGAGCGGCGGAATGCGTTCCGCGGCAATGGGCAGAACCAGGTCGGTATCGCGATCTTCAAGCAGTCGATCTCGAACCAACTCGCTGTTGCACGCGGCGTTCGGGCGGAGGTTGCGGCGATCAAGGCGAATTTGCCGGCGCATATTCAGCTCGTTGTCGCCGTTGACTATTCGGTCTTCATCGAGGAGTCGGTGAACGAGGTTTACATCACACTCGGCATTACTGGCGGGTTGGTATTGCTCGTGATCTTCCTCTTCCTCGGCAATTTGCGGGCGGCGATCGTGCCGGCGGTGACGGTGCCTGTGTGTCTACTGGGCGCGATGATCCTGCTCGCGGCGTTCGGGGCTTCGATCAATCTGTTGACCCTGTTGGCGCTTGTGCTCGCGATCGGTCTCGTCGTCGACGACGCGATCGTCGTGCTTGAGAACGTCCAGCGGCGCGTGGATTTGGGCGAGCCTGCAAAGATCGCAGCCGTGCGCGGCACACGGCAGGTGGCGTTCGCCGTCATGGCGACGACGGCGGTGCTTATCGCGGTGTTCACGCCGATCGTGTTCTTGGAGGGTACGGTCGGGCGGTTGTTCTCGGAGCTTGGGATCGCGCTTGGCGCAGCGGTCGCGATCTCGGCGCTGGTGGCGTTGACGCTCTCGCCGATGATGTGCTCGCAGTTGCTGGTGCCGGTCGGGCGCGAAGGCCCGCTGTCGCGCACCATCCATCGGGCGACGGAGTGGCTGAGCGATCTCTACCGCGGGTCGCTGGATGCCAGCCTGGCGCGGCCGTGGTTGGTGTTTCTGGCGTTCGTGGGCGTGCTCGGCGGCGCGTGGTTGCTGTTCCGCGCAGTGCCGGGCGAGATTGCGCCGACGGAGGATCGCGGCATCTTCGACATCAGCGTGTCGCTGCCGGAGGGCACGGGTTACGACGCCGCCTATAAGCAGATGATGGAGATCGAGAAGGCGCTGCTGCCGCTCGTGAAAGAAGGCACGGCGACGCGGCTCATCATCCGCGTGCCGGGCAGTTTCGGTGCGTCGTCGGATTTCAACGGCGGGCGCGGCATCGTGGTGTTGGGACCGTGGGGGACGCGGCCGCCGCAAGCGGATGTGATCGAGCAAGTCTCGAAGACGCTGCGCAAGTTCGCGAATGTGCGCGGCAATGCGGTCGCGCGGTCGAGTTTCGGGCGCGGCGGCGGCGGCAGCAACCCGGTGCAGTTCGTGATTGGCGGATCGAGCTTTGCCGAACTCGTGCAGTGGCGCGACAAAATCATGGCGCGCGCGGAACAGTTCCCCGGACTCGTCAACGTCGATTCCGACTACAAGGAAACGAAGCCGCAGTTGAACGTGCGCATCGATCCGACGCGTGCCGCCGATCTCGGCGTTTCGGTGGCAACTGTGGGGCGCACGCTTGAGACGATGCTGGGCACGCGGCGGATCGGAACGTTCATCGATCGCGGCGAAGAGTATGACATCGTCGTCGAGGGGCTTGAGGCGAACCGGCGCCAGCCCAGCGATCTCGCGAACATTCTGGTTCGTTCGCAGCGGACGGGCGCGCTCATCCCGCTTTCGAATTTGGTGACGTCGAACGAGGCGGCTGCCGCGACGAACTTGAACCGCTTCAACCGGCTCCGTTCGATCACGATTTCGGCGGGCCTCGCGCCCGGGACCACCCTGGGGCAAGCGCTCGATTTCTTGGAGGAGACGGCGCGCGAAGTGTTACCCACAACAGCACAGATCGACTATCGCGGGCAGTCGCTTGAGTACAAGGAATCGCGCACGACGCTCGCGTTTACGTTCGGGTTAGCGCTGCTCATCGTGTTCCTGGTGCTGGCGGCGCAGTTCGAGAGCTTCATCCATCCGTTCGTGATTATCTTGACGGTGCCGCTTGCGGTCGCGGGTGCGCTATTCGGATTGTGGGCGGTGGGGGCGACGCTCAACATCTATTCGCAGATCGGCATCGTGATGCTTGTGGGCTTGGCTGCGAAGAACGGTATCCTGATCGTCGAATTCGCCAATCAACTGCGCGATGAAGGGTTGACGATCCGCGATGCGCTGATCGAAGCCTCCATCACGCGCTTCCGGCCCATTTTGATGACCTCGCTTGCGACCGCGATCGGCGCGTTGCCGCTCGTCCTCTACGAGGGCGCCGGGGCGCAAAGTCGGCTTGCTATCGGCATTGTGGTCTTCGCGGGCGTGATCTTCTCAACCATGCTCACGCTCTATGTCGTGCCGGTGTTCTACGACCTGCTCGCGCGCTTTACCCGCTCGCCGGGTGCGATCGCTGCGGAGATCGCGGCGTGGGAGCGTGCAAATCCGGGTGTGACGGCAGGCGAGGGGCATGGGCGGAAGGCGCCTGCCGAGTGACGGCTTTCCGTCGCTGCTATTCCTGCGTCGTGTCCCAAGCAACATCGGTCCAGACGGGTGCCTCTCCCGGTTCGATTTCGATGATGAAGTGGGGGTTGCCTTCGGCCGGTGTGGCGAAGTCGTCCGGGTCGTAGGCTTGGATCACGCGAACGCGGAGCGGACCTTTGGGAACCGCGATCCAGAGATCGGCTTCGTTCGTTGACGGGATGGTCTCGTCATCGAACTGCGCAGCCATGGTGAGGGCGGTGTAGGAGGCGAGGTGTAGCTTGCCGGCGGTCGCCCTGATCGTCCCTGTGGCTTCGCGAAAACCCGTCGTCGCGGTGATCTTGTCACGGAACTCAACGACATAGTCGTTGCCGCCGTCGCCCGCGTCCCAGATTAGCAATGCGTGTTTGGCCATTGCTGTCCGGAAGTGGGCGACGAGGGTGGAATAGGTCCAGTCCGGGTTGACAAAGGACGCGTAAGCGGCCGCGTCTACCAGGCCGAGGAGACTGGAGTCGTCGCTGACGGTTAGGCGTTTTGCGTTCATGAGCCCCGGGGCCTTACGTGGGTTGATAGTGTCGTGTGGCGATCGGTATGATGGCCTATCATTGCCTGAAGTGTTCGTCATCGCGTCTGTAGTGGAGCGGTTTCGCGTGCGGTTGTTCCTTTGGCTTTTGGTAGGATTCCTCTCCGTTTCGGTCTTACCCGCTGTCCGGGCCGGTGAAACAGTGCGGCCGCTTTCGATCGGCGCGACCTATACGCTTGCGTCCAAGGCGCTTGGCGAAGTGCGGCGGATCAACGTCTATACGCCACCCGGCTTCGATGAGGCGGACGCACCGGCGCTGCCCGTGCTCTACGTTCTCGATGGCGGCATCAAGGAGGATTTCTTGCACGTCGCCGGGCTCGTTCAGGTGTCGGCGGGGAACGGTACGATGCGGCCCTTTCTTGTCGTCGGGGTCGAGAACACGGAACGGCGACGCGATTTCACGGGACCGACTACGGATCCGGAGGACAAGAAGATCGCGCCGCGCGTCGGCGGCTCTGCGAAGTTCCGAGCGTTCTTGCGCGACGAACTGATGGCCGACGTGCGCGGCCGGTTCAAGACCACGGACGAGGCTGCGATGATCGGGGAGTCGCTTGCCGGCTTGTTCATCGTGGAGACGATGGTGGAGGCGCCGCAGATGTTCGCGACCTACATTGCCATCGACCCGAGCCTTTGGTGGAGCAATGGCGCGCTCGTCGCAAAGGCGCCGGCCTGGGCTCAGGCGCATCGCCAGGCGAAGGCAACATTGTTCCTCGCGAGTAGCAAAGACGGGAATGGCGAGAGTGTTGCCAAATTCGTGAAGGGATTGAGCGGATCGGGCGTGCGCGTGCTGCACGAGCCGATGGTGGAGGAGACCCACCTCACAATCTTCCATCCGGCGGCGCTACGTGCGCTGCGAACGGTGTTCAAGCCGACGCCTTAGCTCAGGTGCCGGCGCTTGGTGGCGATGGTGCATTTGGCGGGCGGTGGACGAACGTGAGTTTGTCCGGCCCGACGACGCCGCCGGAGACGATCATGGCCATGGCTTGGTCTGCCGTCATGTCGACGGCGATGACCTTTTCGGACGGTACGATCTCGAGGTAGCCGCTCGTCGGGTTCGGGGCGGTGGGGACGAACACGGCGGTGAGTTCCCGGCCTGTCGTCGTTTCGGTAAACGTGCGCATGGCGAAGCCGAGCGCGCGCATGTCGGCGTTCGGGAAGTCGATCAAGACGACGCGCTGAACGTTCTCGGATTTCGGCTGGAGGGCTGCGATCACTTTCTTCGTGGAAGAGTAGATCATGTGCACGAAGGGCACGCGTTCGAGCAGGGTCTCGAAGCTCGATAGGAGCTGTTGGCCGATCATGCGAGTTGCGAGCGAGCCGACGAGGTAGATGATGAAAAGCGCGAAGGCGGTGCCGACGATGTAGAGGAACAATGGGCTTGCCAGCAGCTCGTAAACGGGCGTCGGCAAGAACGGCTGGGTCTGGGCTGTCACCCATGTGGCCCAGGGGCTTCCGATGTAGGAGAGCGCGTCGAGGATCAGCTTTAGAACGAACCAGACCGCCGCAAGCGGCAGGAGCGTCAAAACGCCGGCAATCAGGTTTTGCTGGATGTTCTTCAACGGCGGCTTCTCCGGCCAAATCGCCTTTCGTTCGAGTCTAGCCGGTGAGTCGGGCGGAAAACAACAAACCCCTCGGATCAGACGGGGGTTGGCTAGAAATCCCCAGGCTTTGTGCGCGCGGTTGGCCCTTTCGTGTAACGAAGCGGATCGTGTAGGTTTGGCGCTCGACAAAAGCGCTCTCAGGTTTGTCATGACATTGCGTGAAGCAGTTCTGGCGGTGGTTGCGGCCGCCGCTTTGGTGTTTGGTTCGATTGGTTCGGCGTGGGCCCAGCCGGCCGATTTGTGGACGGTCTCGAACGTTCCCGTCGATGCAACCGGGACAAGCCCCTCGGCAGCAAAGGACGCGGCTCTCACCAAGGGTCGGCAGAAGGCGTGGACGGAGGTGTTCCGCCGGGTGACGCCGTCGAGCCAGTGGCAAGCGCAACCGCCTTTGACCGATCCCGAGCTGGAGACGATGGTCAAAAGCTTCGACATCGCGAACGAGAAGCACTCAAGCACGCGGTACCTGGCGACGGTGACTTATGTGTTCAACCCGACAGCCGTGCGCAACGCGCTGCGCAAGAGCGGGACGCAGTTCAGCGAGTCGAAGGCCAAGCCCGTGCTCGTCGTGGCCCTTAGCGGTTCGGCTTGGGCGCCGGATTCGGCCTGGGGTAAGGCGTGGGCGGTGCAGGCGCAGCGCGGACGTTTGGTGCCGGTCACCGTGCCGCGGGGCGACGATCAGGACCGCGCGGCGCTGGCCACGGTTTCGACGGCGGCCGATTGGGCGCTGGTGAAGCCGCTGGCCGACCGCTACGGCGCGAGTTCGGTGTTGGTGGCGACCGCGGGCAAGAGCGGGACCGCGCTTGCGGTCAGTTTGGCGCATATCAAGCCCGAGGGGCGCACGCCGCGTAGCGGCACCTACGCGCCGCAAGGGGCAGAGGATGAATTGGCGCTCGCGAACCGTGCGGCCGGGACCATCGCCGATAGCCTGCAAGAAGACTGGAAGCGCACCACATCAGTCGACTATGGGCAGCAAGCCTCGTTGACGGCCTCGGTCGCGTTCAACGGCTTGGCCGAGTGGGTCGCGACGAAGCGTGGTATCGAAGCCACCAAGCTCGTCCAAGTCTTGGCGGTTGAGGAGCTGAACATGCGCGGTGCGCGCGTTCGGCTCGACTACGCGGGCAAGGTCGACCAGTTGCAAACGGCGCTGTCACAGACCAATTTGTATCTGACATCCGACGCGCAAGGTAACTGGACACTCAGCCGAAATGCCGGAGCAACAGCCGCAAACCCCGGCTCGGTGGTTCCTTAAACCATCCCGTTATGGCCTGACGCCGGCGAACGGCGTCACGGCTGTGCGGTTGGTGTTGGTGCCTTTTATCGCGATCGCGCTTCTCGACGGTCGATACGATCACGCATTTTGGATGACGGTGATCGCCGGTGCGTCCGATGCAGTCGACGGCTATATCGCGCGCGCGTTCGGGCACAAGTCGCTCTTGGGTGCTTATCTGGATCCGGCCGCGGACAAGCTGTTGATCCTCACGCTGTTCGGCATACTGACCTACCAGGAGCACTTGCCGTTGTGGCTGATGGTTCTGGTGTTGGCCCGCGACGTTGCGATCGTGGCAACGGTCGCCGTGTTCACGCGGTTGAAAAAAGCAGATCTGCGGATGCAGCCGCTGTTCGTCAGCAAGCTCACAACATTCGCGCAGATAGGGCTCCTCATCGCCACACTCGCCGATTTGGCGTTCGGCCTGGGGTGGGGACCTTTGCGGATGGGTCTGCTCTGGGCCGTGGTCGCGTTTACCGTTGCGTCCTGGATCGCCTATTTCTTCGAAGCACTGCGCGCATTGCGCGCGGTGGATGCCGCGCCCGGGGCGTGAAATACTGGTCCTATGTCGCAGTCCTCGTCGCAGATTCCGTTTCCTTTCGGGGCAAAGCGTAGCTTTGCGCGCGAGGATTTCGTGCCGGGCGCAACGAACGAGGCGGCGTTGGCTCTGGTCGATGCGTGGCCCGCTTGGCCTTCGCGCGTGTGTGCCTTGTGGGGGCCGCAAGGATCCGGGAAAACGCACCTCGCACAGATGTGGCGCGCGGAGAGCCGGGCGCTTGAGATGGATGCGGCGGCGCTCACGAGTGCCGTGGTGGCAGGGCTGCCGGCGGGCACCGCATTTCTGCTCGACGACGCCGATCGTGTGGTGGGCGGGGCAGGGCTCTTTCACTTGATCAACTTCGTCAATCAGAGCTCGGGATGGCTTTTGATGACGGGTAAGCAAGCGCCGCCGCGCTGGCCGACGTCGGTTCCGGATCTTCACTCGCGGTTAACCGCGGTGCCCGGGGCAGCGCTGGAGGCGCCCGACGAAAGCCTGCTTGCGCGGGTTTTGCTCAAGCTTTTCGCGGACCGGCAACTTAAGCTTCCCGAAGCCTTAATCGGCTATCTTGCGCCCAGGCTTGAGCGCTCGTTCGCCGAGGCGGAACGTATCGTCGTTCTGATCGACGAACTGGCGCTGCAACAAAAGCGCAATATTTCCGTCGAGATTGGCGCGCAGGCATTGCGTCAACTCGAGGCCGAACGGTCGGCTGACAACGGATAAGGGTATGGTCTAGGGTCACGCCGGCTTTTGGGGAAGCCGGTGTTTCTGGGTAGTTCGATGGATAGTACGTCATCAAAGCGCGAGACGCCCGCAAACGCTGCGACCGCATCGGCGGGGCGGCGCGAAGCACGCGCGAAAGGCGTCGATCCGAGGTCGCCCGAGCGGCTGATCAATCGCGAACTCTCGTGGCTTGCGTTCAATACGCGCGTCTTGGAAGAAGCAAAGAACGAACGCCATCCGCTGTTGGAGCGGCTGCGGTTCCTGTCGATCTCGGCCGCGAACTTGGACGAGTTCTACATGGTGCGCGTCGCGGGTCTTCGCGGCATGGTCAATGCCAATGTCGGGACGCTGTCGGATGACGGGCGCCGGCCGCAGCAGCAGCTGGACGCAATCAACGCGATGGCTTCGGGCCTGATGGATCAGCAGCAGCGCGTATGGCTTGCGCTCAGCGCGTTGCTCCGCAAGGCCGGGGTTGCCGTCGTCGAGCCCAAAGAACTTCTCGACAGCGATCTCGCCTGGCTCGATGCAAAGTTCATGGCGGACATCTATCCGGTGTTGACGCCGCTCGCGATCGATCCGGCACATCCGTTTCCGTTCATTCCGAACATGGGGCTCGCGCTTGCGCTGCAGTTGAAGCGTAAGGACGGGCGCGAGATGGAAGCGCTGATCCCGATCCCCTCGCTGATCGCGCGGTTCATCCGCCTGCCGCAGCAATCGGCGAACGGCGGTGCGCCGGGCGCGCGTTTCATTGCGCTCGAGAAAGTCATCGGCGTGTTCATGGACCGGCTGTTCCCGGGATACGAGGTCGTCGGCAGCGGCTGCTTTAGGGTGTTACGCGATAGCGATATCGAAGTTGCCGAGGAAGCCGAAGATCTGGTGCGTTGGTTCGAGGGCGCTTTGAAGCGGCGTAAGCGCGGCAGCGTCATCCGGCTGAAGTACGAAGCAACAATGCCGGACGATCTGCGCGCCTTCATCACCGGTCACATGGGGTTGAAGGAGCACGAGCCCGTCAACGTCGAAGGTATCTTGGGGCTTGCCGATACCGCCCAGCTCATCAGCGAAGAGCGGCCGGATTTGGTATTCAAGCCTTACGTGCCGCGCTTTCCAGAGCGTATTCGCGAGTTCAACGGCGATGCATTTGCGGCTATCCGGGCGAAGGACCTGATCGTCCACCACCCGTTCGAGACGTTCGACGTCGTCGTTCAGTTTCTGCGTCAAGCGGCGGCCGACCCGGACGTGCTATCGATCAAGCAAACGCTCTATCGCACGGGAAACGATTCCCCGGTCGTGAAGGCGCTGATCGAGGCGGCCGAAGTGGGCAAATCCGTCACAGCAATCGTCGAGTTGAAGGCGCGATTCGATGAGGCCGCGAATATTCGCTGGGCGCGCGATTTGGAGCGTGCGGGCGTGCAGGTGGTGTTTGGCTTCATGCAGCTGAAGACGCACGCCAAGCTCTCGCTCGTCGTTCGTCGCGAGAGCGGGGGCTTGCGCACCTATACGCATTTCGGCACGGGAAATTATCACGCAACGAGTGCGAAGATTTACACGGACCTTTCGCTGTTCACGGCGGATCAGGCGCTGGGGCGCGACGCGGGCCGCGTGTTCAATTTCATCACGGGTTATGCGGAACCGTCGCATCTTGAGAAGCTTGCCGTTTCGCCGTTGAATTTGCGTGCGACTTTGATCGAGCACATCGAACGCGAGATCGCACATGTGAAGGCGGGGCGGCCTGGGCACATTTGGGCGAAGCTGAACGCGCTTGTGGACGCGACGGTGATTGACGAGCTTTACCGGGCGAGCCAAGCGGGCGTTAAGATCGACCTCGTTGTGCGCGGCATTTGTTGCCTCAGGCCCGGCGTGCCGGGCTTGTCGGAGAACATTAAGGTCAAGAGCATCATCGGGCGGTTTTTGGAGCACGCACGCATCGTTTGTGTGGGTAACGGCTACGGGTTGCCGAGCCCCGACGCGAAAGTGTACATCTCCTCTGCCGACTGGATGCCGCGCAATCTAGACCGACGGGTCGAGGTTCTGGTGCCGGTCGAAAACCCCACGGTGCACGAACAAGTTATGGGCCAGATCATGACCGCCAATCTGCGCGATGTTGCGCAAAGCTGGCAGCTGCATGCGGACGGCACTTACACCCGCGCGCCCGGTTTCGACGCGAAGGATGCGTTCAGCGCGCACGAGTACTTCATGACGAACCCGAGCCTTTCCGGGCGCGGCAGCAAGGGGCTGGCAAAGGATCCGAAGGCCGCGCTGCGCGGCCGCGGCAAAGCTCAGTAGGCTCATCATGGCGGGTTCGCCGGTCGCCGTCGTCGATATCGGATCGAACTCGGTACGCCTCGTCATATATGACCGGCTGTGGCGCAGTCCTGCAACGCTCTTCAACGAAAAGTCGCTGTGTGCGATCGGCCGGCACATGGTCACGACCGGCAAACTCGACGAGGAGGGCAGCGAAGCCGCGATCGCTGCGCTGAAGCGGTTTCGAGAGATTGCCTTGGGACTCGGGATATCGCGTGTCGATGCGGTGGCGACAGCGGCCGTGCGCGATGCAAAGAACGGCAACGAGTTTGTGGCGCGGGCGCGCGACGCGTTGGGTTCGCCGATCAGAGTACTGACCGGCGAGGACGAGGCACGGCTCGCGACCGAGGGGGTTCTTGCCGCCATTCCCGATGCAGACGGTATTGTCGGCGATCTCGGCGGCGGGAGCTTGGAGCTCGCGTACGTCTCAAGCGGCAAACAGGGGGACGGGGTAACTCTGCCGTTCGGTCCGTTGCGCTTGATGGACGCCTCCGATGGCAAGATCGAGAAGGCGCGTGACATCGTCGATGCGGGTTTGGAGAAAGTCCCGGGGCTCGAAAAATTGAGGGGCAAGGCGCTCTATGCGGTCGGCGGCGTGTGGCGCAATATCGCGCGCATCCATATGGAGGATCAGCAGCACCCGATCCGCGTGCTGCACAGTTACGACATTCCGCGCGAGAAGGCGGTGAGCTTTACCCAATTCGTCTCCGGGTTGTCGCGCAAGTCGCTCGAGTCGGTGTCGGGCGCGACGCGGCGGCGTGCGGAGGCCATTCCGTACGGCGCGGTGGTGATGGAGCGGTTGCTGAAGGCGGCGAAGCTCGATCGGGTGGTGATCTCCGCGTTCGGTCTGCGCGAGGGCGTGCTGTTTGCGAAAATGGCGGCGGAAGAACGGGCGAAAGATCCGCTGCTCGCGGCATGCGAGGACATGGCGGTGCGCACGGGGCGGGAAGCCGCGCTTGGACGTGCGCTCGACAAGTGGTCGGCGCCGCTGTTTCCGGGGCTGGATAAAGGGCTCGATCGGTTGCGACGGGCGGCGTGTTATCTGGCGGACACCGGCTGGCGCGGCCATCCCGATCACCGGGCAGAGGTGTCATTCATCGAAGTGCTCAACGCGCCGTTCATCGGGATCGATCATCAAGGCCGGGGCATGCTGGCGCTTGCCATGCATCATCGCTATGGCGGGAACGACGAGCGGTTGATCAAACGGGTGCAGCGTTTTGTGGGCGAGGAGACGGCGCAGACGGCGCGACAGCTCGGCCTTGCGTTGCGGGCGGCAATGGTGATGGCGGGTCCTGCGCCCGACTTGCTCAACGAGACGTCGGTGAAGCTCACGCCGAGCTCGCTGGTCGTGAACATCCCGAAGGGGCATCAAGCGCTGGTCACCGAGGCGATCACGAAAAGGCTCGACGCGCTGGCGCAAGCACTGGACCGCACGACGCGGATCGAGTTGAAGTAGCCGGCGATGGCCGCAGGGTTCGACATCGACAAGATTGCAGGTGCACATCCGCTCTCGCTTCCCGCGGGCGCCGTGGTGTTTCGGCCGAACGACGATTGCCCGGGTTTTGTCGTCGTCAAGAGCGGGCTGATCAAAGTGTCGCTGACCTCTGAGAGCGGGCGCGAGATCGTGCTTTATCGCGTGCGGCCGGGCGACGTATGCCTGCAGACATTTTCGTGTTTGTCGAGCAAGACGCCCTATGCTGCGGAAGGGCGCGTGGAGGAGGCGCTGACCGCCGCGGTTATTCCGCCGACGCTGTTCGATCGTCTGATGGGCGAGGTGCCGGCGTTCCGGTCTGAGGTGTTCGCGGCCGTCGCTCGGCGCTTCGCCGAGTTCGAGCACATGGTCGAAACGCTCGCCTTTACGGGTCTGGAGGCGCGGGTTGCTGCGGCACTCTTGAAGCTGGCAGGGACCGGAAACGAGGTCGATGCGACGCACGAGACGATCGCTGTGGAGATCGGAACCGCGCGCGAGGTTGTCAGCCGGCAACTGCATCAGTTCGCCGAACGCGGCCTCGTCGAAACCGGCCGGGGCCGTGTGAAGATTCGATCCCGCGACGCGTTGGCGCTGCTCGCCCGACCGGCCGTGTGACTTGGTCACAGACGGCGGTTCGTGCCCGGGCGAGACTGGCTCCGACGCTTAGAAGGAGTAGTCACATGCGTATGAACGAAGGAACCTTGGATCGCGTGTTGCGGGTCGTCGTCGGGGCAGGTGTATTGTCGCTTGCCTTTGTCGGTCCGCAAACGCCGTGGGGCTATTTGGGCATTGTCCCGCTGTTGACCGGGCTTGTGGGATACTGCCCGGCCTATGCCCTGCTCGGCATCAGCACTTGTCCGGTGAAGAAAGCCTGAGGCTAGCTTTCGACCGCCACGACGCCGGCTTTGCGGTCGCGGATCGTCAGTGCGATGCGGCCGTGTTTTAGCTCCAAGGCAGCGTCGCCGAAGATTTCGCGGCGCCAGCCTTGGAGGGCGGGGACGTCGGCCTTGTCGTCGGCAGCGATCTGGTCGAGGTCGCCGGACGAGGCGATCAACTTTTGCGCGACGCCGTGGGCTTCGCACTGAATCTTGAGTAGCACGCGTAGCATGTCGCCCATGACGGGTGGCACCGCGGGCGGTGGGCCGCGGTCGATGTCAGGGATCGCCGAGGCGGGGAGGGCCAGACCGCCTTTGACGGCGTCGATCAGGCTGCCTGCGGCCTTCGAGTTGGCGAAGCCGCGGGGAATGCCGCGAAGGCTGTCGAGGTCTTCCGTCGTTTGCGGGGCTTGGGCGGCGATCTCGAACAGAGCTTCGTCTTTCATCACGCGCGAGCGCGGGACGTCGCGTTCCTGTGCGAGGCGTTCGCGCCAGGCGGCCGTTTCCATGAGCACGGCGGTGAAGCGGCGGTTGCCGCCGCGCAGTTTTAGGCGGCGCCAGGCCTCTTCGGGTTTGAGTTGATACGTGTCGGGCGAGCGGAGAACGTCGAGTTCTTCCTCGAGCCAGTGCGAGCGGCCGGACTTTTCGAGCTGCTTTTTGAGCGACTCGTACACGCGGCAGAGATGGGTGACGTCGGAGAGCGCGTAATTCAGCTGCTTGTCGCTCAAGGGCCGGCGCGACCAGTCGGTGAAGCGCGACGACTTGTCGATCTGGGCGTGGGCGAGTTCGCGGACCAGCGTCTCGTAGGCAGCCGAGTCGCCGAAGCCGCAAACCATCGCTGCGACTTGGGTGTCGAACAGCGGTGCGGGAATCAGATCGGCCTGATGGAAGAAGATTTCGATATCCTGTCGTGCGGCGTGGAAGACCTTGGTCACGCCCGGGGTCTTCATGAGCTCGTAGAGCGGTTTCAGGTCGAGGCCGGGTGCTAGCGGGTCCACCACGACGGCGAAACTGGGGATCGCGGCCTGGAGGAGGCACAGCTTCGGCCAGTAGGTGCTGTCGCGCATGAACTCGGTGTCGATTGCGACATAGGGCGCGGCGGCGAAGCGGGCGCAAGCCTCGGCAAGGGCGTCGTTCGACGTGATGACAGTGACCAAATCCGGTGCCCTTGACAGGTGGCGCGGGGCGACCCCACAAGGGGCGCCCTTTAAGCCCTGTTTCGGCAGAAGATCAAGGAAATCCCATGCACCGCTATCGCACGCATACCTGCGGCGAATTGCGCGCCAGCCATGTCGGCGCCACCGTTCGTATCTCCGGCTGGGTTCACCGCCGGCGCGACCATGGCGGGCTCATCTTTATCGACCTGCGCGACAATTACGGGCTGACGCAGTGCGTGGTCGAGCCGGATAGCCCCTCGTTCAAGGGTGTGGACGGCCTTCGTTCCGAGTTTGTTGCGACGTTTACGGGGCGCGTCGTGGCGCGCCCTGGCGACACCGTCAACAAGGAGCTTGCGACCGGCGAGATCGAGATCCGGATCGACGAGGTTGCGGTGCAGGGTACGGCGGGTGAGCTGCCGCTGCCGGTGTTCGGCGATCAGGAATATCCGGAGGAGGTGCGGCTGAGGTATCGCTTCCTCGATTTGCGCCGCGACCGGCTGCACAAGAACATCCTGCTGCGTTCGAACGTGATCACCAGCTTGCGCCGGCGCATGGTGGCGCAGGGCTTTACGGAGTTTCAGACGCCGATCTTGACCGCGTCGTCGCCGGAAGGCGCGCGCGACTTCCTCGTGCCGTCGCGGCTGCATCCGGGCAAGTTCTACGCGCTGCCGCAGGCGCCGCAGCAGTTCAAGCAGCTCATTATGGTGGCGGGCTTCGATCGCTACTTCCAGATCGCGCCGTGCTTTCGCGACGAGGATGCGCGCGCCGACCGGTCGCCGGGCGAGTTCTATCAGCTCGACTTGGAGATGAGTTTCGTTACGCAGGAAGACGTGTTCGCGGCGGTCGAGCCGGTGTTGCGCGGCACCTTCGAGGAGTTCGCGAACGGGCGCACGATCAATCCGGGGCCGTTCCCGATGATTCCCTATGCGGAGTCGATGCTGAAATACGGGTCGGATAAGCCGGACCTGCGTAACCCGATCGTGATCGCGGATGTGAGCGCGGAGTTCGCGGATGCGAGCGTCGAGTTCAAGGCGTTCAAGTCGGTCGTCGCCGGTGGCGGCGTCGTGCGTGCGATTCCGGCGCCGGGCGCCGGCTCACAGCCGCGGTCGTTCTTCGACAAGCTGAACGACTGGGCGCGCAGCGAGATGAAGGCGCCGGGGCTCGGCTACATCACGCTTGAGGAAGAGGGTGGCAGGCTTGTCGGCAAGGGGCCGATCGCGAAGTTTATTCCGGAACCGGTGCTTGCGCGCATTGCGCAGAAGGCGGGGGCGAAGGCGGGCGATGCCGTGTTCTTCTCGGCCGGTAAGGCGGAGGCGGCGGCGAAGCTTGCCGGTGCTGCGCGGACGCGGATCGGCAACGAGCTGCAGCTCAAGGCCTCGCCGTACTACGACTTCCATTTCTGCTGGGTCGTCGATTTCCCGATGTACGAGTGGAACGAGGACGAGAAGAAGATCGACTTCTCTCACAACCCGTTCTCGATGCCGAACTTCGACCACGACGCGTTCTTGAAGCTCGACAAGAGCGACGAGAAGACGATCCTCGGCATCACGGCGTTCCAGTACGATATCGTGTGCAACGGTATCGAGCTATCGTCGGGGGCGATCCGCAACCACAAGCCTGAGATTATGATCAAGGCGTTCGACATTGCAGGCTATCCGCAGTCGACGGTCGAGGAGAAGTTCGGCGGCATGCTGAACGCGTTCCGCTATGGCGCGCCGCCGCACGGCGGTACGGCGCCTGGCGTCGACCGCATCGTGATGCTGATCGCGGGCGAGGAAAACCTGCGCGAAGTCACGATGTTCCCGATGAACCAGAAGGCCGAAGACCTGATGATGGGCGCACCAAGCGCGCCGCTGCCGAAGCAGTTGCGCGAGGCGAACATTCGCGTGGTGATGCCGGAGGCGGCGAAGGGTTAATCTCTGCTGCCTCACAAAACGTTGTTGGCGGCCGTGACTTCCGACGCGGTAGCGTGTGTGCGGTTGAGGGATTGGCGTATGGCTGCGGGTGGGTGGATTATCCGGGCGCCCGGCGACATCGAGCGGGCGGAGGCCTGTTTTTCGGGCGCGGCGTTTGCGCCGCACCGGCACGATACCTATGCGATCGGGATCACGCTCGGCGGGGTGCAGAGCTTCGACTATCGCGGGGCGGCACGGCATTCGTTGCAGGGACAGGTCGTCGTGTTGCATCCGGACGAGCTTCACGACGGGCGTGCGGGCGACGGCCAAGCGTTTCGCTATCGGGTTGCCTATCTTGCGCCGTCGCAGATTCAGACGGTTTTGGGCGGCGAGGCTTTGCCGTTCGTCGATGGCGGCGTGTCGCGCGATCGGCGCCTTCGAGCTGCCGTTGGCGCGTTGTTGCGCGACTGCGAGCGAGCCTTGGCGCCGCTTGAGGCTGACGACGCGCTGTTTGAAGTTGCGGCGGCGCTTCGGGAAGTTTCGGCCGGACCAAAGCCCGCGCGGGTCGCGAATGGACGCGCGGTGATGCTTGCGAAAGCCTATATCGATGCACGTCTTTCGTCCGGCGTTTCGCTCTGCGCCCTGGAGCGCGAGACGGGCCATGATCGGTGGCAATTGTCGCGCGATTTTCGTGCGGTTTTGGGAACAAGCCCCTATCGCTATCTCACGCTCAGGCGCTTGGATCGCGCGCGGCGCATGATGGTGAGCGGTACGCCGCTTGCCGATTGTGCGCTTGCCACGGGCTTCAGCGACCAGAGCCACTTCAATCGCGCTTTCAAGGCTGCTGTCGGGATGACGCCGAAGGCCTGGATGCACGCGGTCACGCACGATCGTTCTATACCGGCGGGGGAGCCGGTGTTGAACTAACGCCTCGATTTCAAGAGGTGTGTGCGTGCGTTCGATCTATTCGGCGGAACCGGCGCGAGGCTGGATTCCCTGGGGCTTGTTTGCGCCCATCCTTGGGTTGGCTTTCATCATTGCGCCCGATCTGGGCACGTCCGTCATCCTCGTCGATTTTGGCATTCTGGATGCGGATTTCGAGCCGGTGGGCTTCGCCGGCCTTCTTGGGTTCTTGCTTGCGCCGTTCGGTGCTACCGGACTCGTGGTGCTCTTGTGGGTGTTGCTCGTCGAGCGGCGATCGCTGGCGTCGATTGGGTTGGCGTTGCCGTCGGCGCCGTCGTTCATCAGCGGTTATCTCATCGGCATTGCGATGATCTCAAGCGTGGCCGCGGCGATCTGGCTCTTCGGCGGTTATGAGGTGGGCGGGATCGGCAAGGCGTTCGCCGATAGTAGCGGGATGACGCGCATCGGCCTTTTGCTGTTGGCCTTTATGGTGCAAGCAAGTGTCGAGGAAATCCTCTTCCGCGGCTGGCTGCTGTCGGCGATTACGCGGAAGCTGGGGTTGATTGCAGCGATTGTGCTGTCGGGGGCGTTGTTCACGCTGCTGCACTACGGCAAGGGGCAGTTGCTGCTCGTGACGGCGATGACGTTTTTGTTTGCGCTCTTTGCGAGCGTATGGGCGTTGCGCGCGGGCCACATTTGGGGTGTGATGGGTTGGCACGCGGGCTGGAACTGGATGCTCGCGGTCGCTTTCGAATTGCCGGTCACCGGTATCGACGTGGGCGTGCCGGCGCTCGTGGTCGAACTTGTGCCGCGCGGGCCCGTGCACTTGACCGGCGGTGCAGAGGGGCCTGAGGGAAGTGTTTTCTGCGCGATCTTGCTTCTTGCAGGCGCGGTCGGCCTCTTGGCGTCGCGGGGAAGAGGTGGACCCGTAGCGGAGGCTGCTGAAGCAACGTGAGGCGCCCGCGCATCCGGGTCGCGCTGCTGCTATCTTCTGCGGATCGGACTCATGGTCCTGGCGGAGGCTTCGGTGGCACGATTTGGACGCATTTTTGTTGCAGGCGTGTTGGTGCTGTTGCCGCTTGCGGTGACGGTCGGGCTCATCGCTTGGGCGGTGTCGCTGCTTGTCACTTATGCCGGACCGAAGAGCTGGTTCGGGCGGGTGCTGGTGTCGGCCGGGCTGCAGGTCAACGAGGATGCTGTTGCGCCCTACGTGATCGGGCTGTTGCTTGTGGTCGGTACCGTGTTTCTGATCGGGCTTTTGGTCGAGCACGAGATCGGCAAGTGGCTTGGGGCCGCTTTCGATCGCGTGATCCGGCGCATTCCGGTGGTGTCGAGCATCTACGATCTGTCGACGCGCTTTACATCGATGGTCGACACGAAGGGCGGCGGCGATCTGAAAGGCATGAGTCCGGTGTGGTGCTTCTTCGGCGGCGACAAGGGGGCCGCCGTGCTGGCGCTGCTGGCCTCGCCCACGCCGGTCAAGATCGGCGGGCTCGACTATATGGGCGTGCTGATCCCGTCAGCGCCGGTGCCCGTGGGCGGGGCGTTGGTTTATGTGCCGGCCGCGTGGATCAAACCCGCCGACGGTGGTGTCGAGAACTTGATGAACGTCTATGTCTCGATGGGGGTGACGCCGCCGAAGGGATTAGCTTAGGGCGTTTCGTTCACCGCGGCGACCGTGTCCCACTTGCCGTGGAGTACGGCGAGGACGACGCCGGCCGTGTCGTTGATCGCGTCGGCGA
>CAZYGK010000037.1:0-29599 GCA_964647355.1 uncultured Flavobacteriaceae bacterium | reverse complement strand
GCGCGCATCGCGAAGGCCGGCGAATTCGTCCGCCCGATCACGATCGCACCCGCCCGCCGCAGGCTCGCGATCGGCGGCCCGTCTTCCTTCGCGATCAGGTCCTTGAACAGCTTCACGCCGTTGTCGGTCGGGAGCCCCGCCTGATCCGTGTTGATCTTCGTCGTGATCGGCACGCCATGCAGCGGCCCGCAAACGTCGCCGCGCGCCATCGCTTGATCGGCGCGATCCGCTTCTGCGCGCGCCTGATCGTGAAGCGACCGCACGACCGCATTGATCTTCGGGTTCACCTGATCGAGCCGCGCCAGATGCGCATCGACCGCTTCGCGCGCGGAAATTTGCTTCTTGCGGATCAGCTTCGCGGTGTCGGTGGCGTCGAGCGCCCAAAGCGGTTTGGTCATGGGATCACGCCTTCTGCGCTTGACCGCGCGCACGAACGGCTTCGCGCCGGCGTTCGATTTCTTCGGCACTCACGGCCTTGTTCGACGCCGCCGAAAGCCGCCGTTCCGTCACCAGAGCCTCGCCGAAAGGCTGCGCATAACCGTCATCGATGATCTTCTTGTAAGCCGCGAGACACTCCGGCACGAGCGAAAGCATATCCTGCGCCAGCTTTAGGCTTTGCGGGATCAGCTCGGCCGTCGGCACGACGCGATTGACCATCCCCCAATCGCAAGCCTGTTGCGCGCTCATGAAGTTGCCGGTCAGCGACAGCTCCTTCGCGCGGTAGATACCGATCGTGCGCGACAGCTTCTGCGACAAGCCCCAGCCCGGCATGATCCCGACGCGCCCGTGGGTGTCGGCGAACCGCGCTTCCGTCGAACAGATGAGCACATCGCACGCAAGCGCGACCTCGAATCCGCCGGTGATCGCAACGCCGTTGATCGCCCCGATGATGGGGCCCGAGAACCGCGCCATCGAGGTCACGGGGTCGCGCGTATCGACGGAGCTCGAAACCGTGCTCGCCCCGGCACCCAGTTCCTTAAGATCGAGCCCCGCACAAAACGCCTTGCCCGCGCCTGTCAACACGACGACCCGCGTCGCAGGATCGGCCTCCAACCGGTCGAACGTCTCCGCAATCGCCCCGCGCAATTCGCGCGACAACGCATTCATCGCATTCGGCCGGTTCAGCGTAACCAGCGCGGCCTCGCCGTGCTTTTCGACTTTGATGACGGGCTCGGACATTTTGGCTCTCTAACGTTGGTGTTTGATAGATACAGTGTCGGTCTTGGCAGCCACCGTTGCAAGTGACCCCTTGTCAGCCGGCCGCTCTCGCGCGAAGGTTAGCCGCGTTGGGGGAGTTATGCGAACAGTCGCTTACGTTGCTGCGCTTATCGCTTTGTCTGGCGTGTCGGCGGCGTCCGATTCCGAAGGGCAAGTCTGCAATCGCGGCGATACCCCAATCGGCGACTTAGTCGTGTATGCGGGCTTCAGCGAAAACCTACGCCATCACAGCTTGGACGGAGCACCGGCGATCCCGGAATCGGGTGTGGTTGTCCCCGTCACCTGTACGGTGGCAAAGGACGGCTCTCTCAGCGGCTGCAACACGGCGTGCGCGGATCCGGCCGTCGCGCCCTACGCAGTCGCGGCGCTGGCGCGCACGCGACCCATCCGTGTACGCGAGACGCTGAACGGCGGTGGCGCGTCGGCGGGACGAACGACAACGATCAACATCCGGTTCGCACCCGCCGATCGGTTCACCCTCGCGCCTCTCGACTTCATGCGCGGTGACTTGCTGATCCTTACCGGAGACCCGAAGGGCAAGGACCTGGCCCGTTTCTATCCGATCCGCGCAATGAGGGACGAGGCGGAAGCTGTGCTCGATTTGGCTTGCGTGGTGCGCGAAGACCTGTCGGCCGACTGCCCCTATGTCGCGGCAAGTGTCACCAGAGACTACGAAGGCAATCTCAAGCCGGCGTTCGAGCACGCCGCCCGCAGAATCGCAAAAGAGTTTCGTGTCGCACCGCAAACGAGCGACGGCAGGAGCCCAGTCGGAATCTGGTTCCGAAAGCGCATCCGGTTCGTGCTACAGTAGCCTACATGATCAAGCAAAAGACGAGCGCAAAGCTTGCTAGCAAACGGGCCGCCGCTTAAGACGATCTGGCATCCGACTTCGAGCGGGTGAAGGCCGCTGCGAAAGCGACGAAGCTACCCGCCATCGAGGAGACGACCTCTTACGGCACACCCAGCATGAAGGTGAAGGGCAAGTTCCTGCTCCGGATCCGCGAACCGAACATCCTTGTGCTCATGTGTTCGCTTGAGGAGAAGGAGTTCCTCATTCAGAACACCCCGAAAATCTACTTCGAAACCGATCACTACAAGGGCTGGCCCGCCGTCTTGATCCGCTCGTCGAAGATCAAGGACGGCGAACTCGCGCACCGCATCGCCACCGCTTGGCTGCAAGCCGAAGCCGGCTGCGTGGCGCCCGGCCGCGCAGCGAAGAGTACAAGGAAGTCATGAGTGCGGCGAACTAGCCAAACTCCCGCCGCAGCGCCGCTCCTGCGCGCAGCAACGCCGTGTCCGACGTGCACGTCACCAAGTCGAACCCCTTCGCGAACATCTGCTTCGCGTAGGCCGCCGACGTGCAATAGATGCCGGCGGTGAGCCCCGCCTTCTTCGCCGTCGCCAAAATCTTGTCGATGGCGGCGACCACGACCGGATCGGTCTGATCCATCCGCCCTTCGCGTCCTATCGAAAGCCCGAGATCGGAAGGCCCGATATAGAGCATGTCGAGTCCCTTGACGCCCGCGATCGCCTCGACGTTGGCTAGCCCCGCCGCCGTTTCGATCTGCACGATCGCAAGCAGCGTCTCGTTCGATTTGAGCGTGTAGTCGTCGCCATAAAGCCGCGCGCGGTTCGGCCCGAGGCTGCGATAGCCGAGCGGGGCATAACGCAACGCGCCGACGAACTTTTCGCACTCTTCCTTCGTATTCACGGTCGGGCAGATGACACCCATCGCGCCGGCATCGGCCGCGCGCATCACCTCGGCCGGATCGTTCCACCCGACGCGCACAAGCGGCACCGTAGCTGTCGTCGCAATCGCGGTCAGCATCGCCACCATGTCGGCATAGCCGATCACGCCATGCTGCCCGTCGATGGTGATCGAGTCCCAGCCCTGATGCGCCAGCGTCTCCGTCGCAAACGAAGCAGGCAATTGCGCCCACGCATTCGTCGCCGCCTTACCGCTCGCCCACAGTTTCCGCAGCCCGTTCTCGCGCATCGAAGCCCTCGCTGTTCCGCGCGCAAACTAAAGCGGGGCCCGAAGGCCCCGCAATAGTGTTCAAGCAAACGGTGCCTTAGCGCGCGCTGCGTTGCAGGAAGCGGGGCAGGGCGTTGCCGCCGCCGTCCCGCACGACCGCCCCGCTATGCGCAGGCTTGTGGCCCTGGCCTTTGCGATGCGGTTTCGGTCCCTTGTGCGGACGGTGACCTTCCGCGTGCTTCGCCCGCTCGCCATGCTGGGGACGCTCGCCGTGAGGCTTGCCCGCATGCTGACCTTGACGGCCATCGGCGTGCTGCGGATGGCGCGGCTTGTCGTAAGCCTGAGGGCGCTGCTCGCCGTGCGGTTTGCGCTCGCTGCGTTGCTCGTGCTGCCCCTGACGCCGGTCGGCATGCTGCGGATGACGCGGCTTGCCGTGGGCCTGAGGGCGCTGCTCGCCATGCGGCTTGCGCTCGCCGTGCTGCGGACGCTCGCCGCGCGGCTCGTGTTGAGCCGAGCGCTGATCGGCGTGCTGCGGATGGCGCGGCTTGCCGTGGGGTTTGCGCTCGCCATGCGGCTTGCGGTCGCCGTGAGGCCGGCGCTCGTGCCGCTGCGCACGCTCGGCTTGAGCCTGCTCGCGTCCCGCGGCGTCGATGGCCTGCGCCTCGCCTGGACGTGCTTTCCATTCGCTCGACGGAATGGTCTGGCGCGTCACCTTTTCGATATCGCGCAGCAGCGAACGCTCTTCACGGTCGCAGAACGCGATCGCGACGCCGTCCGCGCCCGCGCGGGCCGTGCGGCCGATGCGGTGCACGTAAGACTCCGGCACATGCGGCAAGTCGTAGTTGATCACATGCGTGATGCCATCGACGTCGATGCCGCGCGCGGCGATATCGGTCGCGATCAGCACGCGCGAGCGTCCCGCGCGGAACGCGTTCATCGTCGCGACGCGCTGGCTCTGGCTCTTGTTGCCGTGAATGGCGGACGACACGATGCCCGCGGCCGACAATGCCCGCACGACCTTGTCCGCGCCGTGTTTCGTGCGCGTGAAGACGAGCGTGCGCTGCATGTCGTCGTGCTTGTTCAGGAGCTCGATCAGAAGTGCCCGCTTCGACGCGTTGTCCACGTGGATCACGCGCTGCGCGATGCGCTCGACCGTTGTCGCGGCCGGCGTCACGGAAACGCTCACCGGATCCTTCAACAAATCGCCTGCGAGCGAGCCGATCTCCTCCGGCATCGTGGCCGAGAAGAACAGGTTCTGGCGCACCTTCGGCAGATACGTGATCAGCCGGCGGATGTCGCGAATGAAGCCCATGTCGAGCATCCGGTCCGCTTCGTCGAGGACGAAGATCTCGGTCTTGCTCAAATCGACCGCACGTTGGCTGACGAGATCGAGCAAGCGGCCCGGCGTCGCGACCAGAATGTCGATGCCGCGGGCCATGGTCTGCTTCTGCGGGCCTTCGCTGACGCCGCCGAAGATCGTGGTCACGGTCTCGTTCATGTTGCGGCCATAGGCACGGAAGCTGTCGGCGATCTGTGCGGAGAGTTCGCGCGTCGGCGACAAGATCAATGCGCGCGCCGTCTTCGGCGCGGCCTGGCGCTTGTTTGCGTCCAAGAGCTGCAGGATCGGCAGCGCGAAGCTCGCCGTCTTGCCTGTGCCCGTCTGTGCAATGCCGAGCAAGTCTTTGCCGGCGAGCACGTGCGGAATGGCTTGCGCCTGGATCGGGGTAGGGGTGGTGTAACCTTCATTCGCCAGCGCCGTCAGAAGGCGCGGCTCAAGTCCAAGTTCGGAAAAATTACTCACTAAGTTCACTTTCAATATGCGAGTCGGCGCGCAACGGTCGCAACGATGGCGCCGGCGCGAAAATTCGCGGGTTGAGGAAGCCCCGCGTGTTACCTGGGCAGTCCGGAAAAAATCGCGCTCAAAAGGTATCGAAGAGAGACCGCTTTCAGATCTCGAGCCGTTCACGCGGCTTGAGCGCATTCGCGAGGCGCTTTACGGCCTTCGCACCTGCGATATGGCCCTTGGCACCTCCAATGTCAAACATATTCCCCTAAGGGAAATAAAAACCTAACGCCCGGAAATTGCTGGTCGCCCCGTTTGATTGTGACGCTCGTCACGTGTATACCAAGATGTCGCACTCGCGTGCACGGAGAAAAGATCGTGCTTGAGGCATTGAGAGTCCTAACGGCGCAGCTGTCCTCCGCGAAGTCGGGGGACGATATTGGCCAGGCTATGGCCGGCATCGCCGCAAGGTACGGGTTCACATCCGGCTTAATCTTCGACGTATCGAAGCTCTTCGACGATTTCGGAGAGTCGATCGTCTATGCCGCCCGGCGCGGCGCCGTAGAGACCCTCAACTCCGAGATACGTCTGGCCGAGCATCCGCTCGTCGTGCACGCGCACACGACCGAACAGCCGTTTGTGATGACCGACGTGCGCAAGGCGCGTGGGATCTCCGAGGACCGTTGGTACTCGATGTTTCCACCCTATTTCCGCGGCTATGACGGTATCGCCGTGCCGATCCACGAGCGTGGAAAACTCTTCTGGTACGTCGCCTTTTCCGGCGCGCATCCAGAGCTCTCCCCACGGGTGATGGCGCTGCTGGCGACCGCCGCTCACGCGGGCTATGAGCGCTTCTGCGAACTGATCGACCCCAACAAGAAGGACGGCCCGCTGACGCTGCGCGAGGCCGAGTGCCTGCAGCTGGTCGCCACGGGCAAGACCGACTCCGAGATTGGCGGCATCTTGAAGATCAGCCCGCGCACCGTCCGCTTCCACGTCGGCAACGCCAAGGCCAAGCTCGGCGTCACCACGCGCATTCAAGCGATCGCCAAGCAGCTCGGCGCGGCATAGTTCTCCTCTCGCCCGCGTGCGAAGAGGGGCGGAGGTGACGGAAGTCCCTCTTAGAACCGCGTCCTGACCCCGACATACGCGCCGATCCCCGGTGCCCGGAACGAGTAGGCTTCCTCGTAGTCCTCGTCGAGCACGTTCTCAACCCGCCCGAACACCTGCACCTTGTCGCTGACGTCGTACTGCACGCCGACATTGACCAGCGTGAAAGCGGGCAGGGTGACGTAGTCGGAAGGCGTCGCAAACACGAACTCGTTGTCGCGCTGCTCGCCGTTGTGGCGCACCGAAAGCGTTGCGGAGAGATCGTCCGTCGCCTGATACGTCACGTTCAGCGAGGCGACATGCGGTGCACGCCGCACCTCGCGCAAGCCGTTCTCCGACGCATCGATGTAGGTATAGGCCGCGTTGACCGACCAAGCGTCGAACGTACCGTCGAACGTCAGCTCAACGCCGCGCCGTTCGCTCTGCGTCGCTCGGTTCTTCGGCGTGGCGACGAAGAACGGCGGCAGGAAGTCGGTGAAGATCTCCTCGTCCAGCGTCGCTTCGAAATAAGTCGCCGTCACCCGCGCCTGGCCGCCCCAGAATTGGTGATCGACCCCGACGTCCCAGCCGACGGACTTCTCGGGCTTCAAATTGGGGTTGCCGATGAACGACGTCGGATCGAAGCCGAACAACTCGAAATTCGTCGGATTCTTGACCCCCGAACCCGCGCTCGCGCGCAGCCGCGTGTCGCCGAAGCGATAGCTGGCCTGCAGGCGATAGGTATCCGCGTCCTTGAACCGGCTGTTGCTGTCGTGCCGGTAGGCGGCCCCCGCATCGAAGTCGCCGAGCGAGACGTCATAGCTGAGCACGTATCCCGTCGTCTCAAGCACCCGCTCGTCGTTCAACGGCGAAGGCGCCCCGATCGGCAGGTTGCGATACGTCTCGCGCTTCCAGTCGATCGCGCCCGTCAGCTTGTGCACGTCGAACGCATACCCAGAGACGAGGCTGAGCTTGTCGCGCCGCCCCGCGGTGAAGAACGACGGTAACCCGAACGCATAGTTTCGCCGCTCCACATCCGCGAACGAATAGCTCGCGCGCGTCTGCCACCGGTCCTCGTCGAGCGAAAGCTCTGCCTGCACATTGCCGGAAAGGTGATCGGTCTCCGACGCCTCGTCGCCGTCGATGATCAGCCCCTGCGTCGGCGTCGAGGGGAAGGCAAAGTCCTGCGGATCGCCCTCCGCATAGGTGTCGACGTAACGCAGGAACCCGCGCACCTCGAACGTGTCGGACGGCCGCACGCCCGCGTTCAGGAACAGCGCCGTATCCCGCGCACCGTCCCGCTCGCTTCCAAAGCGCGAGATGTTCGTGCCCGCCGTCGCCAAGTGGCTCGCGCTCGCAAACACGTCGAACAAATCGTCGCCGTAGCCGGCATTGGCACCCGCCGACCATGTCGCGAACGAGCCCGCTTCGGCGACCGCTTCCCCCGCCAAGGGCCCCGATCCGCGCCGCGGGATGATGTTCACGACACCGCCGATCGCATCCGATCCGTAGAGCGCACTCTGGCTGCCGCGCAGAACCTCGACGCGCTGAATATCGCCCGCGTGCAAACCCGCGAAGTCGAACTCGCCCTGAAACGGATCGCTAATCTCCGCTCCGTCGAATAGCACCAGTGTGTGATTACCTTCCGCCCCGCGCATACGGATCTGCGTGACGCCGCCGATGGTGCCGGCGCGGCTCACCGCAACGCCCGGCACGTCGCGCAGTGCATCCGACAGAAAAACCGTCTGCCGGTCCTCAAGCTGGCTGCGGTCGAGCACGCTGACCGCCGTGCCGAGGCGGTCCGCCGAGGCTGAACCGATGCGGCTCGCCGTAACGACGACCTTTTCGACCGGTTCATCGGCGCGTACGGGCACAGCGACCAGTACAAAGAAAGCGGCAGAGGAAAGAAGAAGAGAACGAAACATGAGATTGCACCCCGAATAACCAATGACGTCGGGCGCGCGTCATCCCTAGCCGTGCGCCCGATGGCCCCCGCAGTCACCACGACTGCGAAGTCCAACGTCACCGCGCCGGAGGGATCCGTCTCTGAAGCGCCCGCCGCGCCGGAGAGGGGTGACTCACGCTGGCAGGTCTCCTGGCTTCGCGACCCTTCACCGGCCGCCTTCCCAATCCTTGTGCAGGATCAGTGGCGTTGTGGCCGATGCATCCTGAGCTATCACCCAGAAGCGTCGCTTACAGTTGCGGGGGCAGCCCCGGTATCGCACCGGGTTCCCTTGACCAACATGACGATTAACGATGCGCCGGATTCGCCTTGCGCGTCAAGCGGCCACGCGTGCAAAGGAATGCGGCGCCCAAGGCATTCGTGCGCAGAGGGAAACAATGGGTCTTGATACAAGCGCGCATCCCGTCGACGTAGCGTTGTTCCGCGACCGCTTGGTTCCGTTCGTGAAAGACGGCAAGCCGATCGACGATCTTATCGCGCGCGCGGCGCAACGCGCGCTGCTCGCCGACCGCGCGGCGACGTGGCGCTTTGCAGCGCTCCGCTTCAGTTGGACACTGCAGCACGCACAAGAAGCCGTCGTGCCGCAAGTGACGGAGCACTACCCCGACCCCGAACACAGACTCTCGTTCCTCGGCCGCATGTTGGGCCGCAAGCCTAAGATGAAGTCGTTCACGCACCCCGAACGTGTGCCCGGTCTCGCCGGCTACGACTCCGAACTAGCAGCCTTCGGGCGCCCGTATTTCATACCGGCCGGCGACACGAACACCGTGCTCGCTTTGTACGATCGCTACCTCAAGGCCGAGGACCAAGACGGCATCGACGCGATCGCGCGCGAAGTCGTGTCGGCAATGAGCGCCGGCGCGCTAAGTTTTCCAGCGGGCACGCGGCCCGAAGTCGTGGCCGCAACGAAAGCGTTGTTGCCGTTCGACAAGCACATACTGCCCGTGCGCGACGAAAACGACGGCCCCGCGCCGACGTTGGCGCAACAACAGCGGCGGCTGAAACGTGAAGCCGAGTGCTGGCGCGCCATCTTCCAAAATCGCGACAGCAACGCCCCTTTGCCCGAAGCGTATCGCCACCCCGAGAGCGATGACGGCGATGCCCCCGCGCGCGACTACCTTCCCAACCTGCCGATGCAGCTGGCCGGCTTCGCTGCCGCGCTAATGCCAGGCTGGATGAGCCGCGGCTACGGCTTCGCCTCGTCGTTGTTTCATCAGATCGGCGTGAAGACCTCGCACATTTTCGAGACACCGGAGGCATTGTTCCGGGATTTGATCAATGCGGCACCCGCGATGCGCGACGCACTCGACACCACGATCGTCGGCAACTTCTGCCTCGGCGGCTATGTGCCCCCGCAAAAGATGCAAACCTTCGTTGATCTGCTCGCGAAACACCGCCGCGAGATGATCCTGGCATTTCACAAAGGCGCGCCGCCGGCCAACATCGAGGACATGGCCGCCGACCACG
The DNA here is from genome assembly GCA_964647355.1 of uncultured Flavobacteriaceae bacterium. Taxonomy (GTDB): domain Bacteria; phylum Pseudomonadota; class Alphaproteobacteria; order Micropepsales; family Micropepsaceae; genus SZUA-430. The sequence goes on along the minus strand of CAZYGK010000037.1, from coordinate 20,104 downwards.
CCAAAATCATCGAACCAGCGACCTACGCATTGCGCAACGGCTACGGCTATCTGGAGGCGGCCGAAATCTACTCAGCCCCGCTCGGTTGGGCCAACTGAGCCGCGCGAACCGTAGGCCCTACAAGCCGCCGGTTGTAGAGCCGCGCCCCACGCTTCGCCTATCATTCGCGCCAAGAGGTGGAGTGATTCAGTGGTGGGGATATTGGACAAGCTGCGCGCGTTCGTGGCCGGCGTCGTGCCGTCGGGTTACGACCCGGGCATGGCCGAGCGGCTGCTGACGTCGTTCCACGACACCGAGCGCCGCGGCCTGATGCTCGCGTGTGCCGTGCGCGCTATGATCGTGCTCGCGCTGGTGTTTCTGTTCGGCGTCACCGGTTCGTTCGTCGGCGACGGCTGGATGTTCCTGCTGCTCATGCCGCTCGGCATCGCGGCCATCGGCCTCGCGCAGTTCGAAGCGTTGCGCCGCTGGCCCGAAGCGACGTGGGCGAAATACGTCTTCATCGCGATCGACTGCGCCTACCTCGCCTGGGCGCTTATCGTGCGCAACGACTTCGCGAGCGACCTGCCGCCCGTGACGCTCGCCGTGAAGGAGGGCGCGCTCCTCTTCTTCGTCGCCTTCCTCGTCCATGGCGCGTTCAGCTATTCGCCCCGCTTCATCCTCTGGACGGGCTTTTGCATCTCGCTCGCCTGGGCAGCCGTGGTAGGCGCCGCCGCAGCCCAACCCGGCACGTTCTTCGCGCTGAGCGGAACCCAGGAGATGTGGCGCGAATACGGTGATCCTTCTTATCTTCCGGTGATCAAAGTGGTGTACGACTACGTCATTCTCGCATTCTTGGTCTTAGGTCTGGCAGTCGCCGTCTGGCGCTCGCGCCGTCTTGTTCTCGCAGCCGCCTCGTCGGAGCGTGCGCGTGCGAACCTCGCGCGCCACTTCTCGCCTAAGGTCGTCGACGAACTCTCCGCGCGCGAGCAGCCGTTCGGCACAACGCGCCGCCAAGCCGTCGCGGTCCTGTTCGCCGACATTCGCGGCTTCACCACGCGCTGCGAAACGATGCCGCCCGAGGAAGCGATGGCCTTCCTGCGCGAGTTCCACGCCCGCATGGAGGAGGTGATCTTCCAGCACGGCGGCACGCTCGACAAAATCCTAGGCGACGGCCTGCTCGCCGTCTTCGGCGTACCCGACCGCGGCAACGCCGACGCAGGCGACGCGCTGGCCTGCGGTTACGCCATGATCGACGCGATTGCCCGCTGGAACGCCGAACGCCTGGCCCAGGGAAAGTTCGATGTCCAAATCGGCGTCGGCTTGCACTACGGCCACGTCATGCTGGGCGACGTCGGCAGCGAACGGCTGATGACGTTCACGGTCGTGGGCGACACGGTCAACGTGGCGAGCCGCCTTCAGTCGCTCTCCAAGGAGCTCGGCACCCGCCTCGTCGCCAGCGAAGCGCTCGTGAAAGCCGTCGAGCAGGAAATGCGCATCGAACGCGCGCTGGTTGAAAAGCTGAAATTCGTGGGCCCCACGCAGTTGCGCGGCCGGGAGCACGAAACCGTGATTTACGCGCTGGACGCCGCGGGGTTCCGCCGCGCCGTGGCGTGATTGCGCACACTTCCCGGTCGCGCCGCGGCGCTCTATAAACCTGGCGTCCCGGACAGTGGATCACCCATGCGCAAAGCGCTCTCTTATGCGTGGTGGCCGTTGTTGTTTGCGACGCCAGTCGCGGCGGTCACCTACGGATTGCAGATTGGGCAGGCCGTGCTCGTCTTCAACATCGCCTACCTCGCGTTGGCGATCGCGATCGCGTTGCTCGAGCGCACTTTCCCGCACGAAGAAGCCTGGCTGAAGAACGACGGCCAAATTGTTCCCGATATCGCACATACGCTGCTGAACAAGGGCGTCGCCCAAGGCATCGTCGTGCTGGTGACGTTCATGAGCGCAGCCGAACTCGCCGCGCCGGAGGCCGGCGCGTGGTGGCCCGCGCAGCTCCCGTTCGCTCTGCAAGTCGCACTCGGCCTCGTGCTCGCAGAGTTCGGCCTCTACTGGAAACATCGCCTGGCGCACGAATGGCCGCCGCTGTGGCGCTTCCATGCGGTGCATCACAGCGTGACGCGCCTGTGGTTCCTGAACACCGGCCGATTCCATCTTGTGGATACTTTGACGGGCCTGGCGGTGGGCATGCCCATCCTTCTCCTTCTGGGTGCACCGAAGGACGTACTCATCATGGTGAGCGCCGTCACCGCGATTGTGGGCATTCTTACCCACTCGAACATCGAGATGCGCTGTGGCGTGCTCAACCTCGTCTTCAACACGCCGGAATTGCATCGCTGGCATCATTCCAAGGTTTTGGCCGAGGGGAACCGTAACTACGGCGAGAATCTGATGCTGTTCGATCAACTATTCGGGACGTATTTCAACCCGGCGCGGCGTCCGCCGGTCGACATCGGCATCGTGCAGGCGATGCCGCCGACGTTCTGGGGCCAGCTTGCGATTCCATTTACGCGCGCACCGCTCTAGCCCGTCCAAACGGGCAGGCGAAAACCAGACCGGATTAACGCACGCTCAAGTCGCAATTCGCATCTGATGCGTCTCTTAACTGACGCCTGATGGTTGCGTTGTTCGATTTCGCTTCGACCCTCAGTCAGTGGTCCTTTGTGTCGCCGCGATGCATGGTTTGATCGCTATGACGAAACGCCCCCACTTCGATCCCGATCCCGATATCATCCGCTCCGCTTGGCGCCTCATCGAGGGCCACGGCGAGAAGGCGCTGCGCGAAGCGACGCGCTATCAAAACCAAATGATCCGCAAAGGCGACACGCGCGGCATAAGCCTGTGGTGGTCGATCGGCGAAGCGATCAAAGAACTTCGCCGTACGAAGCGCGAGCCGCACGAACCGCTGAACTGAGCCCGGCGATCCAAGGCGCATGGCCGGCCCCGTCGCCAAACGCCTGCGCAAGTATTGGCAGCTGGAAGCGATGAACGTCGTGGCGCTGCCGTTCGGCGTTTTGTTGATGGTCGTAACCTGGGACGGCATCCCAAACCTCACGCTTGCGCTTGCGCTTGCCGCGAATGCTGTGCTGCTCGTGATCGGCGCCTGCTATTGGCGCATCGTGCTCATGCGCATCGAGGGCGATCCGAGCCCGTTCGAGCGTTGGCTCCCGCGACTCGCGAGTGCCGAACCGGCGGCACTTGTGCTCACGGCGCTAACCGTCGCGGCAACCGCCAACGACATCGTCACTGGCGGCGGCACTTGGCCAGCGGAACGGATCGCCTCTGTCGCGATGACGACGCTCGCCGTTCTCGAATACGTCAACTACTACCGATTCCAACTGCAGTACTTCGACCACGCGCCGGACTTCGCCGCCCTCCTAAAGCGCCGTACGCTGAAGCGCGCCCACATGGCCCGCGACATCGCCGAATGGCGCGCAAAGAAGGGCTCGTGACACGCACAATGCGCTTTGCCAAGCTCGCGGTTCCGTGAGTCGGAGCCGCAGATGAGCGAAAGCGATCGCAAGCCGCCGCCGCCGCTATCGCCTACAGCGCTTTCGAAGGATGTCCTCCCGGCGCCTGCCGCAGCGCCGACACCGCTCGAAAGCGCGATTCCCTATGCCGCACGGCAGCCCAATCCGGATTTGCCGCCCCCGCCTTTGACGTTGCGTCACAAGGCTTGGGTCTACACGGACACGTCGCTACGCACGGCCTATGACTCGATCGCCAAGCCCGCGTTCTGGGGCGCGGCAGCAACTGCTGCGAGCCTTTTGCTGCTCATGCTGCTCTTCGGCCGCGACGAGATCGTCGCCGCGTTCGCAAACCTGTCGCCCAGCCGTCTAGTCTCGCCGAACACAGGCCGCCTCGTCGCGCTCGCCGCCGCGATAGGCGCATTCTGTGTCGCTGCGTGGAGCGCAAAGGATTATTCGTTCGACGGTAAGGGCTTCTTGGTCCGCAGTCTCGCCGAACACATCCCGAAGGCGCGGGCGAAACTCGGCCGCACGCCGCTGGTCTATCTTCAATTCTATCATGGTGTCCTGCGCTATGCGGGCGCGCTGTCGTTTCTGTGCGAGATCGTCTTTCAAGTCTTGGCGTTCGCGATCGTCACTTGGGGAATTGCCGGCGCCTGGCCCGGGCTCGAACTCTTCCAGCCGGGCGCCACGGTCTCGCTTTCGAACGCGACGCTGTTCTGGGCGGCCCATGTTTTCGGCTTGATCGACGGGCCGGAAGTATTCGGCCTTGCAGGCCCGCTTGAGGCGAACACGAGCATGTGGGGCCTCGGCATCGCCGTCATCGCCTTCAAGCTCGGCGTGCTCGGCCTATGCATCACGCTCTTCCGCAGCTCGCTCGCCCTCGAGCCGCGCGACATTTCCGAAGCCTGGGGGCGCATCTTGGAGCGCAAGAAATAGGGCGTGCTGTATCTGTAAAAGATGTTTGACAAGCCGCCCGGTGCATCCTACATGTAAAAGATGTTTTACAGGCAACTCGGATAGCTCCCGCATGTCGCACGCCGAACGCTACGCTTGGTTCTCGCTTGTCGCCTGGATCGCGATCCTGTTCTTCCTGCTGGTGCGCTTCACGGCGGGGATCGAGATCTTGGGTCAATCCTTCGGCCTGACGATCGTGGAGCAATCGGCGGGCAAATTGCTGTGGACCTATGTCACGCTCGCCGTGCTCGCGACCGTCTCCGAAACGGTGATCGCGTCGGTCCTGGCGGCACGTACCGGCAATCGGAAAGTCGAGCGCGACGAACGCGACATCGCGATCGAAGCGCGGGCGAACCTCACGTCCTACGGTTTCATGGCCGTCGCGCTGAACGTCATTGTGCTCCACGTACTCCTGAACGCGGCCTATGGCGGCCACAGCCTGCCGCAGCTGAACCTGACGAGCGTCACCGGCGTTGCGTTTGCACTGCTGTTCGTGCTGGCTGCGGCCGAGATCGTCAAGCGCCTCGCAATCATCTGGAACTACCGCACGTCGTGAGCCCGAAGCAGCGCCGCATCCGCAACAAGATTCGCGAGTTGCGCACCGCGCGCGGCTTGAGCCAGGGCGAACTCGCGGACGAAGTCGGCGCGACCCGTCAAACGATCAACGCGATCGAGCAGGAGAAATACGCCCCATCGCTCGAACTCGCCTTCCGCATCGCCGAGGCGTTCGGCGTGGGCTTCGAGGATGTCTGGGAACTTGATTAGCGGTTGAGGCTGCGTCCCTGGGACCGCGGGCGGCCTCACCCGCTCTTGTCTGAATCTCAAACCGGTCGCCGGTTGAAAGTCAGAACGAGCGGGCGGGGCCGCCCGCGGTCCCAGGAATGTCTCCTACTTCCCCAACTCCTGCAGCCGCGCGTCGAGCACGCACTGCGCATAAGCCGTGCCCAGAAGCTCGCGCCGCGATACCGCTTTGTCGCCCGCCACACGCGTCTTCAGCGTCTCCTTGTTCGCGGGCCCGGCGATGTCGAGAAAGCTGCGCGCCTCCACCGGACACGCATTCCAGGTCGCCAGCAGTTCGATCGCACGCGTCTTCGCAAACGTGCGGCCTTCGGTTGCCGTGCCGCCGTTGATGACGGCATCGCGCGTCAGTTCGGCTTCCTCGAGTTGGCAGAACCTGATCAGCCGCTCCACCAGAGGCGTTGCCTCCGCACGCTCGCCTTCGCTGGGCTCGACCGCGCCGGTGCCGCTCGGCGGATCGTCGACGAAGCGCGCGCGGCGTACCGCGCACACGCTATTGCTTTCCGCCACCTTCATACATCCCGCGGCGTCGAACCCGTCGCGCGACAGCGCGCACAGGATCTTCTCGCCGTCCGCGCCGTAGACAGCGCGCACGCGTTCCTTGAAGTACGCCCACTTGTCGCGCGTATCGTCGATCGCGACCTTCACCGCGTTCTTGAAGTTGTTGTTGATCGCGCCGCGCGGTGTGGCGCCGATGCCGCCGACGCCTTTGCCGATCGGGCCTGCGCCCTTGTCCAAAGTGCTGCGCTTGATGCGCTCAAGCCCCAGATCGAAGCCGAACGTCGGCACGAGCGCCCCATAGGCGCAGTCGCTGGTCAGATCGCCTTGCGCCATGCAGCCGCTGATCAGGCCCTTCGGGAACGGCACCGCCGTCCGCGGGTCGAGCCACATCGCGCGTCCCGTCTTGCCCAAGCCCGGCGGATTGCTCGCCCCGGTCGGGCCTGCAGCCGGCTGATCGACCCAATTCGAATAGGCGTAAAAGTCCTGCGCGATGTGCAAGGCACGTCCGACATGAACCAGCACCTTGCACTTTGCGCTGCCGCTCGCGCGTAACACGTCGCACTTGTCGAGCGACACGCTTTCCGCGGTCGCATCGATCAAATCCTTGGCAAGCCCGACGGCGCCGTCAAGCTCGGCCTTGATGAGGTCGCGGCACTTGGTGAGCGCGGCCTCGGCGTCGGATTCCGCGCGCGGATAACTGCCCTCGGCGAGAAAGTCGCCGTTCGCGCAATGCGCTTCCGGCCCGGCCTCAAGCCGGTCCACCGCCCCGACTGCGCCGGGATCCTCGCCGCGTCCGGCCAGAACGTCCAGCGTCTTGGCGTCGAGATCGGTCACCGCCGCACGGGTGATCCGCTCGTGCTCGCGCCCGATGCCTTTCTCCAGCGGCTCGATCCCGAACGCCGCCGCGCCGCCCGCAGCCAAAACCATCGCGGCAACGACGGCCGCCGAATTCAAGAAAGTCCGTTTGCTCATGCGCGTGGGTTAGCACCCCGCACCGCCGCCTTCAATCCGTCGAAAGAGGTGGTGCACCCCTGGGACCGCGGGCGGCCCCGCCCGCTCTTACTGACTCCGAGCGACTGATGCAGTGGAGATGCGGGCAAGAGCGGGCGAGGCCGCCCGCGGTCCCAGGAGCATCAACCCACCCGCACGACCGACTTACCCACAGCGCGCCGCTCCAGAATGTCGGCAAGCGCTTGGCGCGCCTCCGCAAACGGATAGACCCGCCCGATCGTGGGCTGAAGCCGCCCCTCGGCGAACCACGCGAGCAGCTGCTTCAGGTTCTCCTGCGCGACCGCGGGCTCGTGCATGAACGAAAACCGCGCCAGGTCGACGCCGACCAGCGCCGCACCTTTCAGAAGCGCAATATTGACCGGCAGGGCAGGGATCGACCCCGCCGCAAACCCGACCACCAAATGCCGCCCGCGCCACGCGAGCGAGCGGAACGCCAGCTCCGTCAGCGCGCCGCCGACGGGGTCGTACACGACGTCGACGCCGCGCCCGCCGGTGATCTCCTTGATCCGGTCGCGAAACGCGTCCGCCTCGGTGCCGATCGCGTGGTCCGCGCCCAGCTTCGTCGCGAAGGCGCGCTTCGCCTCGCTCGACGCCGCGGCGATCACCTTCGCCCCCATGACCTTGGCGATCTCGATCGCCGCGGACCCGACGCCGCCCGCCGCCCCAAGCACGAGCACGGTCTCGCCGGCGCCAAGCCCCGCGCGCTGCTTGAAGCCGTGCAGCGCCGTCATGTAATTCGTGCGAAACCCCGCCGCCGTCTCGAAGCTCATGGCATCCGGTATCGGCACGGCGCCGACGGCCGGCACGACCGCGCTCTCTGCAAAGCCGCCGACGAACCCGCCGGCCATCACCCGCTGCCCGATCTTGTGCGAGGTCACGTCCGGCCCGATCGCATCGATCTCGCCCGCAAACTCCGACCCGGGCGAGAACGGCAGCGGCGGCTTCACCTGATACCGGCCCGCCGCGATCAGCGCGTCGAGCAAACTCGCCCCCGCCGCCCGCACGCGCAGCCGCACCTGGCCATTGCCGGGCAAGGGCGCCGCAACCTCCTTGAACGCAATCCCCGACGGCGACCCAAACGCTTCGACCATATAGGCGTGCATGCAAGTCTCCCGATGCTGAAGCTCACTCTATCGCAGATCGCAAACGCGAGAAAACGCCTGGGCGGGGTTGCTGATCGCGGTCGTAAAGCGCAGCGCTGGCAAGCATGCCCCAGCCCTGGGACCGCGGGCGTCCTCGCCTGCATCCGCCGAAGCGAAAGCGAAGGCGGACGCTCTAAGGCAAACGTCTCGCAAACGGAGGGGATATGTATTGGACTGCACCCCGTCTGTGAGGCAGCGATATTGAGGGACAGTTCTCGCAAGGAGGACTGATGACCAACGACCGCCGCGTATTCAGCCCCGAGGTGAAGCTCTCGAACTCGCGTATTTTCAACGAGCCTTGCGGCAAGTCGGGGCAAAAAAACATCGAGCGAACGGTGGGCGTGGCGCAAAGGGGGACAGTCCAGTATGCTGTCACCCAACTCTCGCTGTCAGCCCCTTCTAACGAGCAGCGCCGCCATGGTCTTTCAGCACAACACAGGCAACAACATGGGCTTCGACGGCGGCGGCGGCATCGTCGCGGTCGGCGCCGTCGTGTTCGCCGGTTGGGCCACTTGGCAACTGTTTTGGGTCGCACCCGTGTTGACCGGCGTGGTCGTGGCCTATGTCGCGCTGGTCGCGGCGTACTGGTGGGTACTGAACGACAACTATGTCTTGCATCGCGGCTTCATCAAGTTTCTGCTGTTGCTGAGCGTGTTCGCAGCCGCGGGCACGGTGTTGTTCGCGTTCAACGTGGGCCTCGTCCGCTTCGTGGTCGGCGATGCGGCGCTCGTCGTGCTGCTTGTGGGCGCGCTGGCACTGGGCCTTTGGGGCGTTTTGAGCCTCATCATGCGCGTCGTCACCGTGGCGGTGCTCGCCGTCTTGATCGGCGCCCCGTTCAGCGAGACGGTGGAGCGTCAAGAAAAATGGATGGTCACCGCGATCGTGCGCGACGGCCGTTGCGTGCCCGTCCGCGCCGCCGAAGCGAAGTGCCAGGCAATCGCTGCCGCGAACGGCTTGATCTTGGACGAGCAGGGCCCGCACTTCACGGACCTGGACGGCGCCGCGGCCTCCTTCATCTTCGACGGCACCGCGCTGGGCAAACGCGCGCGCTGCGAAGCCTCGGAGCGCGAGAGCGGCAGCGGCACGGCCGAAGCCGATCCTTCTTGGTACGGCGCCGCCACCGTCCACGTCCAACTCGCCCGCGCGGGCGAAGCCGCGATCGCCTGCCGCGACGAGTGACCCACCCAATCCCGGTGTCGCGCACCACGTGACGCAGCGCGGCAACCGGCGCGAGCCGGTCTTCGGTGTGAAGCAGCAGGTCAACGCCGCCCCCAAACTTCCCGCCGGCGGTTGCCTAGCTATCTGGGAACAGAGCTTTCCTGTAGTTGGCCGGAATAGAATCGGACTGACCGAGCGCTTTCTCGACCAACTCCATGCCCTTTGCCCCGATATCTGCATGGATCCGGTCGCGCACTTGCTCCGCCTCAACCCAGCTTGGATCGGCTGCAGCGGCAACTGCCTGCTCTGCATAGCGCGTGAAGTTTGGTGCGATCTGGGCGACGTCGCGCTGCACTTCGGCCAGCCGTTCCATCGTTTCTGTCCGGCGGAACAATGGTGCGAGCTTCAACGGATTCCTACGAAGTTCGTTGGCGTAATTGAGCGTCTCCCAATCCACCTCCGACACGTTGAGCGCAGACTTGACGCGCGGAAGAACGACCCGATCGCGAACGTAGGTCCATGTCAGTTCGGCCAGCGCCATTTTGTAGAGATTGCCGCTTGCAACGGCTCCGTTGTAGGCGAGTTCGCCTTCGCGTTGCTGTAAGCTGCGGTAGGCTGGTGTCAAATCGTCAATCTTGCTTTTGATGGGTGCGAGCAGTCTTTCGAGACGCCGTTTCTCGGTGCGCGACGCTGCCGCTTGAGGTGCCAGGCTTGTGTTCTCCGCTCTCAAAGCCGCCAGATCGGATTTCGCCTTTGCAATGTCATTAAGCAAAGCATCGATCTCCGCGATCTTGCCTGCGACCGGCGGGATGTTCGCAGGTTTCACGTCTATCGACTTTGCCTGCAAAGATGTCGCCGGCAGTGATGATGTCGGCGCCGCGGCCGTCCGCGGCGCGGTGGCAGAGTTCATCATAGGACTCTCGAGCTTGTGGGCCGAGAGGCCGGCGTCCCGCATCGCCTTCCTGAACTGCTCATATTCTGCCGAAGGAAGGTGAGCAGCGACCATGTCGATCACCTGCCTGCGAGTCTCTTCAGCGCGTTGCTGTGCTTTGAAGTTCGCAAAGGTTATGGTTTCGTTCAAATTCTGGCGCGCAGCGAGGCCAGACGTACGGCGCAAGGCTTCTTGCATTCCTCGAAGGTTGGCCGGCGCGTTCTTTAGCTCGTGCCTAAGCAACCAGTGATCGTCCTTGATTTCGTTGCGAAGGCGCTCTTGCTCTGCACGAAGTGTTTCGACATCGAACCGAATTGTACCTCTCGCCGCATACGCAGCAAAGTACACAGGCCGGACGCGAGCATCCAACTCGGCAAGGTCGAAAGGTGCGCCTGGATAGTTGGCAAACTTGAACGCAGCGATCTGCCGGGCGCGCTGCAATTGCGCCTCGAACCGGCTGTTGAGAGCGAGATGCTGCGGTGGTCCCACCGGAGCACGCGTTGGCGGCGGTTGCTGGGGTGGCGGCTGATCAGGTGGAGGTGGTGTTTGTGGGGGCGGGGAGGCTTCTGGGCAATCCATGCACCGGCTCGGCGGTTCGGTCGGGGCCGCTGGCCAATCTTGCGAGAACGCCGACGTTGCCCAACCAATTGCTGCAGCCACGCCGGTGACCGCAACCAGAACTCTGAACGCATAAAATGCCGACATAAGCGCTGGCTCCTTCGAAGCTCGATTAGTCTAGCTTTGCAGCTCCAATTGGCAAGTTTGGACGCGCTGACGCGCGGCACAGAAATTGAAGCCCGTCGCCCCGAGTCGCCGCATCCTCGCCGCCATTCGCGAACGCCCCTCGCCATCCCTCGCTTATCGGCCTATCGTCGCATTCCCCACCGGAGCCCGCCCATGCCCACCTATCCCAATAAGACGCGCGAGTTTCACAATCATCACTTCGACTCGACGATCTGGAACGACCTCGCGTTCCGCGACGACGATATCGTCGTATCCACCTACGCGAAGTCCGGCACCACCTGGATGCAGCAAATCCTGGCGCAGATGCTGTTCGGGCCGAACCCCGATCTCGCCGTCGCGGAGATGTCGCCTTGGCTCGATCTGCGGGTGCCGCCCAAGGCGGTGAAGCTGCCGCTCGTCGAAGTGCAGACGCACCGCCGCTTCCTCAAGACGCATCTGCCGGTGGACGCGCTCGTCTATAGCCCGCGCGCGAAGTACCTCTATATCGGCCGCGACGGGCGCGACGTCGTGTGGAGCCTGTACAACCATCACGCCAACGCGAACGCGCTGTGGTACCAGGCGCTGAACGACACGCCGGGGCGTGTGGGGCCGCCGATCGAGCCGCCGCCCGCCGACATCAAACAGTATTTCCGCGACTGGCTTGAGCGCGACGGCCATCCGTTCTGGCCGTTTTGGGAAAATGTGCGCAGCTGGTGGGCGCTCCGCGATTTGCCGAACCTGATGCTCGTGCATTTCGCCGATCTCAAACGCGACCTGCCGGGCCAGATGCGCGCCATGGCGAAGTTCCTCGACATCGCCGTGGACGAGGCGGACTGGCCGAAGATTCTCGAATACTGCTCGTTCGAGTGGATGAAGGCGAACGCGACGAAAAGCGTGCCGCTGGGCGGCGCCTTCTGGGACGCGGGCGCGCAGGTCTTCATCAACAAGGGCGTCAACGGCCGCTGGCACGACACGCTTTCCGCCGCGGACAGCGCCGCCTACGAACGCCGCGCGCTCGCCGAACTCGGCCCCGGCTGCGCCCGCTGGCTGGCCGCGGGCGAGCGCTGAGCGAAATTTGTTGCTTTTCGGGTGGATAAGTGGTAATGATTGCGCTTTCCCGGTCGCGCACGCGATCGCGGCTGCGACTTGACAATTTCATACGACACAAACGGCGTTTCGCGAGACCGATTGCGCGAAGCCCGAAGGGCCCATCCCGCCCAACCGGGGAGCGGCGCCGCGCGGGAGCGGCCGCCCGCGTCATCTTGCCGGTAGACAAGCATAGGCGCTGATTTCGCTCGCAACGGTCCGCGCGCACCGTCTGCCGCGAACGGATCTCGAACGGATATCTAACGCATATCTAACGGATAAACTCGCGGAAGTCCGCCAAGCAAACGCATATAACGGATAAGATTTTGCATCGCGCGTCCGGCAACAACTGGCGCTTATGCCGCAGGCCGCCCGAGCGCCTCGAAAATCGAGGCGGCGAGCGCCTCGGCCATGATGGCAGTGCTGGCACGTCCCTCGGCCGCGGTCGCGCGGGCGGGGAAGCCGAAATAGGCCTCCGGCCCGCCCGCTTCGGCGAACGTCTTGGCCCCTTTCGCGAACGCCTCGGTCAGGCTCGACGGATTGTCGGCGAGCGCGCGGCCCGCCGCTTCGTCCACGAGATCGGCCCGCGCCGCAAGCACGAGGCTCGTCTCGTACTGCCCCGCGTGGCAGGCGCCGGACTGGAACTCCGCTGTCAGAGTCTGGGCCAATTTGCGGCGCGTAAAATCGGGAAAGGCGACGGCGAGGCCAAGCGCGCGAACCTCGTCAGCGGCCTCGCGCAGCATCCCGACATTCGCGGGATCGAAATGGCTGTTCGCAAACGCAAGACAGGCGAAACCTTGACCCTTCAAGCTGCGCGCGATGTCCAGGATCAACGCCTTCGCGGCCGCGCGGCTGACCGTGATCGTCCCGGCGAACGCCGCCGCATACTCGGCCGGCGCGTAGCTAAGCGCCGGAAGAACGAACGCCGTGACCCCGCCGGCGCTAAGCCGGGGCAGGGCGGCCGACGCCATCGCTTCGCTGATGATCACGTCGGTCGACAGCGGCAGATGCGGCCCGTGCGCTTCCGTCGCCCCGCACGGCAGGATCGCTACGACCGGCTTGCCAGTCTGAAGCGCATCGCGAACGGCGGTCCACGCGTTGTCGGCCAGCGCGCTCTTCATGCGTGCTCCGCCTTCAATCTCTTGCGGTCGATCTTGTCGCGATCGTTGCGCGGCAAAGCGGCGCTCGAGAAGCGCACCCAATGCGGCGCCTTGTATCGCGCGAGCCGCTCCTTCGCGAACGCGATCAACTCGATCTCGGATGCGGCGGCGGCCTCCTTCAGAACGACGATCGCCAGCGGCTTCTCGAGCCCCGCCTCGTCCTTCCGGCCCACGACGCAGCACTCGCGCACCGCCGCGTGGCTCATCAGGCAGTTCTCGACCTCGAGCGGGCTCACGTAAATGCCGCCGCTCTTGATCAGATCGTCGCCGCGGCCCTCGTAGTACCAGTAGCCGTCGTCGTCCTCGCGGAACTTGTCGCCGGAAACGATCCACCCGCCCTTGAGATGCTGCACGGATTTCTCGTACGCCGATTGATAGTAGAGCGCGGCGGAAGGTCCTTTGAGCCACAGCGTCCCGACATCGCCCTTGGCGACCGCGTGGCCGTGATCGTCGAGAAGCCTCGCCTCGTAGCCCGGCACGAGCCGCCCAAGGCTTCCGGGCTTCACGTCGTCCGGCCGGTTTGAAATGTAGATATGAAAGCTCTCCGCGCTGCCGATCCCGTCGATGATCGGCACACCGAACGCCTGGGTCCAGCGCTCGTGCAGTTCGCCCGGCAACGCCTCGCCCGCGCTCCACATGAAGCGCACGCTGGAAAGGTCCCGCCGCGCGGCCACCGGCGCCTGCAGCATCTTGTTGATCAGCGTGGGCACGCTGGTGAAGACGGTGGCGCGATGCGTCTCGATCAGCTCGAACAGCCGCTCCGGCGTCGGCTGCTCGCGGAACAGAACGGTGGTCGCGCCGACCGCGAACGGGAACATCAAGTTTGTGCCCGTCGCGTAGCCGAAGAAGAGGCGCGGGCCCGAGATCGTCACGTCGCTCTCGGCAATGCCGATAAAGCGCTTCGCATAGACCTCGGTGTTGAACGGGAAATGGAAATGGCAATGCACGGCACCCTTGCTCTGGCCCGTCGTCCCGCTGGTGAAGAGCCACACGGCCGGATCGTCCTTGCGCGTCGGCCAAGGCTCGGCCTCAGGATGGTCCTCGGCGAGCCACGCGTCGAAGTCGCGCCCCACGGTGAGGACGCGCTGCGGGAAGCGGCTCTTCGCGGCGGCCTCGCCGAACGCCGCCGCGCTCGCCTCGTCGACGAACGCGAATTGCGGCTTCACGTAGTCGAGATAATAGGCGTAGTCGGACGCCGGGAGCTGCGGGTTCACCTGCGTGACGACGGCGCCCGCCTTGAGCGCGCCGAACCAGGCATAAACGAACTCCGGCCGGTCCTGGGTGCACACGAGCACGCGGCTCTCCGGCAACAGCCCGCCCGCGACCAGGTTGCGCGCCACCCGCATGACCTTGTCGGCAACCTCGGCATAGGTAATGCGCTGGCCTTCGAACAGAATTGCCGTCTTGGCCCCGCGTCCCGCCTCGATGTTCGAGAACAGGAAGTAGTCGGCCATGTTGAACGCATCGGGAAAGGTCGGCGTCATGCGCCAGGAGACAACGCCAAACCGGCGCGGGAATCAATCGCCTCGCGCTTCGCCGACGAGGATGAACGGCGCCCACGCCGCCGGATGCGCAAAGCGCGGCTCGGACGCGTCGTCCATGACGGCAAGCATCGCGCGCCTGAGCGCCTCGGCCCGGCCGCGCGTCCGTGCCGCCTGGAAGTTCGTGACGGTCGTCGTGGTGATGCGCCCCGCGACGTCGTCCCACACGGGCCAATGCGATACCAGCAGCGAGCGCGCGCCCGCGAGGAAGAACGCGCGCGCCAAGCCCGACAAGCCTTTCGCCCCCGGCGCATCGCCAGAGGCCGTGTTGCAGGCCGAGAGGATGATCCAGTCCGCGCTGAGGTTCAGCCGCGCCGCCTCCGACGCCGACAGATACCCGTCGTCGAGCGCGCTTCCCGACGCCGGCGGCGTCAGCACCAGGCCGGGTTCGCCGAGCCCCATGTCGCCCGCCATCAGCCCGTGCGTCGCAAACGCGATCACGCGCTTCTTGGAAAGGTCTGTGGACTTGACGCGGGCCTCCGTCGCCCGCTCGCGGAGGTACACGTCGCCGTCGGAGGCACCGAGCGCCTTCGCCAGCGCCTTCAACTCGGCAGCCGTGCCTGGCAGCGCGTCGAGCGTGCGAAGCTCGTTCGGATCGGGGGCAACGCCGCGATAGACGCTCCCGACGCTGCGCGATCCCGCCGTCAACGGCCGCGCCCCGGCGCCGCCCAGGGCAGGATCGCCGAACCCGGCAAACGCCTCGCTCGCCGCGCCCTTGCTCGCGTAAAGGCGCAGTGCCTTCAGGCTCGAAACCGAGGGCAGGGTGGTGAGCGCGTGCCGCTTGATCAGCCACGCCGTCTCGCGCAGCGCCTTCGGATCGCCGTCGCTCCCGAGAGGTGGCGCGGTAACGAGCACTGCGAACGGCAAACTCGAGAGCGGCCCCGTCGGCACGACGAACACATTCGTCTTGGCCGACAACGCAGCCTCGAGCGGCGCCCAAAGCTGCTGATAGAGGCGGTGGCTGAGCGTCCGGTCGAACGGCGCGAACGTGCCCTCCCACCGCCCGGGATTGAGTTGCTTGCGAAGCGCCGCAACGTCCTTGGCGACGCTCGCCGTCGTCGCGGACGTCGAGGCCCAAACCGCAGCGGTCTTCTTCACCGCAAAGAGCAGCGTCTCGTCCTCGAGAACGAACGGCAGAACCACGGCCTCGTCCGCGCCGAGAAGGGCCTGCGTATCGGCGATGCTAACCGCCTTCGGATCGGCGAGCTCGGCATAGGCCCGGTGATCGCGCCGGAGCCGCTCGTCGATCTGAGCGAGCCGCGTGCTGATATCCGCGCTCTCCGCGCGCAACGGTGCGGCCTGCGCCCGCGCCGCCGGATCGCGCGTGCCGATCGCGTTCGCAATGCGCTGATCCAACAGCTGCAGCCGGCGCAGCAAATCCTGCTGTTCCCGCAGCAGCGCCGCCAGCGCGTCCGTGCCCGCCGCCGCGCGCGCCGCCATATGCGCAACCGCGCGCCCCGTCTCGTCGAACGTCGCCCGCTGCGCCGCCGCGAAGGCCGCATCGCGCAGCCGCGCCTCGTCCCCGCCCTTCGCGCGCGCCAAAGCGTAAGCCGCGCGCGCCTCCAACGCGAACACGTGATCGACGGAGAGCGTCTCCTGCGCGCCGCCGCTCAAGCGCTGCGCCAAGCTGCGCGCCTTGCGCGCCGCGACGATCTCGCCCGCGCGCCGGCTGCGCGCGACGGCTTCTTCGTACTTCTTCGCCGCCAGCAGCGTGCGCGCGAGCCAATACTGCGCCATGCCGGTCGACGGATGATCCGTCGGCATCGTCCGCTCCAGCGAGGCCAGCGCGCCGCGAAACCCGGCCTCCGCCTCCGCGAGCCGCCCTTGCGCCAGATAGACGGACCACAACGCACCTTGCGCCCGCACGAGCCGCAGATCGTCGGCCGTCCACGTCTTCTCGTAGATCGCAAGCCCGCGCTTCAAGAGCGTCTCAGCCTCGCCAAGCCGCCCGTCGTCGCGCGCCAGCGAACCGAGATCGATCAGCGCCTTGCCGGTCTCGTAGTGCTCGGCCCCCAGCACCTTCTCCGCGATCCGCAAGACGCGCGCATAGGCGTCGCGCGCCGCGCCCCGCCGCCCTTGCAGCGCATGGAGCGCGCCCAAACTCGCAACCGTCTGTGCCGTCTCCGTGTGCTCCGGGCCCGACACTTTCTCGTTGATCGCAAGCGCCCGCTTTAGCAGCGGCTCGGCCTCGCTATAGCGCCCCTGCACGAGCATCAGATCGGCGAAGCTCGCGAGCGTCAGCGCCGTCTCGGGATGATCGCCCAACTTGGCCTCGCGGATCTCGAGCGCCCGGCGAAAGAACCGCTCCGCCTCCGCAATCCGTTCCTGGTCCTGATAGAGCGAAGCCAGATTGCTCAAGTCCCACGCGGCTTGCGGGCTATCCGTCCCGTAGTGCTTCTCGTCGATCGCAAGCGCGCGCTTCAGCATCGCCTCGACCTCGCCATAGCGGCCGAGATGACGCAACAGCTCCGCCAGATTGACGAGCGAGGCGGCGGTGTCGTGATGCTCCGGCCCGCGCACCTTCTCGTCGATCGCGAGCACCCGCCTCAGCATCGGCTCCGCTTCGCCGAGGCGGCCCTGATCGAAGTAGAGAAGCGCCAGCGTGTTCAGGCAATGCGCTGTATCCTGATGCACGGGCCCCCGCGCCTTCTCGATGATCGCAAGCGCCCGCGTCAGCGTCTTCTCGGCCTCGCCCAGCCGCTGCACGTCGATATAGAGTGAGCCCAGATCTTCGATCGCAGCGCCTGTCTCGGCGGCGTCCGGCCCCAGAGCCTTCTCGTAGAGGGCGATGGCACGCACGAACAACGGCTCGGCCGCGGCGGTGTCGCCCGCCGACTGCAGCGTCTTCGCGAGCTGCGTCGTCCAGCGCGCGGCATCATAGCTCTCCTTGCCGTGGATCTTCTCGACTTCGGCCAGTCCGGCCCGCGCCTTCTTCACCGCCTCGTCGAACTGCCCCGCACGGCGAAGCTGGGCGACCTCTTCAAGCGCTGAGATGGGCGCCCGCTCGGCCGCCGCCGCCGGCAACACCGCAAGCAACGCAGCGACGACGACAATCGCCCAACGCATCCGCGCCTCAGGCCTTGGGCAACTCGACGCGCCCCGGCTCCAGATCGTCGTTGAGTTCATACCCGACCAAATCGGTCTTGCCGTCCTCGTTCGTGTCGTAGAGCGCGATGTCGAACTTCAAATCCTGATCCTTGTCGACATACATCACGTCGATCTTGCCGTTCTCGTTCAAATCGACCGCCATGACGATGGCGTCCGTCTTGCTGTCGGGCAGGAACAGGGCGGTGTCGGTCTTGCCGTTGCAGTCGGTGTCGAACGTAACGATCACGCCGTCGTCCTTCTTCGTACGCTTCGACGACGTCTTGACCGGCTCGCAAGCGCCGCCCTTCTTCTTGCTCGAGGTTTCCGCGGTCTGCGCCTTCGACGCCATCCGGTCCGACGTCATGGCGAGCACGCGGCGCACGTCGGTCGGCGCGATCGCGAAATTGATCTCGACCCCTTGCGCGACGCCGAATGCGTTGACGCCTACCATCTCGCCCGCGTCGTTGAGCAGCGGGCCGCCGGAGTTGCCCGGATTGATCGGCGTCTGCGTCTGCACCACGTCGGCCTTGTGCATCAAGCCGTCTTCCACGGACTTCCATTCATAGTTCACGCGCACCTGGCTAACGATGCCCTTCGTATAGGACCACGTCTCGCCGAACGGATGGCCGATTGCGTGCACGTCTTGGCCGATCTGCACTTTCGAGAAGTCGCCGATCACAAGCGGCTTGATGTCGGAAGGCAAGCTCGCGACCTTGATCAACGCCAGGTCGGCCACTTCGTCGATGCGCACGACGGTCGCCTTCACCGCGTCCGATCCGCGAGGCTCGGCGCCGAGCTTCATGGGCTTGAAGATCACGCCGACGCTCTTGTAACCCGCAACCACATGCGCGTTGGTCAGAATGGTCCCGTCCGTGTTGATCACGGAGCCCGACCCCAGCGCATCCTCCGTCACGATGAGCACGACCGAACGCGCATAGGTGTTGAACAGATTCTGCTCGGCCTGGCCGCGCAACACCGGCGGCGCGCCGGTCTGCGCCGCGCGCAACGTCTTTTCCATCCGCGCCGCGTCGACGCCGCCGGGGCCTTCACCCTTGTTCGCCATGCCGGGCAACGCAGGCAGCGTCGCTGTGGTGTCTTTGCCGCCTTCTGGCATCACGGGCATCGTCTCGGCAAGGGCGGCGGCGCTGCACAGCACGACGGCCGCAACAAGCGCGGCAACGGCACGAACGAACGGCATGATCGAGACCCCAAAGCGTGAGGCAAAAACCATAGCAAAGGGCCAGGCGCGTGCGCACCGGAATCTGCGCCGCACGCGCGAACGGCACTCGCCTATTGGGAGAGTCGACCCGGCAGCAAGCGGATCGCGAAGCGAATTCCGGCAGCACGCACAAGGAACGTGACGATCAACGCCGCGCCCAGCGCCCAGCCGTCGCCGAAGGCCGTCAGCTTCACGCCGTAGTAGGCGAGTGCACCCAGTACCGCGGCCGACACATAAATCTCGCCCGCAAAAACCAGCGGCACGCGGTTCGCGAGCACGTCGCGGACGATCCCGCCGCCGGCGCCCGCGATCGCTACAAGGAAGATCGTCACGGCCGAGTCGAGATCGAGCGCGGCGAAGCGCTGCATTCCCGTCGCCGTGAACAGCGCGAGGCCCGCTGCGTCCGCCCACACGAGCGTCTTCTCCGGCGGCGCGCCGAAGCGAACGGCTTCGAACACGACGATGGCCGAGACGAGCGCCGCCCACAACGGTTCCGGCGCGCTAAGCCATCGTACCCCGCCGCCGGCGAGCAAGTCGGCGATCGTCCCGCCGCCAAGTCCGGCGGCAACGGAAAGAAACACGGCACCCACGAGGTCGAACTGCTTCTCGGCGGCAACAAGCGCCCCCGACGCCGCAAAAACGGCGGTCCCCAGCAGCGACAAGACAGCGAGCGCGACGTCCATACTCACGCTTTGGCCGGGTGCGGCGTTTTGCTGGCGACGAACGCCTCATAGGGCGTGCGCCCGACGATAAACCAGCCGAGCCAGCGCAACGGACCCCAGCGGAAGATGCCGGTGCCGAGCAGGCCAAACGTCAGCGATCCGGTCGCCGCGACCCCGGCCGTCACCGCGGCCGCCCATACGAAACGCGTCAGCAGCGTCTCGCCCGCCCAGTTGCCCGTGCTCACCGTCCAATTCACCGCGAGCAGCAACGCGCCGATCACCGCGGCCTGCGCGAACGACAAGTAGGGCGACATGTAAGGAAAGCGCGGCGCGAAATAGATCGGGTAGAGAAAGAACGTCATCACATGCGCAAAGCTGACCCACGAACTAACAGACCAGAACTGCAGCGGCAACCAAGACTCGATCGCCTCCTCGAAGCCGCCGCGCATCATCGTCGAAATCGCAAACGGCGCCGGCAAAAGGAGCGCAAACAAGATGAACCAAGCGAGGTAATTGCGCAGCACGTGCACCAACACCTCGGCAAAGAAATAAGCGGGACCATTGTACTGCGGCATGGGGGACATCTTAGGGCAAGGCGCAAGGCCATGGGAGTGGAAAACCACGGCTCTGCCCTTGTGGGAGAGCCCATTTTTGCTTCGCAAAAATGGTGAGGGGTCCG
>CAZYGK010000036.1:18528-29911 GCA_964647355.1 uncultured Flavobacteriaceae bacterium | reverse complement strand
GCTCCGATCTTCGGGGCTGCACAAGCGACCGATGCTGCTGCTATGGGGCGTTACAACGCCTCCAACGCAGGGCGGAACAACATGATGAGCGGGCTATTCGGGCTTGGGTCTTCTATCATCGGGGGATGGTAAATGGCCGACCTCTACGGACTTGAGGCAAGCGGGCTTCCCGAGGAGCTTGTAGCGCGGCTGATCGGCACTCGCGGAAAGCAGAAGATCGCGGAGGCGATGCTAGCGCAGGCGATGGGCGGCATCGAGAATGCCGGAGGGCCGAACGCGCCGCTGCATTGGACGCAGGGTGCAGCGCAGATGCTCAAGGCGGCGCTAGGGCGGCGCGGTATCGACGCCGCCGAGTCGGAGCGCACCGCCATCGGGCGCGAGGCCGAGGCGGGCCGTGAGGCCGCAGGCGCTGAATACCTTCGCAACAAGATGGGCGCTCCGGGCGTTACTCCGCTCACGCCGAATGACGACGAGGGCAACGCGATGCCTTCATCGCCCGCCGTTCCGGGCGATCCGCGAGGCGCTATCGTCAAGGCGCAGATGAACAAGTTCCTCGCCAACTCGCCGTTCCTCAAGATGGAGCAGGCGGCGCTCGACAAGAGCGATGCGCGTGAGGATCAGCAGAAGTTTCTTGAGTCGCAGGCGCGTGAGGCTCGCGCTGGACGCGCCGAGGAACAGGCCGCCCGCCTTGAACAGCGCAGGAGCGAGATCGAATCGCAGCTTCAGAACCGCGCCCTTGACCGAGAGTCGCGGGAGCGCATGGCGATGCAGCAGCAGCAGATCATGCGCGAACTCGGGATGGCGCGTGCGGAGGCTGCGAAGGCGGCTGCGGAGGCTCGCGGAGACGCGAAAGCGCAGACGCAGGCCGCGAAGGATGCAAAGGTCAACGAGGCGAAGGGGAATGTCTCTGCCATGCTTGGTGAGCTTGGCGGAAAATTCGAGACGCTGAATACGATGGGAGCGGCTGTCAACGCCGATAAAAGCGGCCCGCAAAATGCCATCACCTCGATTCGCGCCTCTGCGCCTGGGCAAGTTCTAGGAGGAGTGTTTGGCACGAAGGAACAGGTCGTGCGCGATGAGGTCAAGCAATACAAGCCGATGCTGATGAACGCGATTCGTCAGGCGACGGCGCAAGGGGCGCGAGGGCTGGACTCGAACAAGGAACTGGACTTCTACCTGCAAGCCGTGACCGACGAGAAGAAGTCAATCCAATACAACCGCGCAGCGCTCAAGGTGCTTGAGAAGGCATACGGGCTTGGAACTGGAGTGAAGGGAGTTAGTGACGCTGACGAGGCTGCTTTGAAGGCTGAATGGAAGAAGCAATCCGCTCCCGCAGGAGGCCCGCCGCAAGGAGTTAATGAGGCTGTGTGGAACGCGATGACGCCGGAGGAAAAGGCGCTGTGGAACTGACGCTTGAGCAGAAGCGTGCGGTAGCGCTTGCGCGGGCGCGGCTGGCGGTATCTGCGTCACCTCCGAAGCCTCTCGGCAAGCCGGAGGAACTGTCGTTCGCGGAGAAGAACATTGCGCCGCTTCTTGAGGCTGTCGGCATTGGCGCGATCCCGGAGGCGCCTGTGCGCGGCATGGTGCAGGGTGCGGCTGATCCGGTTATCGGCGTGGCGCAGGCGTTTGCGCCTTCAGGCAGCGGCATGGATACCGCCATCCGAGATCAGCTTTCCAAGTATGAGGACTCTCGCGGCCAAGACAAAGGCACGATGGACGGATGGCGCATGGCCGGTAGCATCCTCGGCCCGCTTTCGATGCTCACAGGAGGCGCAGGAGCCACTACCGGCGCACTCGGCCGCATCGGACAGGGCATTGGAATGGGAGTTGTCGGCGGCGCAACGAATCCTGTGACTGGCAAGCCGGAGGACTTTTGGGAGGACAAGGGCACGCAGACGGCAATCGGCGCATTGCTCGGCGGCGTGCTTCCGGGAGCATGGGAAGGCGCGAAGGCCGGTGGACGCCTGATTCGGAATGTGGTGCAGCCGAACCTCGGCAAGAGCGGAGCGGTGCGATCTGCCGGTAGGCTCGGGCGAGAACTAGCGGGCGACAAGACGGATGATGTGATCGAGGCGCTTGCTCGTTCGCATGGGAATGAAACGGCTGGGCAGGCCACGGTTGGAACCGGCTCTGCCGAGTTTGCGGCGCTCTCTGATATAGCTGGATCATACAAACCTACTCCTCGCGATGCGCTTCTTGATGCACAGCAGGCGGCGCGGGCTGACAAGATCAAGGCAATCGCGCAGACGCCGGAGGATCTGGCTGCGGCGAAGGCTGCGCGCAAGTCGCAGGCTGCTACGAACTATAGCGCGTCAGGGGCGGTGAAAATGGCTCCTGATGAGGAGCTTGCATCGCTTCTTGAGCGTCCATCTATGCAATCGGCTTTGAAGCGCGCCGAAAGCCTTGCAAAAGAGGCTGGTGAGCCGTTTGACCTCACAAGCGGCCAGAACATGCACTACATGAAGATGGCGATGGACGATCTTCAATCGAACCCGGAGCGATTCGGGATTGGAGCGACGGAAGTCAAGGCTATCGGAGACACGCAGCGCCGCTTCATCGACTGGATTGAAAGGAACAACGAAGCATACGGAAAGGCGCGTTCCGACTTCCGTGAAGCCTCCAAGCCGATCAACCAGATGGTCGCTGGCGCGGAGCTTGAGAAGGCGCTTACCTCCGGCGCTGGGAAGGAACGCGCTACCGCCTTCACGAACAAGGTGCGCGACATAACGAGCATCCCTGAATTGCAGCGCAAGACCGGCGCCAATCGCTTCGGCTCGATTGAGGATGTGCTGACGGCGAAGCAGATGGGCGATGTGAAGGGCGTTGCGCGTGAACTGTCGCGTGATGTGGAGCTTGAAAAAAAGGTTGCTTCAGGAATGCGTAAGGCGACCTCGGTAGTGGGGGACTTCGGCCAGCCGCACCCTATGAGCGTTCTTGATCGAGGCGTTATGATCGCCAACGCCATCGTGCGGCGGGCGTCGGGGCACGGCTCCAAGAAAACGATGGACGCTCTCGCAGAACTCAACTTGCAGCCCGGTGGACTCGCCGAGGCCATGCGGAATGCGAAGCCCTACGAGCGCAGCCAGATCATCGACGCGCTGATGCGTATGCAAGCGGCAGGAATCGGTCAGGCTCAATAGGATAGGAAAATGGCTCTATTTACGCACAAGTCCTCGCTTAATCCTACTGATGTGCGACCGATCAACCCCATATCGGTCGGCAAGGTCGCATTGACGGAGAGTAGACGAAATAATGGCCGCAATGTCGGAGTCAGAAAGGCGGCAGTTCCAATGGCGCTCTCCGCTCTTTGTGCGGCGCTTGGCGGCTGCATCCCTACTGTTGTCGGCCTTCGTTCCGAGCGAAAGGTGAGCCGGGTTGACGCAAGGCGGGTTGTCGCAGGAGTGCATAACAACGAGGCCGTCTGCGATAGGGCCATTTACCCTCTCCCAAGCATATCTATGCGCCCTCACAGGGCGCTCTCCTGGCATGAGAAAAATTCCGTATCCGTATCCGTTCTTGGCTCCAGTCCAGAGCCAGCAGCTTCCGCTCTTGTCGATCCTGGACTCAAACACATCTTCAGGGCCGAGAATAGGAAAGGAGTCAAGTTCTCCCCTGTAGTCGGCCGCGTTGTAACAACTACGGCAGAGCTTCCGAGCTATTGCGGGACTCTCCCCACACGAGATACATGGGATGACTTTTCTCATTTGGTAGCTCATAGACGCCCTCGGCAAAATGAATACATTGCCAGTCTATGCCTTTATCATGGAGTTGGCAACTATGGCATTTAATGGCTCGGGTCTATTCCAGATTGACACTGCGGGCCAGCCTGTCGTGGCTGGTCAAACGATTGACGCGGATGTATTCAATGCGCTGACGGCTGACCTTGCGAGCGGCCTGACGACCTGCATCACGAAGGACGGTCAGACTACTGTCGCGGCGAACATTCCGTTCGGCGGGTATCGGCTGACGGGCATTGGCTACGGAACTTCGTCTACGGACGCGGCGCGGGTGGATCAGGCTAACGCGCTGAATATGTGCGAGGGGCGGCTGACGCTGACGACGGGAGTGCCGGTGACGACCGCCGATGTGACCGCCGCCGAGACTGTCTACTTTGCGCCATACAAAGGGAACAGGATCGCCCTGTTCGACGGCACGAACTGGTACATGAGGACGTTCACGGAACTGTCCATCGACGTGCCCGATGCGACGAGCATGTATGACGTGTTCGCGTATGACAACGCGGGGACGGTGACGCTTGAACTCACCGCCTGGACGAACGACACGACGCGGGCGACGGCGCTCACGACGCAGAATGGCGTGCTGTCCAAGACTGGTGCCCTCACTCGGCGCTACCTCGGATCGTTCTACTGCACCACGGCGGGGAATGGGCAGACGACGGATAGCGTGGCGAACCGCTACCTGTGGAACTACTACAACCGGGCATTGAAGCCGATGCGCGTTCTTTCCGCTTCTAATTGGAATTATACCACCGCAGCAATTCGTCAAGCCAACGCAAGCTCTACGAATCAACTCAATTTTGCTATTGGCTTTTCAGAGGACTCTGTATCAGCTTCAATTATGACCGCAGGAGCAAACACAAACGTAGGAGTCGCGTATTTGGTCGGCATAGGGATCGACGTAACAAACGATTTCAGCGCTGGGAATGTGCTGGTGAACACTGTCAGCCAAGTTGCGAATCAACCTACGCCCCTGCTCGCATCAATAAAATGCTTCCCCGGAGTAGGGAAGCATTTTTTGTCGTGGAACGAAGTATCAGCGGCGACTGGTACGACGACGTTTTACGGAGGCTTCGCCACTGGGTCTTGCGGCATTCACGGCGAAATCTGGTGCTGACATGGACGCCGACCGCGCCGTTGAGAAGGAGAAGGCGAAGGAGGATCGCGTAAAGGTAATCAACGCGATGCTGCGCGCCGGAACGAAGAAAAGCAGCGGGCAGAAGATTGACTTCGACTTGTTCTGGAACGGACCGAAGCAGCCGCAACCTGCGGCAGCCGGAATAGTAAGGGGATAACAAAAATGGCGGAGACGGCTTTGTTCCCATACGCTGTAGGCGCGATCTCCGCGCTCCTCGCCGTCCTCGTCACCGTACTCGGGTGGGTCGGAAGCCAGATCAAGAGCGAACTCAAGGGCCTTTCGACGGAAATGAAGGCGACGAACCTCACGCTAATGAATATCGAAAGGGATCTGCGCGGAGAGCTAGCCCGCCTCGACAGGAGAGTGAGCATTGTCGAGGCTTACCGTGATGGGAACGGACATGATTGACTTCGACACCGCGTTCGACAGGCTCCTCGGGCACGAAGGAGGCTATGTCAATCACGCCGCCGATCCGGGTGGCGAAACGCAATGGGGGATCAGCAAGCGCAGCTATCCAGACCTCGACATTGCGGCCCTGACGCGAGAGGATGCGAAGGCGATCTACAAGCTCGACTTTTGGGACGCGATGAAGATGGACGAAGTGGACAGCGCAATCGCGTTTCAGGTGTTCGACGCTGCGGTGAATCACGGAATCCAGACGGCCGTGAGGATGCTACAGCGGGCCGCAGGGGTCGCCGACGACGGGCACATCGGCCCGGTCACGATCCACGCCGTCAACGCGATGATGGTGTCCGATGTGATCGCGCTCTACACCGCCGAGAGGCTGGACTTCTGGACGAAGCTCACGACTTGGCCGACATTCGGCAAGGGGTGGGCGAGGCGGGCGGCGCACAACCTGCGCTACGGGGCGCACGACACATGAACCCGATCAGCGCAATCGCCAAGGCGCTCGACGCCGGGTGGTTTGCGCGGCTCATGGTCATGTTCCAATTCTGGTTCTGCTACTTCATTGTCGATTGGTCGATGGCGTTCGGCTCGACGGCGCTGGCGACGAAGGTTGACCTTCTCGGGGCTGCGGCCATCATCGGGGCTGTAGCGGCAATCCCGCAAGCGCTACTCGTTCTGGCGACCTCGAAATACATGGAAATGCGGGCCGCGCAGCCGATGGTGATTCAGGACAGGAGAGAGAAGTGATCGCGTTCCTCCTCGGGCCTATCTGCCGCTGGCTCATCATCGCAGCGCTCATTGCGGCGAGCTATGGTGCAGCGTATGTCAAGGGCCGCACGGACGGATACGACAAGCGTGAGGCCATCGCCGAGAAGGACGCGAAGGAGGCTGATCGGCTCTCGGCCGTCCTTGCCAAGAAACGAATCATCATCACAGAGCGCATCGTTACCGTCTACCGCGACCGAATCAAAGTCGTCCGAGAGAAGGGCGAGGAGGTAATCCGCTATGTCGAAAAACTGGTTCCCGCTGATTCCTGTCCTTTGCCTCCTGGTTGGAGGGTGCTGCACGACGCTGCCGCCGAGGGACGCATTCCCGACTCCCCCGAGCGACTTGATGCAGCCGCCGTCAGCGCTCAAGAAGCTGCCCGCACCGTCGCTACCAACTACTCAACCTGCCGCGAAGCCGCCGAACGGCTGACGTCGCTTCAGGCATGGGTCAAGGAGCAGCACGCAACCTCAACCGGAGACTAGACCAATGGAATACTTCCTGATTGGAGTGCTTGTCGGCGCGACTGTCGTGGGCGTCATTTTCGTCCTGTGGAACCTTGAGCGGCCCGATTCTCTCGACAATGCAGAAGCACAAGTGCGCGACCTGACGGACGAATACGAGGACGCAAAGGCGAAGGTTCGCGCCAAGATCAAGAAGAAGTAGACCGATGGGCCGCAGGCTGCACGAAGCAATGCTTGCGCTTGCGGCTGCGGGGGCGCTTTTTCTGATCGCCGTGGCGCTGACGGCGTGCGGCGGCGGTGGCTCATCCAGTGAGCCTATAAAGCCCGCCCCGGCCATCCGGCATGACATCCTGTTCGGCTACTACGGCGGCTGCGCGACGACCGTGCTCGAGAACGGCGCCGACGTGAATACCCATTGGGCTACGGGCTGGTGCGGAACCGGGACGTGGCACTTGGACGTAGCGCAGGAGCTTTCCCACGCTCGGGGGCAGGGGGTGCGGAACATCGTCCTCGCGCTCCCGTATGGCCTCGTATGGGCACCGAACGCTGAGGCCGAGACTCGGTTCCAACTGGCGCGCTTGCAACAGGCCGGGGCGCTCGACGGGTGGGCGTCCGTCATGGTCTACCCGGCCGACGAGCCTGAATTGCCCGAAAACGGGGCTAGGAGCGATGCGGAGGTCGCGGCGATGCTCGGGTGGCTCCGGGGCGTCTTGAGCGGCTTCCCGGCCTTGCGGGAGTCTCCCGTGGGGGTGTTCTATTCCTGCGCCTCGGGGAAGCGCCCTGGGATGGCGTCCTACGACTGGATCGGATGCGATGACTACAACGCGGGCTGCGCGGTGACTCGGCCCTCGGGGGCGTATGACGACCTCCTGCGGTCAATGCGGCCTTCGCAGCGGCTCATGGTGATTGCGGGAGGCTCCGATCCGTGGCGGCAAGATCCGGCTTGCTTCGAGTCCTACGCACATGGGAACCCCCGCGTGGCGATGCTCTCGGCGTTCATCTGGCAGGAGGTTGTGGTTGATGGCGTGGGGGCCGGGATCAGGTCGAACGGGCTGCGGCCCCTTTACTGCGCGGCGGGGCGGAAGATTCGCTACGGGAGCGACGATGGATGCTAGGCGGATTGACCTCGGCATGTGGGCGCACTTCCTCGGTACGGTGACTCGCAAGCGCTTCGTGCGCTTCAGGATCTATCGCGGGGTTCGGCGCACGCTGCATTAGCCGATGCAGGACCGTAGGAATCCGCGCCTATCCACACTTATCCTTTATCGTTATCTCGACGGGGACGACGCGCAAGGCTTGGTTCGACTTCCCCAATCTCATTAGAATTTTCACTTGGCTCCTGCTATACGCTATCCAGCGCAGGTGCTTCGTGCGCCTGTCCTGAATCGCCCAAGCCTTGATCGTCTTATCCACGGCGGGCCTCGTCGATGGCGGCGCTATGGTCTTTACCGTCGGCTCTCCATAAGCGCAATTTAAGAAGGTCTGCAAGAGCCCCGGCTCTAGCAACAAGCAGCCACCGATACCTCGCCGCGTCCTCCTCGCAAGCCTTCGCTCGGGCCATCCATTGTTCAATGTCCAGCCCGTCGTATTTGCTTATTGGGAAATGGCGCTTCAATTCCATCTGTGCCGCGTCCCGCTCCAGCGTGACGGCTTCCAGCGCGGCCTCTCGCTCACGGATGGCGTTTGCTGTATCGCGCAGCGCCTTGGCAATCTCGACACGCCATTCGACGGTGAGCGTTTCTCCGTGCATTCGCTCTATTGCAATAGCTTGAGATTGAAGCCATTCGGCATCGTATTTGCTCATTCGTCCTCCAGCGCGCGGATGGCTTGGGCACAATAGCGAGCGCCTATCTTTTGCCCGCTGTGGTCATAGTGGTCGGAGAACTTTTCGTCACACACCTTCGCGCACCGTTCACGCTCCTCCCGCACGGCGGTTTCGATGGCGTACCGCACATGTGACCTCACGCTGTTAAGAGACAGGTCTCCGGGCGACCATTCGCTTGTGGCCTGCTCCATCAGATGCTCTATCCGTTCGCGCTTCATTTCGCCTCCACGATGGTCGGCTCACCCTTGTCGGGAATGGTGACGTGGAAAGATCGGTGGTGCCGTACCGAATCATAGTGGTCGTGGCATCCGTGCTTCATCTTTCCTCCGCCCGAATACACCAACAACGTGAACCTCTGCGGCTCCGGGACGTTGATGAGGTCGAGCTGGCCGTCGCCATGCTGCATGTAACGCCCGCTCGACATAAAGTATTCCGCGAATTGTCGCCCATCAATCAAGGCGATTACCGGAAAATCCTTGCGTGGCCCATCCGTGCAGAGCACCCGCACCTTGCGGCCATCCCTCGTTTGCACAGGCTTCGTCCAGTCGATCATTTCCCCTCCCGGTAGGCGCGAATGACACGATCAACTATCCAGATTTTTCGGCGCGCTGAATCGTAACTACGAAAATTCTGTTCAGAGAGTGGATTCAGTCTTGGGTCCTCATACCTCTCAAGAATCCTTCCCTGATAGACCAAATCATCAACATCAACTTGGGCAATCACCGCCTCCGCTGCGGCGAGGTCGCGCTGTAGGGCGGCAAACAGTTCTTCGGCCCGTTTCGCATCGTCTTGCGTGGTAAATACCAGCGGCTTATCTCCGTTTACCGCCCAAGTGGTCGGGTTGAACACACTAGAAAACTCGATTCGACCAACAACCGGCGTGTCGCTCTTGTCCATGCTCATTCTCCTAAATGGCGGCGGCTCGGAAATCGCTCATGGCCCGGTCCCTCTTGCGAAGGCGTCGTCATCTGAGGCGCCACCTCCAACTGCCAAGCCGCCATTGATCTATTCTGCCCGATGCTTCTGCACCCACTTGACCGCTCGGCTGTAGTCCTCGGCACGAATCAGCGACAGCCGCTCAACCTTCGCCGCCTTCTTCAGCGCGTCCACCGCCAGCCCGTATTCGCTGCACAGCGCCTCCAGATCGGCGCACTGATCCGGCGTGATGAAGGGGTCGGCGGCCGGCTCGACGGCGGCAGGTTCCGGCTCGGCAGCAGGCGGCGGCTGAAGCCTCGCAAGCGTCGTTTCAACATCTGCGAGGAAGGCGGCAACGGCGGTTTCCAGCTTGCCGATGAACTCGCCGTCCCGCTCCATGCGCTGAATGTGCATGTCCAGCGGCTGCGGCAGGCGCGGGTCGAAACTGATGAAATCGCACCACTCGCGGCCCGTAACCCACATGACGCCCTGCACCTGGGCGAAGTGTTCCTGCGGCATTCCGTCCAGCACCGTTTTCAGGTGATTCGCCGAGTTGTAGGGGCACTTGATCTCCACGCAGCCGTCAGCGTCCACAAGCCCGTCAGGAGAGCCGCCTACGCTCTCAAGCGCCGGGTGCAGCACAAGCCCTACCTCCTCCACAATCGCGCCCGTAACGCTCTCGTAGCGCATCCTTGCCGTAGGCTCGTTCTCGGTGCCCCACGCCATCGCCGAGTTCGCGTAATGCTCGGTGGGGTTCCCGGTCAGGCGCTCGATCACGACTTCCCACAGATATGCCTCGCGCTTTGCCGCCGTGCCTAGAACATCCTTGAACCGGCTCGCCGTGACCTTGCCGACGCGAGACAGCAGCCACTCTACGCTGCCTTGACCTCCGGTGACTTTCATTCCCGACCCTCCGGCAGAACCTTGACCCGCTCGGCCACGGCCGCCTTGATCGCCGCGTAGGACTCCCGATCATTGGCCGCAGCGCAAGCCGCGCTCGCCGCCTTCCAGATCGCCTCCAGCGCAGGACGGCTCTCTGCCTGATGAACGCGCTCGATTACCTCCTGCGCCTTCACATCGGCAATCACTTCCGCCTGCCCCATGTCGCGCACTCCGGCCGCTGGCATGTCCTGCACTTCCTCGACGGTGTAGACGCCGCTGGCGATGCCAGGGTAGACAGTCCTCACGCCCTCCGAGATCACGCGGGCGCGGAGCATGGCGCGGGGATAGTTCTTCCAGTTGTCCTTCCCGGCAAGTCCGATGCGGCGGGCCTGCTCGATAGTCCACTCGATCAGGATGGGCGTAGGCGACGATTGCGGGTGCGAGAATCTGCCGCTCACCTTCGCCTCGGAATACTCCACCCATTCGACCACGCCTCCGGCCGCCTGAAAGCGGGCAAGCATCGCGTCCGACTTGAGCGCGGGGCGTCCTTGAATGATATGGTAATCCTGAATCGCCTTCGCCGGATGCAGCCCCTCAGCTTGGCAAAGCGCCATGAGCGCAAGCGCCTGCGTTTTCGTCTTGATGCCGAACAGATTGGAGTTGACGCAGTTCTCCGCGATCTGATCGAGTTGCGCCTGCGGTAGTGCGAGTGCGGTGGTCATGTGAACCCCTCGGGGTGAAAAATCGCTCGGCAGACCCATGCGCCTGCCGGCCGATCTCTCGGCTGCGTTCTTCCCGTTTCGCTCCTCTATCGGGCGGGCCGCGTGTCGCCTCTCACGTTAAATTTTCCGCTGCACCAGCATCGCGCCGATGCCGATACCGGCTGCGACTCCGGCGAGGGCGATGGCCGCAGCGCAGAGCGAGTCGCGGCCGTTCAGGTAGAACGCGAGGCCGACCATTCCGCAGGAGGCGAAGCCGAGGATCGCCGCGCTCCACACTTCGTCGCATATGCGGCGCACGCTGCCCTTGTCGATCAGTTGCGGATGGTGGTAGCTCATGCCTTCCCCCTCGCCGCCTTGCGCTTTGCCGCTGCCGCTTTGGCTGCGGCGATGCGGCGGGCTTCCCACGCAGGGTCGGCGTGCATCTTTCGCATCCGCTCGGCAGAGCGCTCGGCGTGGGCCTTGGCGAACTCCGGGTCGGCGTGCATCTTTCGCATGCGCTCGGCGTTGGCCTTGGCGAACTCCGGGTC
>CAZYGK010000036.1:0-18428 GCA_964647355.1 uncultured Flavobacteriaceae bacterium | reverse complement strand
GGTCGGCGTGCATCTTTCGCATGCGCTCGGCGTTGGCCTTGGCGAACTCCGGGTCGGCGTGCATCTTTCGCATGCGCTCGGCGTTGGCCTTGGCGAACTCCGGGTCAGCGTTCCTCTTGCGCATCCGCTCGGCAGAGCGCTCGGCGTGGGCCTTGGCGAACTCCGGGTCGGCGTGCATCTTTCGCATGCGCTCGGCGTTGGCCTTGGCGAACTCCGGGTCAGCGTTCCTCTTGCGCATCCGCTCGGCAGAGCGCTCGGCGTGGGCAGCAGACTTCCTTCCATCCCCGTCATCAGCTACTGCGCGGCTCACCACGCGGCCATGCACAGTAGGCTTCGGCTGCTTGCGAAACAGATCGTCCAAGCTCATGAAATTCTCCTCGCCGCCTTGCGCTCCAGCGGCCTGTGATCCCTGCGCTCGTACCAGCAGGTGAGTGCATCCGGTTCCCGCTTCGCCATGACGTAGCCCGCCTCGCACTCGTAAACGGGCTTCACGGTCCGGCCGATCATTTCGCCCGCGCCGAAGGCGATGCCGACGAGGGCTATCGTTGCGATCAGGAAGTCGCCGTAGTTGCTCACGCCCTCACCTCCAGCCGCTCTGTCGCGGCGCCCCATTGATCGGCCATTGCCTCGGCTATGCCGGTGAATGTCCTGGATCGTTCGCGCCACCTGTCCGGGCTTGGTGGCATCCTGTGAACTCGCGCCTCCCTGCCATCAACGATGTTCGTCGGCTTGATCGGCGGCAGATTCTTGAGCCAGAGGCAGGTCGCCTTTGTCTCGCCGTGTCCGAACTGCCACGGCTGAATGATTTGATCGGGCTTGCGGATATGCGACGAAATGATCGAGATTGGGTTCTCGATGCAAATGCGCGGGATAGGGGCGGCCATCAGATCGCGCACGAATTGCAGCGCTTCCTCCTGTTCGGCGCGCTTGTCCTTGAACCACCGCGCCCCCGATACGGCCAAATGAGTACAGGGCGGGTGGGCAATCATCACTTCCCATTCCGGCCCAACGACCTCAAGGGCGTCCATTGTGAAGTGGTGCTGGCTTCCGCCCTCGTCCGGTAACAAATCGCACGACCATGCATCGTGGCCGCGGCGCCTGAATGCCTCACGCACCACGCCAGAAAACTCGCAAGCGACCAGGACTCTCATGGCTTCACCGTTACCAGCCGCTCGGTAAGCTGCCGCGATTGCAACTCGCGGAGAGCCGCGTTCGCCTCGGCCTCCTCGAACGCGATCATGTCCATTTCTCGCTCGATGATTCGGCGAAGCTCCTCGCGCCGGTAGTGGCACAGGGCGATCCGGCGCTTGAGCCACCAGCGGGCGAGGGCGTAGCGAAGCGCGGAGATCATTTGCGCTCCCGGTAGGCGCGGATTGCGGCGTGAATGTGCGTTACCTGATGCAGCCCGGCGCACTCCGCAATCACCGCCTCCGCTGCGGCGAGTTTTTCAGCAAGCCTTAAATACATTTCTAGCGTTACTGTTGCGTACTGACTCGGCTGATTTTCTTCGTCTGTTATTGACTGAATTATTGACGCTTTTTCATCCCGCAGCTTAAGCGCGGTTTCTGCGGCCTCTCCAGCAGCCCGCCTCCACATATCTTTGTGGTAATCACACTCGCGCAGCAGGTCCGCCGTATTGCTATCAAAGACGCACCCGCAGCCCTCCGTCCTCGGCGTGTCGATCTTGTCGCTCATTTCAGCCCCTCCTTCATGGCGCGCAGTTCGTCGGCAATGAACGAGGCCCGATATTTTTCGATTGTGGACAGGGCCAGAGATTCGTTCCCGCGCTCGGCCACTTTCACGCACTCCTCGATCACTTCTTCCGCGAGGGTGAGGAGGGCGGCAAGGATGGCGTCGTCCATTTCCACGCCGCGAGAAATATTGACGGTCGCGCCGTAAGCAAGATCCTCTATCCGCGCCTTGTTCATTTCGGTTCCCACTTTGCTCCACGCATCCCGCAAGGGCTGAACCAGCCACCGGAGCGCTCGGATATGCAACTCGTTCCCGCTATCGGCGTGGTGGCCGAAAGGAAATAGCTGTCACGACGGTTAACGTCGGGATTGCTACAGCGCAGGTAATGCTTGTCATCGCTCGGCTGTACGCTCCACTTGCATTCGATGCAGGTTCTAACTGGTTTCATCGCGTCACCTTTTCCTTTTCCACCGTGTTGATCGGCTCGTCGCCCAACTTCCTGATCCGCTCCATGAACGCATCAGAGCCGGGATCGGTCAGGGGGGCGAGCTGGCAAGAGTCGGCGTAGTATTCATCCGCCCCAAGATTGCCATTTGCGGGAGCCGGGCAATTAGGGAAGTGGCACACCCAATCCCAACATGAACCCTTCTCCGCCAGGCGGGAAACCGTCCCCTCCCCGCCTATTGGGGCGCCACCCCCCATGAGGCCATTATTGGTTGGCACGTTGATAAATTTCACCCGCTGCCCCACGCGAAATTGCGCCATGCTGTCCTCCTAGTTAACCCACCGATGCACCAGCCCGTCCCGGCAATGGCCCAAGACTTCGTGATCCCGCAGGGAGTCGTATTTGTCGTCGCCCATCGGGCCGTGATGTCGCGCGTCGGCCTCGCTCATGTTGTGGGCGTAGACCACGCAGAGATTTCCTAACCTCGCCTCGCCGGAGTAAAACTCGCCAGTTCGCGTTGACTTGTCTCCTGGCTTCACAACTCCGGCCGGGTAGTGGGCTGCACAGGCCCAAACCGTTCTGGAACCAGCGGACCCGCACAGAAGGTCGAACGAAGCGCGGTTATCCTCGCGTATCCATCGGTAGTAATCCGAGGCCGCATAACCGCTCGACTTGAACCACTCCAGATAGCCGACCCGACGAAGGCCAATCTCTGCGCAGCCCTGAAGGAACAGCACGCCCGCGAGGCACGCAACCGCTAGAAGGAGGTAGAACAGGCGACCGGCGCGGGTCATGCTTCCGCCGCCTCGCGCAGAATGTCGTCCACCGCCAGCGAAGGAAGCTCGACTCCGATGCTCACTTCGTCATGCGGCCCGAAGCAGAGCGTAATGTCGTCCCACGCGATGCCCTCCGGCTCGTCGGGCTGCTCTCTGTCGCCCTTCATGCCGACTTCCCACGCGCCGTAGATGCGGGCGCTCACCGGGATCTTGACGGTGCCGAGGCGCAGTTCGCCGTCCACTTCCCACACCGGGCCGCGAGGCAGCACTTCGCGCTCGGACGCCGACAGCGGCGTTTCCTCGGTGCGCTGGAACTGGCGCTCGATCTCGCTGCCGATTGCCTGCGCGTCGAGTCCCATTTTCATTAGGTCGGTCATGGTGCGGCTCCTCGTTTGTGGTGAACGAAGATTGCGCCGCGCCAACATGCTTGTCAAGCCCCTTGTGAAGATTTTTCGCCATGCCCCCATAAACTGTTCGCAAGGGTGTTGACACGACGACTCTGCGCGGCCATACTTTAGGAACTGCTGTCGTCAATACATACTTTGCCGAGAACTTTAATGGGCGTCCGTTATCCGCGTGGGGCGATTATTGGGCCGCGTGATGTGGCATGGTTGAAATTATGGAGAGAGGGGACGACGCTACAAGAAATAGCCGCGCTATCAGGAGTCAGTCGGCAGCGAGTTGGCCGTCGCCTTTCAGCGATGGGCATGAGCCGTCAGGACGGAGGGAAAGCGACCTCCATGTTCCTTGAGGCGCGGGAGAAGATTGAAAAAGCCCATCTAGTTCAGGCCGCGAAAAACGCTAGGCACATTTCGATTTGGGGGATGACGAAAGAGGCGATGGATGCAATCATGTGCCGTTTACCGTCATCCTCAATTCACCCAAAAAAAGCATACAAACATCAAAGGTATTCCGCCCATAGGCGTGGCATAGCGTGGGAATTAAACTTCGCTCAATGGTGGGGAATATGGGATGCATCCGGGCGATGGAGCGAGCGCGGGCGAGGAAAGGGCTACTGTATGGCACGATGGGCTGATGATGGGCCGTACAAGGTCGGTAACGTCTATATCTGCACTAACGGCGAGAATAGTTCAGACTACCATTTAGTTCGCAAGTATCGAACCAGAATCAAAGGGTGCGGCGATGAACAAACATAACGAAAAACTCAAGACTGCGGCCCTCAAGCGGGGGCGGCAGATTCTCGCCATGAAGGAGCGCGGCGCAACCTGGGCAGAGATCGGGGCCATCCTCAAAATCTCCCGCCAGCGTGCGCAGCAGATTGCGGCGAGGACGAAGGAATGAGAACTCCCCTGCGGATGTTGCTGGCGAATAGAGGCGCCAGTTGTGCCGCAGTTTAGGGCGGCGGAAGCTCGGCGCCCTTTTTTCTTCGCGGGCTATTTGCAGATTCAGCGGACGAACGTGCGGGAGGCGGCATGAGCGAATCAGAAGCCGAAGTATGGAATGACGTTCTTGGGCTGCCGTATCAGGTCAGCTCCCTTGCGCGGGTCCGAAGGTCGATCCCCTACCGGAATAGCACCATTGACGGGGTATTGAAGCAGTTACATGATCAAAAGACGGGGTATTTCTTCGTGTGCCTGTGCCACCAAAACAAGAAACTTCGCCGCTCCGTGCATTCCCTGGTCGCCGCCGCCTTTCATGGCCCGCGCCCAAGTCGGAAGCATGTAGTGGCGCACGGCGATGGGTCTAGGAAAAACAACCGTCCTTCAAACCTGCGCTGGGCCACATACCAGGAAAACGAGGCGGACAAGCTGAAACACGGCACGCGGTGTCGAGGCGAAAAGCAGCACCTTTCCAAGCTGACGGAAGAAAAGGTGCGCGAGATCAGGGCCAGCCCGATGAGCGTCCGCGCCCTGGCCGACAAATACGGCATGGACAAGTCGAGCATCTATGACATTCGCGGGGGGCTCACATGGAAGCACGTAGCTTGATCGAGCTACAACGCCTGGGCCTCGCGCAGCCGTGCGGCGAATATGAAGGGTGCAGACTGTGGCGAGCGCTGTAATGGCTCGCATTACTCTCGATCAGCCGTTACCGTTGCCCTCAATCGAGGCGCCCGAGGGGTGGGCCGATTGGCCCGATGATCGAGTGACATGCAGCGATTGCGGCCACCGATCAGGCTACCAGTGCATCGCGCTTAAGTGCTCTACGCATATCCTCACGCTCAAGCATCGCTGCGAGAAGTATTCCAGGCGGCAGGGGCGCACATGACGAAGATCAAGGTGACGGGCTACGGGCGCTCGCACTTACTGCCGCCCACGTCGGAGCGCTTGCGAATGGAAGCGCAGACGACTTGCGCGAAGTGTCGGCGGCTTGAGGTGACGAGCGCGGGGTGCAAGTGCGCGAACGGCCACGCGGCGCTTGACCCATCAGCGTGCGGCGACTTCAGCGATTGCAGCCGCGAGAAGAACTACATGCCGAATCGCTGGCCGACTCACCCTGATCTGCGGAGGTAGCGCAATGCATAAGCGTCCTGAAACGCTTTCGGAACTCATGGCTTACACGATGCGCGCTCCGCGCATTGAACCGGTCGAAAGAGTAAAGGACATAGACCGTCGCTTGAGGGGGGCGCGAAACGCGCCAGTTGCTCCCCGGTACATTTGGCACAAGTATCCGATCAAGGGTGGAATAACTGGTTATGCTGTGATGGCGGAAGCCATGATTGGCTCCAATGCACT
The DNA here is from genome assembly GCA_964647355.1 of uncultured Flavobacteriaceae bacterium. Lineage (GTDB taxonomy): Bacteria > Pseudomonadota > Alphaproteobacteria > Micropepsales > Micropepsaceae > SZUA-430. The sequence continues at coordinate 12,819 of CAZYGK010000036.1, read as the reverse complement.
GCTCAAGCACCTCATGCAGAGGAACGAGGGGCAATGAGCCTACTTGACCTCCCTCGGGTTCACATGACGGTGAAGGCGCGGCCTGCTCGCATGTCGAAGGCGCAGGAGAAGTTGAAGGCTGCGGAGGCGAAGCTGGATGCTGCGGTGAGTCGGCACAAGCGGGCGGTGACGCGCTTGGTCGCGTCGAAGAAAACGCTTGCCAGCGCGCAGCGCGTTGCCGAGCAGGACAAGCTGGATGAGCGGGCGGCATGGGACAGGATCTCCGCGATCATGCAGGACTACAAGCGGATCAAGAAGGCGTGCGAGGAGGCGAAATGAATGATTCGATCAAGGTCAAGGTTCCGCGCGTCTACGATGAAGGCGTCAGGATGAAGCGTGAGCTTGCCCTTGCGGATCGGCGCGTTGCTAATGCGCAGAACTACGCCGACAAGGCGCAGCTATTCCTCGAGCGAAGGCTGCGCGAGCGGGCGGAAACTGTTGCGAAGTGGGAAGGGAAGTAATGGGCGCATTACTCCAGACTTGCGTGGCTATATTTATTTTCCTGGTTCCTGCGTTTACGCTAATTTGGATCGTGGCCGTTATTGCAGAGTTGGCGTCCGACGATGATTAGGTTGGCGATTCTTGGGGAACCCGCCTCGAAAGCCAACGCGCGCCAGCTAGTGACGATTCGCGGCCGTCCTGCGTTCATCAAGTCGAAGAAGGCTAGGAGCTACATGGAGTCGGCCATCATGCAAGCGAGGGCGCAGTATCGCGGGCCGATGATGGAAGGCGAACTGCGGGCGTACATCTGGATCTACTACGCGAGCCAGCGGCCCGACCTTGACCCTTCGGTGCTCCTGGACGCGCTGCAAGGCATCTGTTACGCGAACGACCGGCAGGTACGGGAGCTTCATCTGTACCACGGCATAGACAAGACAAATCCTCGGGCCAGCATCACGATAGAGCATCGGGAGTAGCGCACATGAACCGGCAGCAGACGCCGCTTGACTACGAGACGGGGCAGATTGTGAGGACGCCGAGCGGCCATTTCGCGTCCGTTGTCTACGCCGAGAAGGTGGGGGATCATGTCGAGGTGTCGGTGCGGTTCGCCGAGGGCGAGGTCGCGGCCTTCCGCGCCTGCCTTCTGAGGCCCATGCCATGAGCCTGTCATATTCCAAGCTGTTTAGCTCCCTTCCCGAATCGACCATTTGGACGGAACCTTTGCACGTTCGCGTGGTGTGGATAACCCTGTTAGCAACCTGTGACCGTGAGGGAAGGATTTGGGCCTCGGTGCCTGGGCTGGCGAAACGCTCGAACGTCACGCTGGAGCAGGCGCAGGAGGCGCTAGGGCGCTTTATGGCGCCTGACCGCTATTCCCGTACACCTGACCATGAAGGCCGCAGGATAGAGCCGATTGATGGCGGCTGGCGGCTCCTGAACCATGCGAAATACCGTGAGCTTCTGTCGGCCAGCGACCGGAAGGAGCAGAAGCTACGTTGGTGGCATGACAACCGGGGCAGGAATGCCCGAGCCAATGGCGCGGTTCCGCAAGCAGATCCACAGCCCGCCGCTCAAAGCCTTGAGAATGCGGCCCAGGCCATCGAGGAGAGCCGGAGAGCGACGGAAAGCGCGTCGCCCATGCCAGAGCATGTCCGGGCGGCGATCAAGCGCCCAAAGCCCGGAAATGACAAGGGCGCCGGGGAATCTCCCCAGGCGCCCGTTCCTAGACCTCCAGCCTAGGCCAGATCGTCAAGGATTCGCGGATACATCGCGCGAATCTTCCAGAGTTGCCAGAAGGCCGGATGCATCGGCCGCTCGCCGGATTCCCAACGCATCCACGCTGCAGGCGAAGCGAATAGCCGTGCCGCAGCCTGCTCGACGGTCAGGTAGGCATCCTCCCGCGCTTGCTTGACTTCATGCGCCCGAGGCGAGCTAAAGCGCGTGCGAAGGCCCCTGTTCGGATGGTTCGCCATTACCGAAACATCCGTTCAGCGAGCCAGACGAGCGCCCAGTAGAGTATGGCCGCGACGGTGTATTGTCGGCCTGTCAATGGCGCAGTTGGTTTTTCGGGCTTCATGCATTCCCCTAGTTGAACCAGCGCGAGGCGATGGCGCGGCCGAACTCGCGGCGGAATTGGGCGCGCAGGTAGTCTCCGGCGCGCATTCCTTGGTAGCGCTCCTCGATTGCCAGGATCACATTTTCTTTTTTAGCGCGCTTGCCACAGTGAGCGTCGGCGACCTCTTGAGAATCGAACCTCTTTCCGTCGCCAGTAATGTAAACGGGCCTCGGCATGCAGTGATAGCGCTTGTACGCCCACAGCGCCGAGGAAAGGACGGCGCAGGCGGCGCGCCGGTACTCGGTCGGCCAGTATTGGCCGGTGCAGTAGTCCAGCGCGGGCTTGCCCTTGTGCTCGATCAGCGACAGGCGCCCGGAATACGCACGGTTGAAGGATTCCGCCAGCTCGTCGGCCGTGATACCGGACAATTCCACGGCGCGAAGCAGCGTGCGAGCGTGCTGCAAGTCTTTGCCGATGCTGCGAACTTCGGCGCGGTAGGAAACCGGGTCGCCGTAGTTCCCGTAATCCAATCCGGGCCGCTGGCGAATCCACGCATCCAGCAATGCGACGATCTGCTCTTTCGTCGGTTTCATGCTAGTCCCTATGCCCGTTCACGGTAGGCGGCCGCAGGAAGGCTTCCCGCCAAAGCGCCCGACTAGGCGCTTGGACTGGCGGCCTATGCCGGGATTTCAAGCGGGATGAACGCGTTAAGCCAATGGTCCCCTATGACATACCCAACATGGACTGTCGTGCCGTCTTTCTTGTCGGCATACATTTTTTGAACGCGGCCGGGAACTTGCGCCTTGAGTTCCTTAAGGCTGCTGGCGAAATATCGGTGCCCGTACTGATCCAGATAGAGCTTGCGCATGTAATCCCCCTAGACGTTGAAAGCGCGAACGATGGGCCGCGAAATGATCCAGCCGGAAATGATGCAGCACGCGAAGATGAGGGCGAGCATGGTCATTCTCCGCAAGTTTCTTTCGGATGCGGAATGTCGCTTGCCTTGTATTTGTACCCCGGGCAACGCGGATTAGCGCAGTAATGGAACCCAAGAGCCCGCCTGCTATCTCTCTCTATCTCACGCTCGGCCGCGGCCAATCCCGCGCGGTCTATTTCGCGGAATTGCATTGCGTCATGCTTCCAGTCTTTCATGGCTAGTCCACCCACGCGAAACCGGGGAGCGATTCGGCACGCGCTATGGTGCGGGCAGCTTCTGTGTAGCGGCGCTTCTGGTCGTTCAACACTCTGGCTCTGTCCAGAAGTTTGCACGCTTCGGCCGCCTTGTCGCAGTGCGCAACAAGGCGCGTTTCTCCGGTTTCCCAAAACTGCACGATTCGATTCCCGTAGTGCCGATGCTCGCTCATTTGATTCTCCTGCCCCACTGTCGGGAGGCGCCGATGGCCGTTGGGCCGTTGAATGAATCATCGTCTAGTCAATCCAGCACTGTCAACCCCCATGACATTACATTTGTAACATTAGCAGACTTATCCACAGATCAGCGCATCAAAGGAATCAAGCGCTTGCAGACTTATACCGCTCTTCTCCACTATTCTATCCACTGTCATCCCTCCCTTGCATCTTCACTAGACGCAAATCTCTAGACTCCTAGACAAACTGTCCAGTTTCCTAGACGAAAGTTCTAGACTAGACACATGTAGATGTAGATGTAGATCTAAATCAAATTCAATGCGCGCATGACGCACGCACGCGAGCGCACGCATAGCGCAGGCCCACGCCCACGCGCGTAGGCACTACGCAACATGCGCCTAGGCAACGCAAGCGCCAGCGCAGGACTCAACACAATGCGCCTGCGGCTTCAATACAGCCCCTACAGTCAACACAATGCGCCGTGCCTATACCCAACCATAGGCAGCATCATTACAGCGCCTTACAGCGCCTGTATTCAAGCCTAGACTAGAAACTAGACGAAACTAGGCAGAGTGTCCGAGAAGTCGACACTAACTGTCGAAAAGCCGGACAGTTCTGCTTTCCCCCTTCTCGCCCACGCGCCCGTAGGATTCGTCCTACACGTTGTAGGAATCGTCCTACAAGGCTGCGCTAGCTCGGCCAGGGTGCAGCCTTCGAGCGCCCGACTGTCACAATCGGAGGTCGGCAGATAGGAATGACTCGCAACGGGAGGCGTGAATCGAGCGTAATCAATGACTTGCGAGTTTACATAATGGACATTATGCGAATCGTGAGTGCTTACTTACAGAAAATTGTCTAGGACTGCGGCCAGCCAGCTCGCCAGGGGATCGAGGGGGGGGTGTTCATCGGCAGGACGGGGGCCGCATTAGGGAACCCGCCGGCGGCGCCACTCATCCCTGCCTACTCAAGAACTGGCATTAGCCCGGCTGAAGTAATTTTTCGTTAGGGCGCCACGGTGTCTAGTTTTCTAGGGATTTGCTTTTCGGCTTGGTGTGGGGGTAAAAGGGCGCGCATGAAAAGAGAGGTGGAGGTGGCGAGTTGGGTGGTGGGTGATGAGGCCGAGAGGGTGAAGCGGCTGGAGGAGTATTACGTTGGGCGTGGGTTGCCTGTGGGGTCGGCTGCGTACTATGCCCGGCTGAAGGTGGATGATCCGCTGGCGAACTTGTGTGGGGACTGTGGGCCGGTGTATGAGGCGCTGTCGAGGGGTGAGTCGGTGCCGCAGCTTGCGGTGCGTCTTGGGGTTCACAAGCGGGATGTGTACGGGTACTTGATAGAGCATTCGCCGGTGGAGTGGGCGAGGTGGAGTGCGGGGAATGCGGTGGATCGGCTGATGAGTGCGGACGAAGCGCTGGATAGCGCTGAGACGAATGTGGAGGTTGGGAGGTATTCGGCGATTGCGCGGAATGCGCAGTGGAATCTGGAGCGGATGGCGCCGAGGCTGTATGCGGCGAAGGATCAGAACGTGGGGGTGCAGATCACGGTGGTGCTTGATCCGTCGTGTGGGGGGGTGGTTTTCGATCAGCGTGGGGATTCCGGTACGGAAGCCTTGGTTGAACTGTCGCAGGGTAGTTCAGTTGGCAGAACGCCTGGCTCATAACCAGGAGGTCGCCGGTTCAAGTCCGGCCCCTGCTACCAACTTTGAGGAGGGCTGAAATGGCGATCACTGGAGCGGAGCTGCAAGCGGCGTTGGGGGTGACGAGCGGGCGAGATCCGAAGGTGCTGATCGAGTACGGGGCGGTATCGACGTACCAGGAGTGGTTGATTGACGGGGGGTGTCCGACGTATCCGGGGCGGGCGCGGATGGTTCGGACGACCGCTAGCGACGATGCGGCGACGCAGGCTGCGGCGGTGCTGGTGGCGCTGGCTGCCTGATATGGACAGGGCGAAAATCATTGATGCGCTTCTTGGAAAGTTGCGCTCAATGCCGCTTGGATGGAACGACCAAGAGGCCGCCGCGAAAGAAGCATTCGACCTTGGTGGAGGGTTCATGGGGTCGATAGCGAAGGTTGACCCGTCGCATTTCAAGGATCTGTTTTCAGTTTTCGACAACTACAACACGATGCCAGACCTGAGGAAAATCACGACCGCGCAGGATGTTCTTTATGCGCTTGATGGCCTGCCTCAAGACGCTCAAGTACCAAAGTACATTTCATCGGCGGCCATGAAATACAGGAAGGCTATGGATGAGGACTTTTACCTGCACGGTGGTCGCGGAGACGTAGAGCCGTATGAGGACGCTTTCATAGGGGCCATTGAAAAGTTGTACGGGAAATACAACAAGCCATGAAAAGGGAGCGCTCCTGATGGCCGAGATTCGCCTTCCCTACCGCTGGAAGCCTCGGGAGTATCAGGAGGCGGCGTGGCGGTATCTGGTGGGGGGTGGGAAGCGGCTGGTGCAGCGGTGGCATCGTCGGGCCGGGAAGGACGAGATGGACATGCACTGGACGTGTCTAGCGGCGCACAAGCGGGTGGCGTCCTACTGGCATTGCCTGCCGGAGTATTCGCAGGCCCGGAAGTCGATGTGGATTGCGGTGAATCCGCATACCGGGATACGGCGCATTGACGAGGTGTTCCCGAAGGAGATTCGCAAGAGGACGCTGGATCAGGAAATGCTGATCGAGTTCCACAACGGCTCGACGTGGCAGTTAGTGGGATCGGACAACTTCGACTCGCTGGTTGGTTCGCCGCCTGCCGGGATCGTGTTTTCGGAGTATGCCCTGTCGAATCCTGCGGCTTGGTCGTACCTGCGGCCGATTCTGCTTGAGAACGGCGGGTGGGCGGTGTTCAATTCGACGCCGCGGGGGGCGAACCATTTCAAGGCGCTGTGCGGCCTTGCCGAGCGCGAGAGCGGGTGGATGTGCGATGTTCGCACCGCCGACGATACGGGGGTGTTTACGCCGGCGCAGCTTGAGGAGGAGCTTCGGCAGATGCAGGCCGAGCATGGCGACGGGTTCGGGAAAGCGCTGTGGATGCAGGAATACTTCGTGTCGTTCGATGCCGCGATTCCCGGAAGCGTTTTCGGGGAATGGCTGGATCGAATCCAGCAGGCGGGGCAGGTGGGCGTGGTGCCTATCGTGAAGTCGCTCCCAGTTCATACAGCCTGGGACTTGGGCCGAACGGATGCGACGGCGATATGGTGGTTCCAGATCATCGCCGGCGAAATCCGCATCTTCGACTACCATGAATCGGCCCTGAAGGACATTCCGTACTACGTTGCGGTGCTTGAGAAGCGCCGGCGCGATGGCGAGTTCCAGTACGGAACCCATTGGCTCCCGCATGATGCGCGTGCGAGGACGCTTGCGGCCGGGGGCAAGTCCATCCAGCAGCAGATGCTCGATGCGCGAGTAGGAAGGGTGGTCATCGCCAAGAGGCTAGATCACCAGGACGGCATCCAGGCGGCGCGTAAGACTCTGCCGTATTGCTGGTTCGACTCGGTAGCGTGCGCGCAGGGCTTGGAGGCCCTCCGAAACTATCATTACGAGTGGGACGACGAAAAGCGCAAGTTCACCGACATGCCCGCGCATGATTGGTCGAGTCACTGCGCCTCGGCCTTTCGCACGCTCTCGCTTTCATGGCGCGTTCCAAAGGATGCGCCGGGGCCTGATGCTCCCATCGAGGAGGCGCTTGTGGCGGCCTCCAATGCCAAGTTCAATTTCGGGGCCATGAAGAAGGCCCATTTCGCCCGACAAAGGCGACTTCGGGAGAACGCCTAGATGGTGCCGTTTCTAGTTGATGCGTGCGCCTCCGATGGGTCAGTGACCCTCGATACCGGCTCGCCGACCGCCTCGGACTTCTGGATCGGCCCGCAGCGCTATGGGGCGGCAAAGGTCTATGCCACCGGCGATTCCGTCGAAAGCACGGACATTCGCGTGAACGGCCTGCGCTACACCTCCGATGGCGTGCTTCGCGTCTACAACGCCACAGGCGGCGTCCCAGCGACCGCGACCATGCTCGGCGGTATCGCCGTGACCGAAGATGGGCAGCTTTGCGTCACCACCGCCGCGCCCGATGCCACGAGCTACTTCATCGGCGGGAACGCCGTGATGCAGGATGGAGCGGTGTGTTTTAATCAAGCCTTCGTGCCGGGTGCGATTGGCTTCGGCGTTGGCATCGCGCCCGCGCTTCCTGCCGGATTCACGGCAATGTCCGGGTACAGCGATCCAGCCAGCGCCAATTACGGGAACTACGAGTATTCAGACGGTTCCGTGATGGTGTGGATTCCGGCCTTCTACTATCGGATTGGCCACGCCTCCTCGCCCCGGTACGCGGTGCATGGGGCCAACGCAATCGACATTTTGCCCTATGCGGCGTTCGCTGATGTGGCGACAGCGAACGCTGCCGGGTACGCTCTTCATCGTGCTTTCTACGATGGCGGCTCTGTTCAGGCCGGTTTCTTCGTGGACAAGTACCTGTGCTCGAACAACTCGGGCACAGCATCCAGCATCGCGCTCGGCAATCCACTCTCGACGGCCGCCGCGCACAACCCGCTCTCCGGCCTGACCGGTACTCCGGCGAATAACTACGGCGGGACAATTGCCGCCGCGAAGACGCGCGGGGCGCGATTCTTCGTGGCCACGAGGTTCATCCATACCGCGTTGGCGATGCTGGCCACCGCGCACGGGCAGGCGTCCAGTTCGACCCCGCATTGCGCGTGGTATCACGCGACGAACAACTTCCCAAAGGGCTGCAATAACAACGCCTTCGCGGACGCGAACGACGCGACGGTGACCTTCACGACCGACGGCTACGTCGGCGGCAACTCCGCCAAAACGGGCTCGGGGTCGAGCCTAGCGAAGACCGCGCACAACGGGCAAGTGTGTGGTGTCGTAGATCTCAATGGAAACATGTGGGAGGTGTCGCTCGGGATCACGGCCATTATCACGACACCAGCCATTTCTGCTGCAACGCAGGCCAACCCCGTGCAGGTCACATGCGTAGGGCACGGCCGCACCACGGGCGATCAGGCGCTTATTGTTGGCGTGGTTGGAATGACGCAGTTGAATGACCGGATGTTCACCGTGACCGTGATCGACGCGAACAACGTCACCCTTGACGGGGTGGACGGAACGGGGTTCACGGCCTATGCATCGGCTGGAACATTGCGCGGCGGGACGTGGTATGCGTGGAAGACGGCAACGGCCGCCAACGACATCACGGGCTCCAATACGCTTGCTACTGACGCATGGGGCGCGACTGGGGTGGCCGCGCACAGTTCTGCAATCGTTCCGACATGGCGCACGGATTATCCAAACAACGCGGTGGTGCAGAGATGCGGCAACAGCACCAATCAAGTGTTTTCGGCGGCCACGAGCGGCAATGACTGGGTGCGAATGGGGCTTGGTATGCCGGCGGCAGCAACTGGCGTCTCGCCCAGCGGCACCGCGCTCTTCGGCGCGGACTACTTCTACCAGTACGCGGCCAATGAGCTGTGCCCTCTCGCCAGTGGCTACTGGGGCGATTCGACGGCTGCCGGCGTCTGGGCGGTCAATTGGAACACTGTGCGCGCGTACTCGCATCATAACGTCGGGTTCCGCGCCGCCTCGTACCCGGACTGATGACTATGGACAATAAGAATTGCGCCGACAAAACCCTCACTCCAACCGAGCGCAGCAGGCTCAAGGAAATAACGAAGCCGGTTGTCGTGGAGGCACTGAAAACATGAACGCGAAGCAGTGGATCGGCGAGATTTGTGCCGCCCGTAAGCGCGAGAAGGATTGGCGCGAGGAGGCGAAGAAGATCCTTGCTATCTACGCCGGGGAGAAAACGGCAAGAGTACCGTTCAACATCCTCTACTCGAACACCGAGACGCTGCTGCCCTCGCTCTACTCGGCCATCCCTCGCCCCATCGTGGATCGGCGCTTCAAGGACGAAGATCCGCTTGGGAAAGCCGCCGCCGAGGCCGGTCGCCGGGGCCTTGAGTTCCTGCTCGATACCAACGTCGAAGGCTACGAGACGTATGACGAGGGCGTGAGGGCTGCGGTTCTCGACGCGCTCCTGCCTGGGCGCGGCATCACCCAAGTCAAGTATGACGCGGAGATCGTTGAGGAGCCGGAGGAAGCTGCCAATCCGCTCCCAGAAGATGGCGAGGAAGAAGCGGCAGAGCCGATGGCCTACAAGGAAGGCGAGTTGGTATGCCTCGACTCGTGCAAGTGGGACGAGTTCGTTCACGGCTACGCAAAGAAGTGGTCGAACGTGCCGTGGGTCGCCTTCGGCAAGGACGTGGACAAGCAGGAAGCGCGTAAACGGTTCGGGCGCAAGATCGCCAACATCCTACCCTACACCGCCGAGGACGAGAACGAGGAAGGCAAGACGCCTAACGAGGACGACAAGGGCGCCCGTCAGACCACGCGCATTTGGGTGCTGTGGGACAAGGCCGACAAGAAGGTTCGCTTCCTCTCGGAACACTACACCGACGATTTTCTCAAGAAGGCGGTCGATGATCCGCTCGGGGTGACGGGATTCTTCCCGATCCCAAAGCCGCTCATGCTGGTCGAGAAGTCGAACGACCTGTCGGTGACGCCGCTCTACGAGCTTTATCGCAAGCAGGCCGAGGAACTCAACAAGCTCTCCGAGCGCATCATCAAGATCGTGCAGGCGTGCCGCGCTCGCGGCGTCTACGACGGCGAACTCGGCGACGATCTCGGTCGCCTCATGGACGCGGCCGACAACGAACTCATCCCGACCGACAAGAGCGCTTCGCTGGCGGCGGAAAAGGGGCTTGATGCGGCGATCTGGTGGATGCCCATTGAGCAGCTTGTCGCCACGCTCCAGCAACTCATGGTCGCTAGAGAGTCTTGCAAGGCGGTCATTTGGGAGATCATGGGGATTGCCGACATCATGCGCGGGCAATCAGCGGCCTCGGAGACGCTTGGAGCGCAGCAGATCAAGCAGCAGTGGGGAAGCCTGCGGCTCAAGCGGATGCAGAAGGAGGTCGCCCGTTACTGCCGCGACCTGCTTCGCCTCATGCTGGAAGTGGCGGCAAACAAGTTCGATGAGGATACCTGGGCGCGCATGACGGGCCTACCGTATCTCACCGAGCAGCAGGCAATGGCGGCGCAGCAGCAGTTCCAGGCGCTCCAGATGATGAACGCGCAAATGGCGCAAATGACGCCGCCTCCGATTCCGGGACAGCCCCCGCCGCCGCCGAACCCACAGCAGCAGCAGCTTCAGCAGCAGCTTCAGGCCGCGCAAGCGGAAATCGAGAAGCCCAAGTGGGCCGATGTGCTGGCTCTCCTCAAGGACGATTTGCAGCGCGCCTACAAGATCGACATTGAAACGAACTCGACCGTCGAGCCGGAAGCCGCCGAGGATCAGAAGAACATCGCCGAACTCCTGAATGCGATCTCGCAATTCCTGAACGGAATGGGGCCGCTGGTGCAGAACGGGACGATGCCCTTCCAGGCGATCCAGGCGATGCTGCTTGCCATCGTGCGCCGTTACAGATTCGGCGCGCAGATCGAGGACCAGATCAAGATGATGCGCGAGCCGCCCCCGCAGGACGACGGGAAGGCGAAGGCCGAGCAAGCCAAGATGCAGATGGAGCAGCAGAAGCATCAGGCCGACATGCAATCGAAGGCGCTGGAAAACCAGCAGAAGGAAAAGGAACTTGCATTGAGCGCGCAGTTTGCCGAGCGCGAGTTCGCCATGAAGATGCAGGAAATGGAGCGTGAAGCGGCCTTCAAGCAGCAGGAACATGCCTTCAAGATGGCCGAACTTGCCGCCAAGACGCAGATGAGCCAAGTGGTCAATGCGTCCAAGATCAAGGTTGCCGAGGCGACCGCGGCGGCCAAAGAGAAGGCTGCATCGCAGCCGCAAGGGGCAACGCAATGATCGAATCGGAATACGGAACGCATGAGTTCAAGGCCGAATGGATGGCTTTTTGGGGTCATGTGCCGGGGACGCCGGAAGGCGAGGAAGCGTGGCTAGCCAAGTGCGCGCTCATGGAAGGTCGGCACCTTCGCAGCGCTCCGATGATCTTCGTGAAGCAGGACGTTCACTACGCCTCGCCCATCGACGGGCGCGTGATCCGCTCCAAGCATGAGCGAGAGGACGATCTTCGCAGGAACGGCTGCATCGAGTACGACCCCTGCATGAAGCAGGACCAGGAGCGCAGGAAGCGGGAGTCGGAGACGGCTCTCGACAGGAGCATCGAGGAAAGCGTCGAGCGCGATTGGGCCACGATGCCCAGCGCCAAGCGCGAGAAGATGGCGAACGAACTCATCGGCGGTGCCGATGTTGAACCAGTGCGGCTGACAGCCAACGGAGGCTAGACATGGAACAGCAGGAACTCATCGACTCTGGCGTTGCTGACATTTCGGCCTCCCTCGGACTCGGAAGCGAGCCGGAGGACAAGACGACGCCCGATATGGACGCGCCCGACTCGCCGGAATCGCCCGATGCGGCCCCGGAAGGCGAAGCGCCTCCCGAGGGAACCGAGGACGCGCCCCCTGCCGAAGAAGCCACTGCCTCCGCGAAAGCCGCCCCGAAGTCGTGGGCGCGTGAAATGCACGAAGAATGGGCGAAGCTCACGCCGAAGGCGCAGGAATACATCGAGAAGCGCGAAAACCAGATCCATGAAGGAATCGCGCAGTATCGGGAGCATCACACGCTGGGCAAGACGCTCAACGACGTGATCTCGCCATATCGCCCGATGATCCAGGCCGCAGGCATCGACGAGGCAAAGGCCGTCGCCACCCTCCTCAATGCCCACTACAGGCTGACGCAAGGCTCCCCGGAGCAGCGCCGCGCCGTGTGGATGCAGCTCGGGCAGGACATTGGCGTTGCAGCCCCGCAGCAAGGGGCGCAGGAACAAGATGTGCCGCCCGCCGTCAGGCAACTCATGGAACGGCAGGCGAAGCTCGAGCAGGCCCTCACCCAACGGCAAAGGGCCGACTACGAACAAGCGAGGTCGAAAGCCTCGTCGGAAGTCGATGCGTTTGCGAAGGATCATCCGTATCTCGATGAGGTTGCGACCGAAATCGCCATCTTCATCGACCACGGCGACGACCTTCCGACCGCATACGAGAAGGCCGTGCGCGCGAACCCCGTCACCTGGGCCAAGGAGCAAGACCGACTCCGCAAGGAGATCGAGTTGGAACTCCGCACGAAGGCCAAGAACGGGGCGAACGCCGCACGCCTTGCAACCGCAGCAAACGTCAGAGGACGAGACACCACACGGACTCCTACAGAGCCCAAGGGCAAATTCCTCTCGGATGACAGCATGAAAGAGGACTTGCGGGAGATTCTTGCTTCCCGCTCTACCCATTGACCTTTATAGGAGACATGCCACATGGCATCCCCCAACAGCACTTTCACGGAACTGGTTTCGACCACGTTCCGCAAGCACCGGAAGGAGA
>CAZYGK010000035.1:0-30088 GCA_964647355.1 uncultured Flavobacteriaceae bacterium | reverse complement strand
CGTCGGCGAGGATCGTGAAATCGAATTCGTCGGCAAGCGCGAACAGGCGCGCCCACGTTTCGGCGTTCGCGGCGCCACCTTCCGGGTTCGACGGCGAGCACATGTAGACGGCCGCGGTGCGGGCGAGCGTGTCGCGCGGGAGGCTGGCGAAGTCGGGCAGGAAGCCGGTCTCGCGCGTTGCGTTCACGTAGATGGGTTCGGCACCGGCCGAGAGTGCCGCCGCCGCGTAGCATTGATAGAACGGGTTCGGGATCAGGACGACCGGCTTCTTGCCTGCCTTCTCTTCCGGGATGGTCACGAACGCGGCGCTGAACAGGCCTTCGCGCGTGCCGACCAGCGGCAGAATGTGGCGCGCGGGATCGACGGCGGGCCCGAGTTTGTAACGGCGGCCGAGCCAGGCCGCGATCGCTTGGCGCAGATGATCGGGCCCGATGATCGGCGGGTAGCGGCCGAAGTCGGCGGTGTGCTTGGCCAGGATTTCACCGACGAACGCGGGGACCGGATGCTGCGGCTCGCCGATGTGCATGTGGATCGGGGGCTGACCGGGCGCGATGCCGTCGAGCAGCTTGTTCAGGCGGGTGAACGGCGAGGTGGGCAGGGCGTCGAAACGGGACATGGGGAATATTTGCGCGTCGTGGCAGGTGAAGCAACTTTTGTTTCGGCGCCGGAATCAGGCAGCCGTAATTTGCTTCAACTCACGGTCCCGTCACTGCCGTCACCCGAGACGAACATTGCGAACCGACATCTTTGGCCCTTTTCGGACACCCAGCTTTAGCCCGCCGCGCGCATCATGCTAACGGCCGGATATTCTGGTTCATGCGAAAGACATTCGCCGGGTCGTATTTGGCCTTGATCTGCTGGAGCCGCCGGTAGTTGGGCCCGTAGGCCGCTGCAACGGGATCGCCGGTTTCGTCGTCGTCCAGATAATTGACATAGCGCCCCGCGGCGAAGAACGGTTGCATCGCCTTGGCCGTTTCACGCGCCCATTCGATGCAGGCGCTCGTGTCCGCGTGATCGGTCCATTGGGCCAGGATCAGAAAGTTGTAACCTTCTTTCCGGTGCGGGAACGCCGTTTCGCTGATGCCCACTCGCGTGACCGCGCCATGCAAATGCTCGATTAGAATTTGGCCCATGGGCGTTGGACAGCGCGCAAAGCAATCGATCATCGTTTCGATTGCAGCATCGCTGAGTTCGGTCAGGAAATGCGACTTCCAATAGTTGAGAGCGCCTTTCGGAAAACCGGCGTCAAGCAAGGTGTTGAGCTGGTCGTAGGCAATCGGCCCGACCCCATCCGCCAACGGCGTTCCGAATCGCTTCAGCGGCTGGACCGCTCGCTCTGCTTCCGCAGGCGGGCCGCAATGACAGGTGACCATCGCGGCGACCGGCGCCCCGGAGCCGTCGGGCGCGTGTGTCAGGGCGGCGAACAAGATCTGTTCGTCGGCTAGAGATCGCGTCGCATCGCGGAAGAAATTCAACGTGTCGCGTGCGCGCGCAAATGGGTGAGCAATCGGACCGCCGACAACGATGGGGCCCACCGGGTGCAGATCATATTCAAAGCTGGTCGCAATGCCGAAATTGCCGCCGCCGCCGCGAAGGGCCCAGAAAAGGTCGGGCTCCGACTGCTTTGCGACCTGCAAGACTTTGCCATCTGCGGTGACGAGTTCGACGGCGCGAAGATTGTCGAGGGCCAGGCTATGCTTGCCCATCAGCCAACCGATGCCACCGCCGAGCGTCAGTCCTCCGATGCCGGTTGTGGAAACCACGCCGCCGGTGACGGCGAGATTGTGTTTTTGTGTGGCGGGGTTGAGATCGGCCCACGTTGCGCCACCTTGCGCACGTGCGGTTCTTGCCCGCGGGTCGACAGTGACGCTCTTCATCGGCGACAGGTCGATCATGACCCCGCCATCGACCGTCGCTCGACCCGCAACGTTGTGACCGCCGCCGCGAACCGCGACTTCAAGGCCGAGTTTGCGAGCTAGATCGAGCGCCGCGACGATATCGGGGACACCGTGGCATCGTGCGATCAGGGCCGGCCGCTTATCCACCAGGCCGTTGTGAACCTTCCGCGCTTCCTCGTAGCCGGTGTCCGCGGGCCGTAGAACCTGTCCCTTGAAGCCGGCTGCAAGTTTGGCCGCGGCGTCGGCAACGAACGAGGTCGATCTCATAGCGCTCTGCTCCTAAAGACTGCCGCCATTGTCTCTGGCGAACGTCGCCCCAGCGCAAACGCGAAGTTTTCAGCTGCAGATGAATTGGATTCAGCTACACTGGCCCCATGAAGTCCTTGCCCCCACTTGTGGAATTGCGCGCGTTCGACGCCGCCGCTCGCCACATGAGCTTCAAGAAGGCTGCGTTAGAGCTGGGCGTGACGCCGACCGCGATCAGCCATCAGGTCAAACTGCTCGAACGCTATTGCGGACACGCGCTGTTTCGCCGTCGGCCGCGGCCGTTGACGTTGACCGACGCCGGCGCGCGTCTGTTCCCAGCCATTCGAAGCGGTCTTGAAACGTTTGAAGGCGCGATCGTCGCCGTCAGACGTCTTGGTGAGGAGCGCCCACTGCGCGTGACGACCACGAATGCCTTCGCCAGCCGCTGGCTTGTACCTCGGTTGCCTGCGTGGCAGAAGCTGCGCGCCAATGTACCTCTGGAGGTGATTGGAACAGACAGCGTGCTCGACCTTGGCGCGGGCGACAGCGACATCGCCATTCGCTATGCCACCAGCCGCACCGGCGACCCGGAAGGCGTTGCCGAGATTCTGCTGACCGACACGTTCTGGCCCGTATACAATCCAAAATTGCTCGCGCCGGCGCAATTGAAGCGGCCGGCCGATCTCGCGAAGGTTTTGCTCATCCACGCGTATTGGGCGCCGGGCGACCGCGACCCGCCGACGTGGCGGCGGTGGCTAAACGCAGCGCGGCACAAGTGGTCCGATGTGCCCGAATACAAGGACATGCACCATCTGAACTTTCGCGAGGAATCGCACGCCATCGAAGCGGTCATCGGCGGGCAGGGCGTTGGGTTGTTCAGCGACGTGCTGGTGGCGAAAGAGCTCGCCGCAGGCACGCTCGTAAAGGCGTTCGATCTCAGCTTGCCCGGTTATCGGTTCTACGTGGTCCGGCGTCCGGATCATCCTCGCGAAAAACAAATCCGTGCGTTCGCATCCTGGCTAAAATCGTCGATCTAGAGCGACTTGGACAAGCGAACTCAGCGGAAGTGCCGTTTGATCTGGAGGTCGCAGCAGCCGGTAACGATGATGAGGCTTTGCGCAATGGCAAAGGGCGCCCCGGGGTGGGGCGCCCTTCGGCGTTCGCGGATCGGGAGGAAAAATCGATCCGCTAGTGGATGCGTTCGCCGTGTTGGGTGAGGTCGAGGCCTTCGACTTCTTCGTCCTTCGTGACGCGCAGGCCGATCGTGAATTTGATCGCCATCAGGATTACAAACGTGGCGATCGCGCAGTAGATGCCGGCGTAGAGTAGGCCTTCGATTTGCGTCCAGATTTGACCTGGGTTGCCGTCGATGGCGCCGCTTCCCAAGCTGTTGATGCTCTTCAGCGCGAAGACGCCGGTCAGGATCGCGCCGACGGCGCCGCCGACGCCGTGAACGCCAAAGGCGTCGAGCGAGTCGTCGTAGCCGATCTTGTGCTTCAACCAAACCGCGGCGACATAGCAGACGACGCCCGCGATCAAGCCGATCCAGAGGCTGCCCGACGGGTCGACGAAGCCTGCCGCGGGCGTGATCGCCACGAGGCCTGCGACGGCGCCGGAGAGCATGCCGAGGACGCTCGGCTTCTTCTGAGCGATCCATTCGACGATCATCCAGGAGAGGGCTGCTGCGGCGGCGGCGATTTGCGTGTTCGCCATTGCGATACCGGCGAGCGCGTTCGCGGCGACGGCCGAGCCCGCGTTGAAGCCGAACCAGCCGACCCAGAGAAGCGAGGCACCGATCAACGCGTAGAGCAGATTGTGCGGTGCCATGTTCTCGGTGCCGTAGCCGTGGCGCTTGCCGAGCACAATCGCGCAGACGAGGCCTGCGATGCCCGCGTTCAAGTGCACGACGGTGCCGCCCGCGAAGTCGAGCACGCCTTTGCCGCCCAAGAAGCCGCCGCCCCACACCCAATGCGCGATCGGTGCATAGACGAGAAGCAGCCACGCCGTGATGAAGATAAGCAAGGCGGAGAACTTCATGCGGTCGGCGAAGGCGCCGGTGATGAGCGCCGGCGTGATGATGGCGAACGTCATCTGGAACGTCATGAAGACCGATTCCGGAATCGACGCGGCGAGCGCGTGCGCGACCTCGTTGTTGCCCATGCCGGCGAGCATGAAGCGCTCCATGCCGCCGATCAGCCACTGATTGTCGCCGCCGTTGGTAAAGGCGAGCGAGTAGCCGATGATCGCCCAGAGCACGGTGACGAGCGCCGTGATCGCGAAACTTTGCGCGGCGGTCGCCAGGATGTTCTTCTTGCGCACCATGCCGGAATAGAAGAGCGCGAGGCCCGGGACCGTCATCATGAGCACGAGTGCTGTCGAGGTGAGCACCCAGGCGGTGTCACCACTGTTCAGCGCGAGGGCGGCGGCGTGCGGCGGTAGGGTGGGCGCCTCGGCCTTTGTTTCTTCAGCGGCCGGTGCCTCGGCCGGCGCTGCCTCTGCCGGTGCGGCAGCAGCTGGCGCTTCGGGCGCCGCATCGGCTGTTGCCGGTGCGGGTTCGCCGGCCGGTGCTGCCGTTTCGCTTGCGGGCGGTGCGGCTTCCGGTGCGGGCTGCGCTTTGGCGGCTGTCGCCAGCAAGAAGATCGCGATCATCGTTGCGAGCGCTAGCGCCATTGCGGCGATGCGCAAGGGCTCAAGGGACATCGTTTTGGTGCGGGGCATGGAGGTTCTCTTGTTGGCGTCGTTGTCTTTGATCAGGTGCGCGGGCATCAGAGCGCGCTTCCGTCGGTTTCGCCGGTGCGAATGCGCACCACGTGTTCGAGCGGGAACACGAAGATTTTGCCGTCGCCGATCTGGCCGGACTTCGCGGTTTTCGTGATCGTTTCGACGACGCGATCGGCCAGATTGCTTGCGACAGCAATCTCGAGCTTGATTTTGGGTACGAAGCTGACCGCGTATTCCGCACCGCGGTAGATCTCGCGGTGGCCCTTTTGACGGCCAAAGCCTTTGACCTCTGTGACGGTCATGCCTTCGATGCCGAGTTTGGTGAGCTCCTCGCGGACCTCGTCGAGTTTGAACGGCTTGATGATGGCCGTGATGAATTTCATGGGAACCCTCGCTTTCAAGAGTGGTGTGCGAGGGGATGATCGGCCGGGGGTGGGCCCAATTGCGTGCCTCAAGTGGCGGCAGTTTTTTCGGGCGATTGCCGTTAATTTGAGCAGGGTCAATGCGGCCGTTGGCGGGCTTGGAGGATTAAGGTTTCGAGCCTATGTGATTGATCGACATGACAAACGTGCGCGACAAGTTCGACGTTGTGGTGGCCGGCGGGGGCATGGTGGGGCTCACGCTTGCGCTGGCGCTTGCCAAGGCCGGCGTCGCGACGGCGGTCGTCGACGGGCTCGATCCGAAGCTTGTCGTGGATGCGAAGTTCGACGGGCGGGTGAGTTCGTTTTCGCCGGCTTCGCGGCGGCTCCTGGAGGCGCTGGGGCTTTGGGGCTTCTTAGGCCCCCACGCGCAGCCGATCGGCGACATCATCGTCGGCGACGGATCGGTGCGCGAGGGTGCGTCGGCGGCGTTGCTGCACTTCGATCACCGCGAGATCGGCAACACGCCGCTCGCGCATATGATCGAGAACCGGCATTTCCGCATGGCGTTGCAGCGCGGCGTCGACGGCGTTGCGGCGCTGACGCTGATTGCGCCGGAGCGGGTGGTATCGGCTGCGGTCGAGGGCAACTTTTCCGTCGTGACGCTTGGGTCCGGGCGGCGGCTCAAGGCGTCGTTGGTCGTTGCGGCGGACGGGCGGGAGTCGCCGCTGCGCGAGGCGGCGGGGATCAAGACGGTCGGGTGGTCGTACAAGCAGACGGGGATCGTCGCTACGATCGGGCATGAGAAGCCGCATGAGGGAACGGCTTACGAACTGTTCTTCGGCTCGGGGCCGTTTGCGATTCTGCCGATGACGGGCAATCGCTCGTCGATCGTGTGGTCGGAGCGGGCGGATCAAGCGCCTGCGTTTCTGCAGCTCGACGATGCGGCGTTCTTGGGCGAAGTGGCGCAGCGATTCGGCGATCAGTGGGGCCGCTTGTCGATCGAAGGGCCGCGGTGGTCGTATCCGTTGTCGATGCATCTGGCGATGTCCTATGTGGCGCCGCGTTTTGCGCTCGCGGGCGATGCGGCGCACGGGGTGCATCCGATCGCGGGGCAGGGGCTGAACCTCGGGTTGCGCGATGCGGCGGCGCTTGCCGAGGTGGTCGTCGAGGCGCGTTCGCTCGGGCTCGATATCGGCTCCGAAGCCGCGCTCGCGCGGTATCAAACCTGGCGGCGGTTCGACAATGCGCTGTTCACAGCGTCGTTCGATGCGCTCAATCGGTTGTTCTCGAACGACATTGCGCCGATCGCGGCGGTTCGGCGGATGGGTCTCGATATCGTCGACTCGATCGCGCCGTTGAAGCGCTTCTTTATGAGCCAAGCGAGCGACGGGGCGGTGACGCTGCCGAAGCTGATGCAGGGTTAGCGCTGCGGTCCTCTGATTTTGTGGCCGAGGTTGCGGTCGACATCTTGGTAGAACGACCGCGCTTCGGTCATGACGTGGCGCCATCTTGCGGCTTCGGCTTCTTCGCGGGTGGCGTAGGGTTCTCCGTTCCAGATTGCGGTGCCGTCTTTCTGCGGTTCGATCGGTG
Organism: uncultured Flavobacteriaceae bacterium; assembly: GCA_964647355.1. Classification (GTDB taxonomy): domain Bacteria; phylum Pseudomonadota; class Alphaproteobacteria; order Micropepsales; family Micropepsaceae; genus SZUA-430. The sequence continues at coordinate 23,271 of CAZYGK010000035.1, read as the reverse complement.
TTGTGGCGTCGTTGATTTGATCGACCGACTGGCGGAAGTGGGCGTTCGGGTTCATCCGGTCGACATAGGCTTGCAGGTCGGCGTCGAGGCGGCGTTGGTCGTGCGCTTTCAGCGCGCGCTTCACGCGCTCGCCCCAGAGACGCCAGGCGACCATGGCGAGGAGCGCCACGACGAACGGCCAGAGTGTCCAGAGCGCGTCAAGCAGCATCGCGGCTTAGGCCCGCCGTCTTGAGGCGCTGTTCGTACTCGAACCAGCGCTTCGCCTTGTCGCGGCCGAGCTGGTGCAGATAGTCCCACGAGAAGAGGCCGGTGTCGTGACCGTCGTCGAAGACGATGCGCACCGCGTAGCGGCCGACGGGTTCGATGCGGTCGACGCCAACGTTGCGCTTGCCCGCGACCGTGACCTTTGTGGAGGCGCCGTGGCCCTGCACTTCGGCCGAGGGGCTTTCGACACGGAGATACTCTGCGGGCAGCGCGAATTTCGTGCCGTCTTCGAACGTCACGGTCAGGGTGCGATCGGCCTTCTTATAGTGCAGGTCGGTAACCCACGGGGCGTCGTTCATTTGAGTTCGTCGTCGGTCAGTTCGCGCGCCTCGTCGGCGAGCATGATCGGGATGCCGTTCTTGATCGGATAGGCGAGACGGGCCGCCTTGGAGATCAGCTCTTGCTTCGCCGCGTCGTAGCTGAGCGGGGCCTTCGTCACCGGACAGACGAGGATTTCGAGCAGCTTCGGATCGACTTTGGCCTCTGTTTCGGTCATTGCAGCGTGCCTCCGTGGCCGGTCGCGGCCATCTCGATCAACGTGGTCAGCAGTTGCGCGCGGTCGGAGAGTGTTCCGGCTTCCAGAAGCGCCTGCTTTTCGGCTGGCGCGAACGGACAGATCATCGATAGCGAGTTGATCAGGGTCTCGGCGGGTGCGCGGTCGATCAGCGAGAGGTCGGCTTCGATGTGCTTTTGTTCCATGTAGGCTTTGAGACAGATCCCGAGGCGTTTGCGGTCGACATAGTTGTCGTCATCGTCGTCTCTTAGGTCGTCGGCGTAGGGCGCGTAATCGGGTTCGACCTGGCGGTAGGGCGTCGCTGCCTTCAGCTCCTCCATCACGCGGAAGCGGATGACGCCCGAGAGCGTGATGAAGAAGCGCCCGTCGCCGGTGTCGCTCCACGAGGTCAAGCGGCCGAGGCAACCGACGGGATAAAGCTTCGGCCGGCGTTCGTCTTCGTTGACCGGCTGGATCATGCCGATGACGCGCGTGGTGCGCAGCGCCGTGTCGACCATCGCGAGATAGCGCGGCTCGAAGATGTTCAGCGGCAGGCGCCCGCGGGGGAGCAGAAGGGCACCCGCGAGCGGGAAGACCGGGATCGTCTTCGGCAGGTCTGCCAAGCTTGGGATTGGGACGCTTGGCATGGCTTGCCTTCTTACGAGAACAGCAGCGAGGACAGTTTGCGGCGGCCGGCTTGAACGGCGGGATCGGCCGCGCCCAATGCTTCGAACATCGTCAGAAGCTGCTTGCGCGCCGCGCCCTCGTTCCAATTGCGGTCGCGGCGAACGGCCTCAAGCAATTCGTTGATCGCAGCTTCCGATTGGCCGCGCGCCGCCAAGGCGGCTGCGAGGTCCATGCGCGACTGATGATCGTTCGGATCCTTTTGCACCTTCGCGTGCAGGTCGGCGACGTCGCCGGCCGCTTCGGCTTGGCCCGCAAGCTTGAGCTGCGCCTGAACGGTTGCGATCGCCTCGTGGTTTGCGTGTTCCGGCGGGACCATGGCGAGTGCTTGCTTCGCACGTTCGACGTCGCCGCTTGCGAGGTAGCATTTCGCGAGGCCGCCCAGGGCCGACGGGTTCTGCGGGTCTTCCTGCAGGATCTGCGCGTAGGCTTGGGCTGCGGTACCGAGATCGTTCTGATTCACGGCTTCGGCCGCGATGGCGAGCAGTTCGTCGACCGGCGAGGGGCCCGCTTCGCCGCCCAAGCGCTTGATGAAGTCGCGCACTTGCGACTCCGGCAGCGCACCCATGAAGCCGTCCACGGGCTGGCCGTTGCGGAACGCATAGACGGCAGGGATCGACTGGATGCGCATCTGCTGGGCGATGCGCTTGTTCTCGTCGATGTTGATCTTGACGAGCTTGACCGCGCCTTTCGCCTCTTTGACGACCTTTTCGAGAACCGGCGTCAGGGTACGGCACGGGCCGCACCACGGCGCCCAAAAGTCGACGAGCACCGGCACGTCGCGGGAGGCTTCGAGAACGTCGGCCACGAACGTGCGTTCGGAGGATTCCTTGATCAGGTCGCCTGCGCCGGCATCGGCGGTGGCGCCACCTGTCTTTTGTCCGAGAATTTGCATGGCGTTCTGTCGGTCCTCTAGTTCCGATAAGTCATTGGTTGGCCTCGCTTATAGCGCCTGGGGCGCGGCGCGGAAAGCGCAAGGTCAGGGCAACATGGCCCTGCGCCGCCACGAATTTCAGGAGGTCGTCAGACGAAATGGCGGTTGTCGCGGTGTTTTCAAGCGGGTGAAAGTTCAACGGGCTCACCTCCAACATCGCCTCATCGAGCACCGGGGTGACCGAGCGGGTGCGGTTGTTGAAGAGCGCGAACGGCGTCACGGAGCCCGGCTCGACACCCAGATGCTCGCGAAGGAGATCGGCCGACGCAAACGACAGGCGGCCGCGTGCGCCGACAAGTTCGCCCAGTGCCTTCAGGTCGACCGGTACATCTTCGAGCGTGACGGCCAGGAACAGCCGGTCCTTCTTGTCCTTCAAGAACAGGTTCTTCGTGTGGCCGCCGTCGATTTTGCCGCGCAGTTGCTTTGCCTCCTCGACCGTGAAGACGGGCGCGTGCGCGATCGTTGCGTGGGCGAGCCCCAAGCGGGTGAGTTCGGCGAGAAGGTCGGCCGGCGTCGATTTCATGTGCAGGTCTTGCGCGGGCGGGTCGCGGGGCCGGTGCGGAGGGGGTACCCCGGCGGAAATTCGACGAACAACCCCATGTACCCGGAGGTTAGAGGGTGAAACTGCGCTTGGACGGCCCAAAAACCGGGTGTGCCTGCCCAGCCCGGGCTACTGGCCCTGTCTTCGAAAATCATCGAGCCTTCGGTTCTTTTGTTGCATATCGACGGAGTATAGAACATAATATGAACTTAGGCAAGAAAAAGGGGCACCGAATATCGGCGTCACGTAGCTTGGCTTAGGCGGAACGCAAGCCAGGCTGCGATGGCGAGAAAGACAGCTCCCGCGAACTGAAACTCCCAAAGGCGATCGGGAGAGACGCGGTTCATGCCGCGCAGGCTGAACTCCGGTGCAGTGAATGCCACGAGTGCTTTGACGATCTGTGCCCAGCCGAGCAGGGTCAGCACGATGGCGCCGCCCTCCCAGATGTTGTGAAACGCGACAATGATCGAGCCGAACATGAGGCTCAAGAAGCCATTTGCGAAAGCGCCCGTCGTGCCGTGCGAACTCAGCAGCTGGAAAAAGCGGACCCAGGCCAGTGGTTGAAGTACGTGCGACAGGCCGATCACCGTGAGGTGCACGGCGGCGTAGAACTCGACGGTTTTGGCGAGGGCGCCGCTCATTGCGATGCTGGCTTCTTCTGTGGCGGGGTGGTGGCCGGACTTTACACTTTGCGTGCGCCGGTGGCGTCGTAAGCCGTGAAATTGCGCTCGATCAATCCGGCCTCCCTGCAAACGATGCGCCAAGGTGCGATGTGCGGAGCCTTGAGGTGGGCATCTAACAAGGCTTGGTTCGGCCAAATCTCTGAGAAGCGGATCAGACCTTTGTCGAAAAGGTCCTCAGCAACATCGTATGCGATGCAGCCATCGTGCTGTCGCGTCTCGTGTACCAGCGTCCGAAGGTGCGGCAAGACCGAAGCAAGGCGCTCCGGCGAGAAGCGTAACGTTCCGAATACGGCGACGGTCATCTGCGTGCCTGTTAGAATTCCTCGCGGTGGCATACACCGGGCGGCGCGTATGGTTCAATCGCCTGCGGGAGAAGATCGATGACAAACATTGCGGTGATTGGTCCCGGTGCGATCGGGTGCGCGTTTGCGGCGGCGGCAGCTCAAGCGGGGCATTCGGTTTCGATTGCGGCGCGCACGCCGTTCGCGACGCTGGACGTCACCTATCCGGGCGGACGAGTTCAAAGTGCGGTGCGCACACTCTCGCTTGATGAGGCCAAGGTCTTTCCGGTCGTGATGCTGGCGACGAAGGCGCATCAGACGGAAGAGGCGGCACCCTGGCTCAAGGCGCTGTGCGCGCAGGGGACGGTCGTTGCCGTGTTGCAGAACGGGGTCGAGCACGTTGCGCGCGTGCAGCCGCTGGTGGCGCCAGGCGTCGCTATCGTACCGGCGATGGTCGCGTGTCCGAGCGATCGTTCGGCACCAGGCGTTGCCGTGGTGACGGGGCCTGCCCGGCTCGACGTGCCGCCAGGCGCGGCCAGCGAGCGATTTCGTGCCGTGTTCGATGGATCGTTCGCGGAAGTGCGGATCGTCGAGGATTGGCTGACCTCGGCCTGGGGCAAACTTGTGCTCAATGCGGTTGGCGGCGGGATCGGCGTGCTCACGCGGCGCGGGAACGAGGTGCTGAAGGACGAAGGGATCGGGCGGCTCTATCGCGCGCTCGCGGCGGAGGTGGCTGCGGTCGCCCGTGCGGAAGGCGCGAAGTTGCCGGACGACATCGGCGAGCGGCTCTACGCGATGATGTCGCGCGGGCCGCATTTGCATATGGGGTCGATCGTCGTGGACCGCTTGAACGGGCGGCCGACGGAGTGGGTGGCGCGGAACGAAGTAGTGCTCCGTCTTGCGGCGAAGCACGGCATACCGGTGCCGCTGAACGAGGTTGTCTGCAATTTGATCCGGGCGGGGGAGCCTGGCTAGCGCTCTCGCGGGAACGTTGTGATGTCCGGCTGCGGTGGCGGGAGCGCATCGCTGCGGACCAGGTTGCGAGTAATGCGAAGTAGCCGGGTGTGAAGGAAGTCGGTTTCTCAGCGTCAGGGCCGGATCAAGCCGGTGAGTCCGTCGATGCTTTCGGCGTTCGCGGTGAAGCGCTTTTCGGTCAGTTGGTCGGGCGCGTAATGGTCGATCGCACGCTTGAGTTGGTCGCGATCGCCCTTGAAATCGTAGAAAGGCACGCCCCAGCCGCAACTGTCGGCGACGCGTTCGACGTCGACGAAGACGATGTTGCGGGCGCGCTCGAAGCCCGGAAATTTCTTCAGTTCTTCGTCGAAGCCGGGTTCGTCGAACTGCATCACGCGCGCTTTGCCGTAGAGACGCAGGATCAGCGCCGGGCCTTCGAAGGCGCAGAACATGATCGTGATGCGACCGTTCTCGCGCGCGTGCGCGACGGTTTCGATGCCGGAGCCGCCGAGATCGACGTAGGCGACTTGCTTCGGGCCAAGCACGCGGAAAGCGTCGTAGCCTTTGGGGCTGACGTTGACGTGGCCGTCTCCCGACAACGGGGCGGTTGCAACGAAGAACATCTTCTGCTTGGCAATGAACGCAGACAGTTTGTCGTCGATCGCGTCGTAGAGCTTCGCCATTGGCGTGTGCACCTTTGCAGCGGCCGATGTTGGTGCCATGTTCAGACCGAGATGCGCAATCCCTGGGAGTGCCGGCCTCAGGCCGGCTCTTGGGTGATTGGGGTGTAGTCAGAAAGAGCCGGCCAGAGGCCGGCACTCCCAGGGAGAGGGCGATGCTTGAGACGGTGGGGCATCAGAAGGGCGCTGGGTTGCGCGGTGTTTTCTGCGTTTGCTGCGATTTGAACGCGTCGCTATCGGCGCATATGCCGGCGATCGGGCGGCGGACGTTCATGGCGGTGGCGGCTGGCGCGGCAATCGGGATGGCCGGGGCAAGTGCGGCCAACGCTGCGGGGAAGGTCGCCGCGAAGGCGCCGGTCACCGTCTACACCGCGAAGAAGATCATCACGATGGAACGCGCTGCGCCGGTTGCTGAGGCGATCGCGGTTGAGGGCGGGCGGATTGTTGCGGTCGGCTCGCTTGGCCAGGTGAAAGCCGCGCTTGGCGGGCGGACTTTCAGTGTCGATGAAACGTTCGCGGGCAAGGTCCTGATGCCGGGGGCTGATCGAACAGCATCTACATCCGATTTTGGCTGCGCTCTCGATCAAGAGCGAGATCATCGCGAACGACGAGTGGGTGCTGCCGGATCGTGTCGTGAAGGCGGCGACGACGGCTGAGGCTTATCGCGCGCGACTTACCGAGGCGGTGCGGGGCGGCGACGATTTCTTGTTCTCGTGGGGGTATCACTCGTATTGGCACGGCGAGATGTCGCGCGCGTTGTTGGACGAGATATCGGCGACGCGGCCGGTCGCAGTGTGGCATCGGTCTTGTCACGAGTTCTATCTGAACACGCCGGCGCTTGCTGCGCTCGGCATCACGGAAGCGATGACGAAGGGGCAAGGGCTCGCGAGCGAGCAGGCGAATTGGGTGCGCGGGCATTTCTTCGAGAAGGGGCTCAACATCATCTTGGGCCCCTTGATGAAGCGGTTTGCGTCGCCGGAGCGGATGATTGCGGGGCTGTCGCTGCTGAAAACCTATCTGCATCGCGCGGGTGTGACGGCGCTGAACGAGCCGGGGGCGCAGATCGGGCCGGATCAACTCGCGCTCTACAAGGGTGTGCTTGGGGCCGAGGATGCGCCGTTCACGACCACGCTGATCGTCGACGGGCGGACGATGTACGAACGGCACGGGGCGGGTGCGCTCGAGGCCACGGAAAAGACGATCGCTTCGGCGGCCGAGGGCAAGGTTCGCTATCTGGCGAAGCAGATCAAGTTCTTCGCGGACGGCGCGATCGTTTCGCAAAAGATGCAGATGAAGGAAGGCTACACCGACGGGCATCGCGGGGAGTGGATGACCGAACCTGAGAACTTCAAAGCGGCTTGGTCGATGTACTGGAGCGCGGGCTATCAGCCGCACACGCATGTGAACGGCGACCTTGGGCTCGACATGGTGCTTGACGCGATGGAGGCGGGTCTGCAGGCCAAGCCCCGTGCCGATCATCGCAGCGTAATCGTGCATTTTGCGAACTCGACGGAGGAGCAGGTGAAGCGCATCGCACGGCTCGGGGCGGTGGTCAGCGCCAATCCCTATTACGTGCCGGCGTTTGCGGATGCCTACGGGCAATGGGGCTTGGGGCCTCAGCGCGCCGATCAGATGACGCGGCTTGGCTCGTGCGTGCGCGAGGGCGTGACGGTGTCGCTGCATTCGGACATGCCGATCGGACCGGCGCGGCCGCTGTTCAACGCGTGGTGTGCGGTCACCCGTACGACGGTGTCGGGGCGCGTCGCGGGGCCGAAGCAGCGGCTTTCGGTGGAACAGGCGCTGCGCGCGATCACGATCGATGCGGCGCAATCGTGGCGGCTCGACCACGAGATGGGGAGCCTCGCGCCAGGCAAGGTCGCCAATCTCGCGGTGCTGGAGGACGATCCCTCGAGCGTCGATCCGATGCGTCTCAAAGACATCGCGATTTGGGGGACGATGTTCGAAGGGCGGGTGTGTCCCGCTTAGCGCCGGGCGATGTCGAGCGCTTTCTCCAGGACTTCATCGCGGGCGTTGCGAAGTCCCCGAATGGTCGGGAGCGCAACGACGTCGGGTTGGAGGCCGACGCGCTGAAGCTTGGTGCCGTCGGGGTGGCGGACGTCGTGCGCGCTGAAGCGCAGCGCGATGCCGCCGGGAAGCTGAAGTGCGGTGGTGTCGCCGTTCGTGCCGTTCGTGGGTGCGCCGACGAACGTGGCGCTTGCGGCAGCCTTGAGCAGCAGCGCGGCGTGTTCGGTGAGGCCGGCGGTGCGTTCGTCGATGAGAACCACAACGCGCCCGGTGTAGCGGCCTTGTGCTGCGGGGCGTTGCGCGTCGTCCAAGGAAAGCCACGTGACCTCCAAGGCCGATGATTTCGGCGGCCCTTGGTACGACGGGCGGCGCAGCTTGGCGACGCGGAAGGGTTCGTTCGATCGCGCGAGGTAGGGGGCGAGCAGCCAGGCCGCACCTGCGCCCTGGCCGCCACGCAGATCGAAGACGATCGCTTTCGCGTCCATCAGGTTCGCAAGCGCGCGGCCAGCGTCGTTGCGGGCGAGATGTTCGAGATCGATGTAGCCGACGTTGCCGGGAAGTGCGCGCCAAGCTTGCGGCGGTGCGGTGGGCTTGGTGCCGGTTGTGCGCGTGAGCCGGACCGTGCGCGGGGTGCTGCCTGCAGCGCGGATCAAGAGCGAGGCGGTGCTGCCGGTCGGACCGGCGAGCAGGCGGCTTGCCAAAGCGGCGCGCATCGCTTGCGGGGTCGATGCGGCGATGAACGGCATGAGGCGCTGCTCGGCGATGGCGACGGGGATGTTGTCGATGCTCAGGATCGCGTCCCCCGGGGCGATGCCTTTGACGAGTGTTTTGTCCAGAACCTCGCTCACCACCAAGCGGCCTTGCACGAAGCGGGCGCGGATAGCGGGGTGGCCGTGCGCAAAGCCCGAGGGCGGCGCCGACAGGCCGTCGAGGCGTGTATGCGAGTCTTGGGTGCGCGCCGCGAGGCGCAAGAGGATTGCCTCGTAGCTTGCGCGGGTGTCGGCGGCGAGCATGACGGGAATGTACTCGGCGAGCGCCGCGTCCCAGGGCCGATCCATCAGCGCCTTGTAGGGGTGGAAGTAGTTGATCGTGCCCCATAGATGGAAGAGCGCGAGCAGGCGTTGCTCGGGCGGGGGAACGCCCAAGTCCTTGTAGCGGCGCGGCGGACGCTGCAGCGCCGGCAAGGACGGCTCGCGCAGGATCGCCGAGGGCGTGGCGGATAGTTGTGCAATCGCGGTGGCCAGGGCCTTTTCTGGCGGTGCGATCGCGTCGGGCCTGAAGCCGACGGCGCCTGCCGGGTAGGTGTAGAGCCCTTCGCTGATTTGGATCGCGATGCGCGGCGTGCGCAACGTGGCGAGGCCCGATCCGATCGGGCCGCCGGCAACGACGCGCGCCTTTCCCGCCGATTGAAGTGCCGCGATCGGCGACAGCGCCGCTGCGGACGCAGAGCTGTCGAGCATGAAGACAAGCGGCGTGTCGGCGCGGTTGCCCGATCCTGCGCTCAGCGTGCCCTTGGCGACGAGCGTGAAGCCCGCGGCGAAGCCCTTCGGCGAAGGGCCCGCTTCGGCGGGAAAGCCGTTGTAGCTGCGCACGAGGGCTGAGCCTTCGGGCAAATCGGTCCTCGTGCGCGTGCGCGTAATCGCGGCGACGACGCTGCGCAGTGCGGCGGTATCGCCCGCGAAGGCGCGGCAATCGACGACGGTGGGCTGGGCGGCGATGTTGGCTGCGAGTTGCATCGGGGCCGCGCCGGTCGCGACCGCGTGAGCCATCGCGTTGCAGTCGGCGATCCAGGTGCCGCGTTCTTGGCGCAGCGGCGGCGGCAACGGACGATCGCTCGCGCTTTCGTTGGTGACAACGCGCGCGGCCGGATCTCCGCTTTTGCGCAGCATCGCGTTCACGGCGGCTACGAACGCTTTGTCGTCGCGTGCCGCGCGAACCGCGGGGATTGCCTGCAGCAGAGCTTGATCCCATTCCGCGCCGTTCGCGCTCAGATATGGGTCGAATAGATCGACAAAGATCCATATGCGCGCGAGGTCTTCGAGGCGTTGGGTTTCGCGTCCGGGGGGCGCGACGGCCGCGCGTGCGCCGGCCACGGCGACTGCGAACGCTGCGATCGCGAAGGCTGCGGCGAGGAGAGAGCGGTGGCGGGCGGACGGCATGGACGGGGAGCCTAATACGAATCGCCGAGGGGCGCTCATAACCGAATGGTTACCTTTGCCTAACCCGATCGAAAACTCTTTCCCTTAGCGTCGTCGCCATAGGGCGCCGAAAGAGCGCCCGACCGGGAGGGTCTGATGGCGAACTATCGACAAAAGATGGCGGGGACACTGGCTACCGTGGCGCAGGCCCTGGCCGGGACCGTCATGGCCTGGGTGCCGGCGGCCGCCTCCGAACGACAGCGGCCGGTCAGCGAAATCCTGGACGTGTCGCAGACGTTCGTGCCGGGCTACCCGCAGACGTTCGAGCCGACGCGCGAAATTCGCATCGTCAACGAATAAGGCCGATCTCGCGGCCGACTGCCGTGAACTGGGCGACGGCGTATGTCAGGTCGGCTCGTGTGAGGGCCGCCGACATTTGCGTGCGGATGCGCGCCTTGCCTTGCGGGACGACCGGATACGAAAACGCGATCACGTAGATGCCTTTCAGCAGCATCGCTTCGGCGAACTTGGCGGCCAAAGCTGCATCGCCGATCATGATGGGGACGATCGGATGTTCGCCGGGCAGGAGGTTGAAGCCCGCCTTTGCCATCTCGGCGCGGAAGAACGTCGTGTTGTCCGCGAGGCGGTCGATCAGCGCGCTTGAGGATTTGAGCAGGTCGATCGCGGCGATGGAGGCGGCGGCGATCGCGGGCGGGATCGAGTTCGAGAACAGATAGGGGCGCGAGCGCTGGCGCAGGAGGGTGATGATCTCTTTGCGGCCCGACGTGTAGCCGCCGCTGGCGCCGCCCAAGGCTTTGCCGAGGGTGCCGGTGATGATGTCGATCTTGTCCATCACATTCGCGCGTTCGTGGCAGCCGCGGCCGTGCTTTCCCGTGAAGCCGACAGCGTGCGAGTCGTCGACCATGACGAGGGCGTTGTACTTTTCGGCGAGTGCGCAGATCTCGGGGAGCTTGGCGTAGTAGCCGTCCATCGAGAAGACGCCGTCGGTGGCGATCATGCGGAAGCGGGCGCTGGCGGCGTCCTTTAGCTTTGCTTCGAGATCGGCGAGGTCGCCGTTCTTGTAGCGCGCGCGCTGTGCCTTACAGAGGCGGATGCCGTCGATGATGCTGGCGTGGTTCAGTTCGTCGGAGATGACGGCGTCTTCTTCGCCCAAGATCGTTTCGAACAGGCCGCCGTTCGCGTCGAAGCAAGAGGAGTAGAGGATCGTGTCTTCGGTGCCGAGGAACTCGCTGATCTTGGCCTCAAGCTGTTTGTGAATTTCCTGCGTGCCGCAGATGAAGCGGACCGAGGCCATGCCGTAGCCCCAACGGTCGAGCGCTTCGTGTGCGGCTTTGATGATGGCGGGGTGGCTCGCCAGACCCAGATAGTTGTTGGCGCAGAGGTTAAGCACCTCCTTGCCGCCGGTGACGCGGATGTGGCCCGACTGCGGGGAGGCGATCACGCGTTCGGGTTTTTCGAGGCCGGCAGCTTTGATCTCGGCCAGCGTCTTTGTGAGGTGTTCGCGGACCGCGCCGTACATCAGAGGTCGCTCCACTTCAGCACCACCTTGCCGGACGAGCCGGTTTTGGCGGCGGCGAAGCCTTTCTCGAAGTCCTTGTAGTCGAAGCGGTGGGTGATGACGGGTGAGATGTCGAGGCCGGATTGCACGAGCACCGACATTTTGTACCACGTCTCGAACATCTCGCGGCCGTAGATGCCCTTGATGGTCAGCATGTTGAAGATGACCTTGTTCCAGTCGATCGCCATGTCGGTCGATGGGATGCCAAGCATCGCGATCTTGCCGCCGTGGCACATGTTGTTCAGCATCTCGCGGAAGGCGGCCGGGTTGCCGGACATTTCGAGGCCGACGTCGAAGCCTTCGCGCATGCCGAGTTTCTTTTGCGCGTCGGCGACCGTCATTTCCTTCACGTTGACGGCGAGGTCGACCTTCATTTTGCGCGCGAGATCGAGGCGGGCTTCGTTCAGGTCGGTGATGACGACGTAGCGGGCGCCAGCTTGGCGCACGACGGCTGCCGCCATGATGCCGATGGGCCCTGCGCCCGTGATCAGGACGTCTTCGCCCAAGACCGGGAATTGCAGCGCGGTGTGCACGGCGTTGCCGAACGGGTCGAAGATCGAGGCGACGTCGAGGTCGATGCCTTCATGGTGGTGCCAGATGTTCGTTTCCGGCATTGCGATGTACTCGGCGAAGGCGCCATTGCGGTTGACGCCGATGCCGCTCGTGTTCGCGCACATGTGGAAGCGGCCGGCCATGCAGTTGCGGCAGCGGCCGCAGACGATGTGGCCTTCGCCGGAGACGATCTCGCCCGGTTTGTATTCGGTGACGTTCGAACCCACCTTTTCGATCACGCCGACGAATTCGTGGCCGATGGTCAGGCCGATCGGGATCGTCTTCTGCGCCCAGGCGTCCCAGTTGTAGATGTGCAGGTCGGTGCCGCAGACGCCGGTGCGGAGCACGCGGATCAGCACGTCGTTGATCCCCATCGCTGGCATCGGCACGTCTTCGAGCCACAAGCCTTCTGCGGCGCGGGATTTGACGAGGGCTTTCACGGACGTCTCCTGAGCGGTCTTTTTCGGCGGCGGACCCTATGCCAAGCGCATTGGCTTGTCGACTTGGCGTTGCACGGCCACGCCAAACGCGGCATGTAGAAATTTCCGCCAACTCCTAAGGCCGTTCCATGGAAGAATTCTTCGTCGATCCGACCCGCGCGAACTTCGACGCCTTCAAGGCGCTGCCGCGCGACACGCCGATCAACATGCTGAACCTGATCCGCTATCGGGCGCGAGCGCTCTACCCGGCGGGCCATAGTCACGAAGGGCGCGGGCTCACCGGGCGCGAGGCCTATTCGGAGTATGGGCGCACGAGCGAGCCCATCTTCGCCCGGGTCGGCGGCAAGACGATTTGGCGCGGCAAGTTCGAGGCGATGGTGACGGGGCCCGCTACCGAAGGCGAGCAATGGGACCTTGGGTTTATCGCCCACTATCCGAGTGCAGCGGCTTTTCTCGCAATGATTACCGACAGCGACTACAAGCAGGCGGTCATTCACCGGCAGGCGGCGGTACAGACGAGCCGGTTGGTGCGGTTCGCGCCGCTCGAGCTTGGAAAGGGATTCGCATGATAACGGGGCCGACTTCGCACGCCTACGTTTCGCAGCGGTTGCGTTTGCGATACGTCGATTGGGGAAATCCAAGTGCACCGCCGCTGATCTTGCTGCATGGCGGGCGCGATCATTCGCGCAGCTGGGATTGGACCGCGCAGGCGCTGCGCGACAAGTGGCATGTCATCGCGCCCGACTTACGCGGACACGGCGATAGCGATTGGTCGCCGAGCGGCGACTACGGCGGGCTCACTACGCTCTACGACTTCGCGCAGCTGATTCATCAGCTGAAGCTCGCGCCGGTCACGATCGTGGCGCATTCCTACGGCGGGAACATCGCGCTGCGCTATGCCGGGACATACCCCGAGAGCGTTCGCAAGATCGTCGCGATCGAGGGATTGGGGCCGTCACCCAAGATGCTCACCGAACGGCTCGCAAAGCCGATCGCGTCGCGGTTGCGCGAATGGGTGGACGCAAAGCGCAAGCTGGCGGGACAAGTGCAACACCGCTACGCGACGATCGACGACGCGTTCAAACGGATGAAGGAAGCCAACCATCACTTAAGCGACGAGCAGGCGCGGCATTTGACCGTGCACGGCGTCAGCCAGAACGAGGATGGGACGTATAGCTGGAAGTTCGATCCCTATATGCGCGTGTTTCCGCCGTTCGATCTGGCGCAGCCGGATCAGGAGTCGCTTTGGGCTTCGATTAGCTGTCCGACTTTGCTCATGTACGGCGCGGACAGCTGGGCCTCAAATCCGGAAAAGGACGGGCGCGCCAGGCACTTCAAGAACGCGCGCACCGTCACGTTCGCGAACGCGGGGCATTGGCTGCACCACGATCAGTTCGAAAAATTCGTCGCGGAGTTGCAGGCGTTTCTTTGAGCTACTTGCCGTCGCGCGACGACCAGTGGATGTGCAGGATCTTCCAATCCTTGCCGGCCTTGTGCAGCACCATCGTTTCGATGGAAACCGAGTTCACGGCCTTACCTTTGAAGGTGCCCGTGACTTTGGTTTCGCTCGTGATGTAAGCGAGGCTGCCCAGGATGGCGCCGCCGCGGTTGAGGCGCGTGGCTTTGGTCGCGCCGGAGAAGGCGATGTCGGCGTCGAGGTGCTTGGTCGTATATTCGGTCTTCGAGCGCTCTATCATGCCTTGCTCGAACACTTCGACGCCGTCGTCGAGCATGCCCAAGGCTGCCGTCTTGTCGCCCTTCTTGAGTGCCGCGTGAAACGCGTCAACGGCAGCCGTTGCTTCCGCGAGGACGGCAGTGTCGAGCGGGGCTTTGGCGGGCTTGGTGTCGCCGGTCGCAAGTGCGCTGGTTGCGGTCAGAGCGGCGGCTAGAACCAAGATTGTTGGTTTCAACACGTCGGCACCTCAGAAGTGACGAATCGAACGCAGACCTATTGGTGCGGCAACGCCAAGCTGTACGCAAGGCTTTTGCACGTTGGCCGCGGCGCGCTTAAGCTATCCCGGTCGTCTCGTACGAGGGTTTTGCACATGCGCGGTCTCGCGGTCGCCGTTCTGTTTTCGCTGATTGCCGGGGCTGCTGCAGCTGCGCCGCAAAAAATGACGATCAAGGAGACGCGCAAGGGGTATGAGATCGATATCTCCTACCCGCGCTTCGGGCATGCCGCAGTAGACCGCGCGCTCGAGGCTTGGGCGCGCGAAACGGCGCAGTCTTTTCGCGAGGCAGCCGTCGATGCCACGGGCGAGCCGAACAAGTGGTCCGCCGAAGTGGACTACGACATTCTGCGCCAGGATCCGCAGATGATCGCCGTGGGGTTTCGTTATTACACCTATTCGGGCGGCGCTCACCCGAACACGATCACCGAGGCCTTCAATTTCCTGATGCCCGAAGGGCGCCGGGTGGAGTTCGGCGAGCTGTTTTCGCGCAAAGGGATCCAGCGCGTCAGCGACATTTCGATCGCCCGGCTGAAGCAAGACCTCGGCGGGCCCGACGGCAGCGGCGATGTGGATTGGATCAAGCGCGGCGCGGGACCGAATGCGCGCAACTTTGCGTCATTCGCGCTATTACCGGGGGAACTCAAGATCACGTTCGATGCCTACCAAGTCGCCGCCTATGTGTTCGGTCCGCAAGAGGTGCGCATTCCGCTGTCGAACCTGCGCGATGTGATGCGGCCGAACCCGCGGCTGCCCGCCGCTTCGTTCGAGTGCGCATTGGCGCGGACCGAGGTCGAGCGGGCGGTCTGCGGATCGCACGAACTTGCGCGGCTCGACCGGCATATGGCCGATGCGTACGACTTCAAGCTCATTTGGGAAGAGGACGAGGTGCGGCGGCAGAAAATCCGGGCCGAGCAACGCGCGTGGCTTAAGGCGCGCGATGCGAGTTGTCGAGGTCCGGCGATCGCGGCGTGCCTCAACGCGATGTATCAGCGGCGGTTGAAAGAGGTCGAAGACCCGACCTTGCCGAAACCTTAGACGTCGCCGACGTTTCACGGCCAGGCGGCGCGGCGGTGGGGATGCGCAATGGGGGCAGAGAACTGCGGTTTCAGGTTGCTGCTGCGACAATCTTAAGCTTTTGACGCCATATTGCATCGGGTGGCGCTTTACGTCATAACCCACGGCCTTAAATCGGAGCGCGGGCGTAGCTCAGGGGTAGAGCATAACCTTGCCAAGGTTAGGGTCGGGCGTTCGAATCGCCTCGCCCGCTCCAGATTTTCCAAGACAGCAGCGACTTCAGACGGACACGGCCTAAGCGTTCCATCGCTGGTTCGGGCTGTCTGCACATGCAGCCGGTGGGGCGTGGCCCCGGCATTCCCCGCGTTCATAATCTGTTAGGCGGCAGCTGACAGTTCTGGTTGGCCGGGCCGATTCGGCCGTATGACGGAGGAACGCACGATGGCGATGACTGGTACGAGCGCGAACTTCGATATCGCGCGGGTAATTCAGCGGACATTCGGGCTTGTCGGGCGCAACTTCGTGCCGTTTTACATTTTGGCGTTCGTGTTCGCCGGGTTGCCGGCACTCGTTCTGTTGACGGTGCAGCCGACCGATCCGGCGGCCATTCAGGCGGCGCCTGGGGCCTATTTCACGACGCTCATCATCGGCGTGATCGTCTCGGTTGCGGCCGGCGTCGTCCTGCAGGGCGCGCTCACGCGCGCTGCGGTGGACGATCTTTCGGGTAAGGGCGTGAAGCTCAACGAGGCGGTCAGTGCAGCGTTTTCGATGCTTCTGCCGCTCATCGGTCTTGGTCTGTTGGTCGCGCTCGGCGTTGGTATCGGACTGATCCTTCTTATCGTTCCCGGCATTTTCCTGATGCTGTGCTGGGCCGTTGCTTCGCCCGTGATGGTGGTCGAACGGCTTGGCGTGACGGCGTCGATGCAGCGCAGCATGCAGCTGACCCAGAACCATCGCTGGGCGATCTTCGGGCTCGGTATTCTCTACTTCGTCGGCTACCTCATTTTGATGACGGTTGTGGCGACGATCGCGGGTACGTCGGCGATGGGCATGGCGGCTGCGCAGCCGCCGTTTGCCATCATGGTCGTCATGACGCTGATCGGCGTGGTGGCGAGCTTGGTTGCGACCGTCGGTGCGGCTGCGATCTACTTCGAGCTGCGCGAGATCAAAGAAGGCGTCGGCGCAACGGAGCTGGCGAAGGTCTTTTCGTAAGGCCCGAACACAAACCTTCGACGTAGAACGAGCGCCGGCGGATCGAGTTTCGCCGGCGCTCAAATTTTGTCGTGCTTGTCCTTCTTGCGCACGCCGAACAGCAGGCGTTGCTCCAGGCGCCGCCGCAGCGCCGCATAGTAGGCGCTCAGGAAATCCTTGTCGTTTTCGTAGGCGCGGCTCTTCCAGCCGATCTTGAGGCGGATTTGTTCGGCGACCGCTTGCATGGCGTTCGGCTCGCCGGACCGGAGGACGGACTCAAGGACCTGCAGTTCTTTGACGCCGTAGGTGTCGAGTTGGGCGGCGGTGAAGGCGTAGGCGGCCTCGGCGGGTTTCTCGGTCGTCAGGTCGGGCAGCATTTTCTGCTTCGGCGCCTTCAAGACCCACGTGCCGGCGATCAAGTCGCCCGCGCGCAGGCGGTCGCGGTTGAAGAGCGGAAACAGCACGAACACGCCGCACCAGACGATGCCGGCCAGGATGATCCAAGCCTCGATGCCCTCACCGCGCCAAACTAGGACGACGATGGGGATGTAAAGTTCGAGTTCGCGCATCGCGTTGCGGGCGACGACGGCGTCCGCGCTCAAGGCCGCGCCGTCGCGCGCGACGACGCGCAAGCCCATGATGCGCTTACCGGGTGTTGCCGCGTGGCGGCTGCACTCGAACAGCGTGAAATAGAAGTTGCGCAAAAGAAAGAAGCCCAACAGCCAGATGATCTGGGCGATGGGAAAGGCCTCGAGCTGAAAGCTCGCGAGCACGGAGCCCGCGAGGATCGTGAGCAGCAGCAGCGAGCCCAGGATGATCGTCAGATCGATGATGAGCGCAATGCCGCGCTCGCTGGCGGCGGCCAGGCGCACACGCAAGTCGACGCCCTCCGGCGTGATTAGGGCGCGGGTCATTCTGTCGGGCGCGGCGTCAGTTGCGATCGAGGCCACGGCGGTCTCCTCGATAGAAGTAGCTGGCCCAGATGAAGGCCGTGGCTGCGGCGATCGCGTAGCGCACGGTGTCCGACGTGATCAATTGGCGGCCGAACCCTTCGAGCAACCCTGCGATGAAGAGCATGATCACGACGCCGATCATGACGACGGCGCCTTGGCGGCCGCTGTGCTCGGCGGCGGCCAGACGCGTGCGGTCGCCCGGGAAGGCGATCGACCAGCCGATGCGCAGACCGGCGGCGCCGGCGATGATGACGGCGAGCAGCTCGGTCACGCCGTGGATCAAGAGCCAGCCCGCGAACTCGTATCCCAGATTGCGCGAGGCGAAGACGGCGATCATCGCGCCGAGCACGCAGCCGTTGTAGGCGAGCAACAATGCCGACGGCAGGCAGAACGCAAAGCCCAGCGCGAAGGCGAAGAGCGCGACTTGCGCGTTGTTCGTGAACAGCGAGGTCGCGAAGACGCCGAGACCTTCGATCGCGTCGCCGCCATCGTAGAGCGTGCTTTTGAGAAACTCGGTCGATGCCGTTGGGTCGCGGCCGTGCGCCATCTCGCTTGAAACAAAGGCCTGGAACCAGTCGGGATCGGATTGCACGAGCAGAAAGGCAGCGAGGGCTGCAGCGAACACGATGAGCGCGGAGACGATCGTTTCGCGCCAAAGTGTCTTGACGGCGGCGGGCCAGTCGATCGCGAAGAAGCGCTCCATGCGCTCGCGGAACGAGGCGCGCGCGCCGTAGACGAAGAAATACGCGCGGGCGCACAGTGCTTCCAGATAGTCGATCAGGGCTTGGTCGAGCGAGGTGGCGCGCGCAACCGAAAGCGAGGAAAGCGCGGCGCGGTAGAGGCCCGGGATCGCGAGCATCTCTTCGTCGCTGAGGCTCGTCGCGCGGCTCTTGTCGATGCGGTCGAGCAAATGCTCGAGTTCGCGCCAAGAATTCTCGCGCTCGCGGCGGAAGCGGAGGGAGCGGAGGGTTGCGTCCATCAGATGCGCTCCCGCCGCCTCAGCTCGTCGTAAGCGCGCACGAGTTCGGGGCCGAGTTGGTCGGCCGGTGCGTCTACGATGTGGACGCCCAAGCGGCGCAGGCGCGCGAGGACGATTTTGCGTTCCTTCAGCAGCTGGTCGGCGATGACGGCGCGGGCGACGTCGTCGGAGGTTTCGGGCAGCGCCGAGCGCAGCGATTCCAGCTCTTCGTCGTGGAAGGCGACGAAGACGATCATGTGACGGCGCGAGAGCCGAGTGATGTTTTCGACCATCAGTTCGGCGGAGACCGTGTCGGCGAAGTCCGTGAAGACGACGATCATCGAGCGGCGTTGGAGCTTTTCGGCGAGCGTCATCAGGCCCAGAGTGTGGTTCGTCTCCTCCGTCGAATAGTCGAGCTCGGCGGTGAGGCCCTTGAGCAGCGTGAACGCGCGGGCGCCGGCGACAAAGCCGGTCTGGAGGTTCGGCTTTGCGTCGAAGCCGAAGAAGCTGATGCGATCGCCGAGCTTCAGGCCCACGTAAGCCAGCATCAATGCTGCGTTGAGCGCGCGGTCGATGCGCGGGGCTCCGGCCACGGGCTCGCACATCAAGCGGCCGGTGTCGATCGCGAAGGCGATCTGGTGGTTGCGCTCGGCGCGGACTTCCTTGGCAAGCACGTTGAGGTGGCGGGCGCTTTGCTTCCAATCGATGAGGCGGCGGTCCATGCCGGTCTCGAACTTCGCGAGCGCGTCGAACTCGGAACCGTCGCCGCGGTCCTTCATGGGCTTCAAGCCGTAGACGAACGTGCGCGAGAACAACCGGGTTGCGGTGCGCTCGACGGCTTCAAGGTCGGGGGTGATCGCGATTTTGTTCGATAGCGGCTCGATGCGCTGGCACCAGGCGAGGCCGAGCGGACCCTGCCAGCGGATGAAGGCATATTCGAGGCGGGCTTGGCCGCGGCGCTGGGGCTCCAGCTTGAAGGCGGTTTGGCCGTGACCTTCGACCACGTTCGCGTCGCGCCTTGCGGGTTGGACGGAGAGAAACCGATTTGTCTCGAGCGCGATTTCGGCGTGGCGCGGGTTCGAGGCGCCAAAGGTAAAACGCACGAGCGCCATTATGGCGCCCGTTCCCATACCTGCGAGGCGCGGCGTGACGGCTTCGACTTTGAGCGGGCCGTTCGGGCGGCCGAGTTGGGCGTCGGCCAGTGCGAGGGCCAATATCCCGAGCGCCCAGGCAGGGCCGAGCGGCCAGGCCGCCGGCATCGTTGCGGCGAGCACGAGCGAGATCGGCGCGCCGACGGCGGCCAAGACGATCGCGCGGCTCGTGGGTGCAATCATCGCGGAGCTTCGGTCTGCTCGATGATCGCCTTCAGGGCGGCGTCGGTCGTGCGGCCTTCGATTTCGGCGGTGGGCGAGAGAATCACGCGGTGTCGGAGTGCCGGGGCGGCCAATGCCTTCACGTCGTCGGGGATGACGTAGTCGCGGCCGTCGAGCGCGGCTCTCGCGCGGGCGGCGGAGGCCAACATCGCTGCGGCGCGCGGGCTTGCACCCAATTCGAACGTCGTACCCTCGCGCGTCGCGCGGACAATGCGCACGACATAGTTCACGACCTCTGGCGGCAGACGCGTTTGGGCGGCGAGGTCGACGGCGGCTGTGAGCGTGTCCTGCGTCAGCACCGGGTTTATCGCGGGCGTGGCGCGGTTCGACGGCCGCGTTCCGTGTTCGGCGACGATGCGGGTTTCTTCTTCGAGGCTCGGGTAGGAGAGGACGTGTTTGAACAGGAAGCGGTCGAGTTGCGCTTCCGGCAGCGGATAGGCGCCTTGCTGCTCGATCGGGTTTTGCGTCGCGATCACGGTGAAGCGCGGGCTTAGCATGTGGCGTTTGCCATCGAGCGTCACGCCGCGCTCCTGCATCGCTTCGAGCAACGCGGCTTGGGTCTTCGGCGGGGTGCGGTTGATCTCGTCGGCGAGAAGGATATCGCAGAAGATCGGACCCTTCGTCAGCGCGAACGAACTTGTTTGGAAGTTGAAAAGGTTCGAACCGAGGATATCGCCGGGCATCAGGTCTGGCGTGAATTGGACACGGCCGAACTGCAGGTCGAGCGTCTTGGCGAAGCACTGCGCGAGCAGCGTCTTTGCGGTGCCCGGCGGGCCTTCGAGCAGGACGTGGCCGCCCGCAAACAATGCGGTCAACATTAGGTCGACCGTGTCGGCTTGACCGACGACGTAGGTTGCGACCGCGGCGCGAATGCGATCGGCGGCGGCGCGTAGATCAGCGAGTTGCACGGATCATATCTCCAGTCCAGGCGTGTAATCGGCGGGCGGCGTTCAACGTTTCGGCGGCGGTTTTGGCGTTTCCCGCTTCGGCGGCGAGTTCGGAATAGGTCGCCGGCACGCCGCAGCTTTGGGCGATGCGGTCGAGTTCGGCGACGGTCGTCTCCTTGGCGTCGCGCGAGATTTGCATGCTTTCGGCGACGACCATGCGCACCATCCGCGCGTAGCGCGGGGCCATGGTGTGGTCGCGGCCGGTCAGGCGGATGAGCGCTGCGGAATTGTCGGCGAGCGCGCGCTTGCCGAGCGCGATCGCGCGCTTGGTGCGGGTGGTTGGGCCCGAGCGCGTCGCGGCGCGCCAGGCGAGCATGGCGGCGACGATGACGAAGCTCAAGGTGGCTGCGAGCAACGGCGGTTCGAGCGCAAGGCGCATCAAGTTGCGGGAACGTTCGAAGCCGTTCAGCGTGACGTCGAAGGCGATCGTGCTGCCTGCGTTTTTCAGGGCGCTCAAGAGTGCCATGCCGGTGCGGGCCGTCGTGCGGTCCGCGATGCCTTGGTTGTTCAGAAGATCGGGCTCGCTGAGCACGTAGATGCGCGTGCCTTCGTCTCTGCGAATAAGGGCGAGCACGGTCTTGCCGTCGCGCGTGGTGACGACCGGCGTCAAGTCGCGCCCCGAAATCGACTGGAGTTCGCCGATCTTGCCGGTTCGCAGCGTGCCCGGGTTCTCGCGCGTTTGGCTTGCTGTGGGGTCGAACAAAAGGTCCGCGGCAGCGGAGCGCGGTTGGCGTGCCACGGAGGATTTCGGAGCGATCTCGCTCAAAACTTCGCCGATTTCTGCTTCGCTCATCGGTACGGTTTCGCGCACCCAGCCCTGGTGCTTGACGCTGGGGCGCGGGATCCATTTCGGCAGGACGATTAACGCGTTGACATGCGCGAGGCGCTCAATCGTCTTGATGCCGACCTTCGTTTCGGGTGTGAGCACCACGAGATCGGCGCTGAGGCCGTTCGGTTCGCCGCGACTGACGGTGACTTGGCTGCCCGCGGCGCGCGCAAGTTTGACGGTGCCTGCGAAGCCGATCGCCGACTTGGACAGGGCGTGAGCCTGGCCGTCGTTGCCGTCGATGAAATCCGGGGCGAAGGTCGAGAGCGTGATGAACGCCGAAAACGAGAAGACGCCGACCAGAAACAGGATGATCGCGACGCGGGCTGAGAACACTTCAGGCGGACGGCCTTGCGCTTCGACGCTCATGCGGCGGGTGCCTCCAGCGCAAAGCCCTCGTAGGAGCGGCGGCAATCGGCATATACGTCGGCGGTGAGCGGGCGGCCGGCGAACAGGCTGCGTTCGACGGCCTGGGCGATCTTCACGAACGTCGTGCGGCCCTGGGTCGAGAGATACTCGATCGTTGAAATTTCGCGGCTCGTCATGGAGGGAACGATCGCCGTCGGGAAGACCTTCTCCATGTCCTCGATGCTGCGGTGGAGCAGGACGCGGACGGCCTCGCCGAAGCGGCCTTCGGATGCGAGGCGGTCGGCTTCCTCCAGAAGCGCGTGCGCGCGTGCCGCCGCCGGGCGGTATTCGGGGACGGGAATGTCGGCTTCGGCTTGGGCTTCGTCCTCTGCCTGAGGCAGCCGGCGCATCAGCTCGCGGATGATCGCATAGAGGATCAAGCCGACGCCGATCGCGATCCCTGCCCAAAAGATGTAGGAGAGGAACGGCGCGATAAACTCCAGAAAGCGCAACAACGGCTCGAGCCAGCTCGGCGGATCTGGCGGCGCTTCGTTGCGTTCGAACTGAAACTGCAACGCGGGGTCGGCCAGGAGGTCCCGGTGCAACCGTTCGAACTTTTCGGCGTCAGCGGCGGTGCCGGCGGCCATCGGACCTTGAGTGCGTTGCTTCGTAGCGTTTCTGCCAGAAGGCGCCGCTATGGCGCAACGGGCGTCTAGCCCTTTAGCTGCGCTGCGATTTCCGGGAGTGCCCGCTCGGCAGCTGCGGCACCGATTGCGATCGCTTCCTCGGCCCGGTCGAACTCGAGCAGTGCGATTTTACCGATGTCGGAGTTGATCGTGACGTCAGGGGGATCGCTCGCCAGGCGTACGCGCGTCATGCGGTCCAAGAGGATGTTCAGGGCGGCGACCGAGACGGTCGCGGTGGTGAGTTCGCCCGGCTCGTCGCCGAACAGCTGGCGCGCGACGAAGCGTTCGGGCTCGCGAAAGACCGCGAGCGCCCTCTGCCATGCCGAGCTTGCTTCAGGCTCAGGCTCCTTCGCGAAGCGCTGGTTCGGCGTTTGGCTTGCGGGAAGCGGAACGGCGATCACAAACTGCGCCCCCATGGCGCGGCAGGCGGAGACCGGCACGGGATTCGTGATACCGCCATCGATCAGCGGGCGGTCTTCGATCGTAACCGGCACGAGGATGCCTGGCAGCGCGGACGAGGCGCGCATCGCGGTGATGAGGCTTCCGTCCTCGAGCCAGATTTCGTGCCCGGTCATGAGTTCGGTCGCGACCGCGGTGAACTTTTTCTTCAGTTTCGCAATCTCGGGGTCGCCGACAATGTCGCGGAGCGCTTGTGCGAACTTGTCGCCGGTGACGAGGCCGCCGCCCTTGCCGAGGTTCATGTCGGCGAGTTTCCAGCTGGCCTTGCGGTCGAGGTTCTTTGCGAATTGTTCGAGTTCGTCGAGCTTGCCGGCCG
>CAZYGK010000034.1:0-30108 GCA_964647355.1 uncultured Flavobacteriaceae bacterium | reverse complement strand
GCTGCGCGGGCGGATGGACGATGCTGCTGGATGTGTCCGCCGACCAGGGCAGCCTTGTCTTCCGTTCGCGCCGCTTCTTCTGGCGGATGGGCGGGGTGAGCATCGCGCTGCCCATGTGGCTCACGCCGGGCGTGGCGGAAGTGCGCCACACCGATCTGGGAGGCGGACGCTTTCGCTTCACGCTGACGTTCGATCATCCCTGGGCCGGGCGAACCGTGTTTCAGGACGGCGTGTTTGAAGATCCAAAGGTGATGTGATGTCCCTGACCGCTCTCCTCTCGATCCGCAACGCCTTCGCTGTTCGCGCGCCGGCATCTATTGCGCCGCTCGAGCGGCGGCCGCAGCCGTTCAGCGGCCGCACTATCTTTGTGACCGGAGCGACGGGCTTCATCGGCCGCACCCTCGTCGACCGGCTTCTTGCCCGGGGCGACCGTGTGCTCGTGTTCACGCGCGACGCCCGGCAATCCCGCGCTTTGTTCGGTGACAGCGTCATCCATGTCGAAGACTTGGACGCGTTGCCGAAACAAACGCGCATCGACGCGATCGTCAATCTCGCAGGCGCCCCGGTCATAGGTCTGCCGTGGACACGAACCCGTCGCGCGGAACTTTGGCGCTCGAGGATCGATCTGACGGACGCGCTGATCCGCTGGATCAAGACGCTCGATCATGCGCCGGCCGTGCTGGTGAACGCATCGGCGATCGGCTTCTACGGCGATCGCGGCGATACCGTGCTGGCTGAAGGCGCCGGGGCAGGGGAGGGCTTTGCAGCCGATCTCTGCCGGATTTGGGAAGATGCAGCCGTGCGCGCGGAAGGGCTGGGCATGCGCGTGGTGTGTCTGCGCATCGGCGTGGTGTTGGACGCGCGTGGTGGTGCGCTGCCGATGATGGCGATGCCGGCGCGCTTCGGCACCGGCGCGATCCTGGGCGGCGGCGCGCAATGGATGAGCTGGATCGCATTTCCCGATCTTCTTCGCATGATCCTTGCCGCCATCGACAATCCGCTATGGCACGGCATCATCAACGCGACGGCGCCCGAACCGGTGCGCCACGCCGACTTCCAGCGCACGCTCGCACGCACGCTGAGGCGCTCGCTCGTCCTTCGCGCGCCGGCATGGCTGCTCAAGGTCATGCTCGGCGAAATGAGCTCGCTCTTCCTGTTCTCGCAGCGTGTCGTACCGGCAAGGGCGCTATCACTCGGCTTTGCATTCGACGTACATTTCGCGGCCGATGCGCTGGCCCTCGCTTTGGGGCCGCCGCCGCAGCCTTTACCGGCGCCCGCCCCGCCATTGCCTTCGCCGGCAAAGACGGTGCAACTTCGGTCGTCTCCGACCCAGATGAAGGAAGCAGCCGAATGACCATCACGCTTTACGGTGCAGCACTGTCGCCGTTCGTGCGCAAAGTGCGTGTCGTCCTTGCCGAGAAGGGCATCCCTTACAAGCATGAGCCCGTAAGCCCCTTCGCGCCGCCGGAGGATTTCCTGGCCATCTCGCCGTTGAAGCGCATCCCTGTGCTGCGCGACGACAGTGAAGGACCCGACGCGACGTTGCCGGACTCGTCGGCGATCTGCGCTTATCTCGAGCGCAAGCACCCGGCGCCCGCTCTCTATCCGTCGCAACCGTTCGCCTATGGTCGCGCGATCTGGCTTGAGGAGTACGCCGACAGCGACTTCATCGCGGCGACGGGTGGCGGCCTGTTTCGTGCCGTCGTGGTCGCCCGATTGATGAAGCAGGAGCCGAACAAGGACCTCGCCGACGACACGTGGGCGAACAAAGTTCCGCGCTTCCTCGATTACTTCGAAAGAGAGCTGTACGGACGCGCGCACTACATTGGCGATAGCCTGACGATTGCCGATATCGCGGTCGCCTCGCCGTTCGTGAACGCGGCGCACGCGGGCTACTGGCCGGACGCGCGGCGCTGGCCCAATCTCGTGCGCTTCCTCAAAACGACGCACGCGCGCCCGAGCTTTGCCGCCTGCATCGCGGAAGAAAGAAAGCTCATCGAGCGCTTGGGTATTCCCTACGCCGGATAGGGTGCGACCCAGCGCGTTTGACCGCAAACCCGCCCATCCACTACCTGTTGCCCCTGGGCTTCGTTCGCGGGGGCAACGCTTATGCGCAAACTCGTTCTTCCCTTCTTTTCGGCCGTCATAGTGGCCGGGTGTATGTCGATGGCTGACAAAACTGTTGCGGTCGCTGAGGACAGCGATCCGTTGATCTGGCTCGAAGAGGTTGAGGGTGAAAAGCCTCTCGCCTGGGTGCGCGCGCAGAACGAGCGGTCGCTGAAGTTCCTACAAGCCGACGCGCGCTACGGCGATTTGGAAGCAAATGCGCTTGCCATCCTGGAAGCCAAAGACCGCATCGCGATGCCGGGCTTCCGCGCGGAAAGAGTCACGAACTTCTGGCAGGACGACAAGAACGTGCGCGGACTGCTGCGCCGCACGACGCTTGACGGCTACATGCAAGATACCCCGCCGTGGGAGACGATGCTCGACCTCGACGCGTTGTCGAAGGCGGAGAGCGCGAACTGGGTCTTCAAAGGATCGATCTGCCTGGAGCCGGAGGAGACGCGCTGTCTTATTCAACTATCCGACGGCGGCAAGGACGCTGTCGAAATCCGCGAGTTCGACACGAAGAAAAAGGAATTCGTGGAAGGCGGCTTCCGCTTGCCCGCAGGCAAGCAGCAAGTCGAGTGGCTCGACGCCGACACGCTCTACGTCGGTCGTGACTGGGGTCCGGGCACGATGACGGAATCCGGCTATCCCTTCGTCTCGAAGCTCTGGAAGCGCGGCACGAAGCTCGACGACGCGGTCGAGGTCTATCGCGGCACCGCGAAAGACGTCGCTGCCGGCGCTGGCGTGTGGCGCGACAAGGACGGTGTCGCGCAGGCCGTGACGTTCACCCGGTACCCGTCGTTCTTCGAGACCGAGCATTACCTATCGACGGACGCCGGACCGCAGCGGCTGCCGTTTCCGCTGAAATCGACGCTACAGACGCTTGTCGCCGGTCAGGTCGTGCTGACGCTGGAGCAAGATTGGACGTGGGCTGGCGCCGCCATGCGGAAGGGCGCGCTGATCGCCTTCAACCTTGCTGAACTGAAGCGCGATAGCGTGAGTGCCAAAGCCACCGTCATCTTCCAGCCTGGAGCCCGCGAGTCGATTGAGCAGGTTTCGAGCAGCCGCAACCGGTTGCTCGTCGCCGTCTACGAAAACGTTAGGGGCGCGATCTACTCCTACGCATTCGCGAACGGCAAGTGGACGCGCGAAAAGCTCGCGCTACCGGCGAACGCAGCGATCAGCGTTGTTGCTTCGCGCAATCTCGACGACAAGGTCTTCGTCAACGTCGCGAGTTTCCTCGATCCCGACGCGCTCTATTTGGGCGACGCAAAGGGTGGAGCGTTTAAGAAGGTGAAGTCGCTGCCGCCGCGCTTCGATGCGTCGGGGCTGCAGGTGCAGCAGTTCGAAGCCACGTCGAAGGACGGAACGAGAGTTCCCTACTTCGTACTTCACAAGAAGAACATAAAGCTCGACGGAACGAACCCGACGTTGCTCTACGCCTACGGTGGCTTTCAGGTATCGATGACGCCGAGCTACTCGGGCACGGTCGGCAAGCTGTGGGCGGAACGCGGCGGCGTCTATGTGCTCGCCAACATTCGCGGCGGGGGCGAGTTCGGCCCCGCCTGGCACCAAGCGGGTCTCAAGACCAACCGCCAGGTGATCTACGACGACTTCGCGGCGGTCGCCGAAGACCTGATCGCGCGCAAGATCACGAGCCCGCGGCGGCTCGGCATCATGGGCGGCTCGAACGGCGGGCTGCTCATGGGTGTGACGATGGTCCAGCGGCCGGAACTCTGGAACGCGATCGTCGTGCAGGTGCCGCTGCTCGACATGCTGCGCTATCACAAGCTGCTCGCCGGGGCGTCGTGGGTCGGCGAATACGGCGATCCCGGCAACGCGGAAGAGGGCGCCTTCCTGCGCAAGATCTCGCCCTATCACAATCTGAAGAAGGGCGTGACCTATCCGGAGCCCTTCTTCGTGACGTCGTCGAAAGACGACCGCGTGCACCCGGGTCATGCCAGAAAGATGGCGGTCCGGATGGAAGAAATGGGGCTGCCGTTCCTCTACTACGAGAACATCGACGGCGGTCATGACGCGGCGGCGAACCAGAGGGAACGCGCGAAACGCGTCGCGTTGGAGTTCACGTACCTAAGCCGCAAGCTAATGGACTGACCGCTCAGGGTCTTGATCAAGCGCGACAGAAAGTGTCTCTGTCGCGCATGAGTCTTTCGGGTACGGCATGCTTCCCACTCTTGAACTGAAACGAACGCCCTTTCACGAGCGCACGTCGCGCTTGGGCGTCGCCCATAACTGGCGCCGTTGGGCGGGGTACCGCGTGGTCGGATCCTACGACCTATCCCTCGACCACGAATATTGGGCGATCCGCGACCGAGCGGCGCTGATCGACGTGTCGCCTTTGATGAAATACGTGATCGAAGGGCCGGACGCCGCGCGCCTGTTGCACCGCGTTACGACGCGCGACATTCACAAGATGCAAGTGGGTCAGGTCTACTACACGGGCTGGTGCGACGAGGACGGCAAGCTCATCGACGACGGGACCGTCTCGCGCCTAAGCGCCAACCTGTTCCGCATGACATCCGCCGAGCCGTCGCTTCGCTGGCTCGCAATGAACGCCATCGGCATGGACGTGCGCGTCACGGAGTTGACGGATCAGGTGGCGGCGCTGAGCTTGCAAGGGCCGAAGTCGCGCGCGGTGCTCAATCGCTGCTGCCGGGACTCGCTCGACCAACTGAAATACTTCCGCTGGATGAACACAAGCATCGGCAATCGGCAGGTCAGCGTCTCGCGTACCGGCTACACCGGCGACCTCGGCTTCGAAATTTGGGTAGATGCCGAACAAGCGTTGCCCATCTGGGACGCGCTGATGTCGGCGGGCGAGGACTACGGCATCACGCCGTGCGGAATCTTGGCCATGGACATGGCCCGCGTCGAGGCGGGGCTCTTCATGCTGGATGTCGACTACACGGCGTCGACGCATGCCTGGATTGAGGGACAGAAGTCGTCGCCGCTCGAAATGGGCCTCGATTGGGCGGTCAATCTCGACAAGAAGGGCTACTTCGTCGGCCGGCGCGCGTTGGAGCGTGAGAAGCGCGAAGGCTCGGCCTGGAAATTCGTCGGGCTTGAGGTCGCGTGGGAGGGTCTGGAGAAGCTCTTCGCGGAAGTCGGTTTGCCGCCGCAAATCCCAGCGATGGCGGTGCGCGAAAGTCTGCCCGTGATGGCCCAAGGCAAGCAAGTCGGCTACGCGTCGACCAGTACATGGTCGCCGGTCCTCAAGAAGTACATCGCGCTCGCGCACTTGCAGCGGCCCCATTACGAGCCGGGCGCGAGCGTCACGATGGAAGTGACCGTCGAGCATCACCGGCGCCAAGCGCCGGCAACGGTCGTCAAGCTCCCGTTCTATGAACCCGCTTGGAAGAAGAAGTAAGCGATGAGCGCGAACCACTACGACGCGATCGTCATCGGGGCGGGCCACAACGGCCTGATCGCAGGTGCCTACCTCGCGAGGGCTGGCAAGAAGGTTGTCGTTCTTGAGCGCCGGGACATCGTCGGCGGCGCAGCGGTGACCGAGGAGATTTTTCCGGGCTACCGCTTCAGCGAGTTTTCCTACGTCGTGAGCTTGCTCCGACCGGAGATTATTCGTGATCTAGAGTTGCCGCGGCATGGGCTGAAAATACTGCCGCTGCCGAGCACTGTTACGCCGATGGACAACGGCGACTATCTCGCTGCATGGGCCGATCACGAGCCGACGCGGCGCGAGATTTACCGCCATTCACCGCGCGACGCGGAAGCGGCCGACGAATACAGCCGCGTCATGGCTCGCGCCGCGAAGGCGATCAAGCCGGTGCTGTCGCTCATTCCACCCGATCCGTCGTCGCTGTCGTGGCGCGACATGATGGGCCTTCTGAAGATGGGCCAGTACGCGAAAAGTCTGAGCGAGAAGGAACTCTATCGGATCGCGAAGTTGGTCACGCAATCGTCGGCCGACCTGCTGAACGAATGGTTCGAGTTCGATCCGCTCAAGGGCACGAAGTCGGCCTCGGGCATTATCGGCACGTTCTTGGGACCGCATTCGCCTGGCACGGCCTATGTTTTGCTGCACCACTATATGGGCGAGATCGACGGTGCTTTCCGCGCCTGGGGCTTCGCCAAGAACGGCACCGGCGGCGTGACGGCGGCGATCGCAGCGTCAGCGCGAGCGCTGGGGGCCGAGATCCGCACGAAGGCCGCGGTCAAACAGGTGATCGTCAAAGGCGGGCGCGCGGCAGGTGTCGCGCTCGAGAACGGCGACGAATTGACGGCGAAGGTCGTGATGTCGGCCGCAGACCCGAAGCGCAGCTTCTTGAGCTTCGTTGAGGCGAAGCATTTTCCGGACGAGTTCGTGGAGCAGATCCGCAATTTCCGCGTGCGCGGGTCGTCAGGCAAGGTCAACATTGCGCTCAGCGGTTTGCCGGAATTCACTTGTTTGCCGGGCGAGAGCCCGCTGCACAAAGGGGCGATCTCGATTAGTCCGTCGATGGACTATATCGAGCGCGCGTATGACGAGGCGAAGTACGGGCAGTTCTCGAAGAACCCGTACATCGACATGATCATCCCCTCGATGATCGACCGCGATATGGCGCCGCCCGGGCATCACGTGATGTCGTGCTTTGTGCAGTACGCGCCCTACGACATCGAAGGCGGCTGGGACGACGCGAAGCGCGAAGCGTTTGGTGAGACGGTCATTCGCACGATCGAGCGCTACGCGCCGAACATCCGCAAGATCATTGTCGGCAAGCAGGTGATCACACCGAAGGATATCGAGCGCATTGCGGGTATCACCGGCGGCAACATCTTCCACGGCGAGTTGCTGTTGCATCAGCTGTTCTTCCTGCGGCCGGCGCCGCAATGGGCGGATTTCCGCACGCCGTTGCCGGGCTACTATTTCGGCGCGTCGGGTGCGCATCCCGGCGGCGGGGTCATGGGGGCGGCGGGTAAGCTCGCGGCGCATGAAGTGTTGAAGGATTGGCGCTGATGGCTGACTACGACATCATTGTCATCGGCGCTGGGCTGAACGGTCTTGTTGCTGCGAACTATCTCGCGAAGGCTGGCAAGCGCGTTCTGGTTCTCGAACGCCGCGCGGTTGCAGGCGGGCAGGCTGCGAGCGAAACGTTCGGCGACGGTTTCACGGTCGATGCGCTGCACGCGGGCGGCGCGCTCAGACCCGATATCGTGGACGATCTGGACCTCGCGCAGCATGGCTTGCCGGCATCGGTGAGTGAGCCGTTGATCTCGGCGCTGCCCGACGGACGTCGCTTGCGCCTGACCGCCGATGCCGATGATCAGACGTTGGCCTCGATTGCCGCGTTTTCGAAGCGCGACGCGGAGCGCTGGCCTGCCTTTGCAGCTTTCATGGGCGAAGCCGCGGGGTTCCTCGACGCTGCGTATCGCACACCGATGCCGCGCCTCCCACATGTTTCGTTGAGCGAGGGGCTGCCGCTCGCAAAGCTAGGGCTGCAGCTCCGGCGCTTGGGGCCGCGCGATATGTTCCGCGTCATCCGCGCGCTGCCGATGTCGGCGCTGGAGCTGACCGAAGAATGGTTCGAGTCCGATGTGGTGCGTGCAGCAATCGGTTCTGTCGCGATCCATGCTTCGACGTTGGGCCCGATGTCGGCAGGCAGCGGCTTCACATTGATGCACAATTGGCTGAACCGCGGCGGGCCGGGACACCGGCGCGTTGCCGGCGGGGTTGGCCGCATCGCCGGGGCGCTTGTTGCGGCGCTGAAGTCGCGCGGCGGCGCACTGCGTTTGGCGGCGGACGTTCGAGCAATCTTGGTCGACGATCAGCGCGTGTGCGGCGTGCGGCTGGCGAGTGGCGAGGAGATCCTCGCGCCGGTCGTCGTCTCCGCGGCCGATCCTCGCTATACGCTGCTCGAGCTCGTCGGTGCGCCGGAGTTGCCGCCCGACTTCGTTTGGGGTGCGCAGTCGATCAAAATGCGCGGCGCGGTGGCCAAGGTCCACCTATTCACGGACGGAAACCACGGAGTATCGGCCGGGACGATCGCGGTGGCCCCCGGCATTCGCTATCTCGAACGCGCCTACGATGCGGCGAAGTACGGACAGATGTCGGCGAGCCCCTATCTGGAGATCACGGCGTCCGGCGCTTGCGTGTCGATCCATTTTCAGTTCGCGCCTTACGCACTGCGTGAGCGCGATTGGGGGCAGGAGCGGTCGGTGCTTGAGCGTTGCGCGGTCGAGACGGCGGCGGCTGGGTTCCCGCAGCTCAAAGCGTCGATACGTGCAGTCAAATCGCTGACGCCCTTGGACCTCGAGAAGACCTACGGGCTCACCGAAGGCGATCCGAACCACGGTCAGCTCATTCTCGACCAGATGTTCTTCATGCGCCCGATGCCTGGATGGTCGACGCACAAGACGCCAATCGACGATCTCTATCTATGCGGCAACGGCATGCACGGCGGCGGCGGTATCAGTGGCGCGGCGGGCCGGAACGCGGCGCGGGCGATCCTCAAGAAGCCGTGAGCACTTTCCTGAGCGCCAACGGATAGAGCTTGTGCTCTGCTTCCAGGATGCGCGCACTCAAGCGTTCTTCGGTGTCGCCATCGATGATCGGGACTTCGGCTTGCGCGATCGTCGGCCCTGCGTCGAGTTCGGGCACCACATAGTGCACCGTGCAGCCGCTGACTCTCACGCCGGCGGCAAGCGCTTGGGCCTGCGGCTTCAAGCCTCGAAACGCCGGTAGGAGGGACGGGTGGATGTTGACGATGCGGCCTTCCCACTTGCGCACGAAGTCGGCCGAAAGGATGCGCATGAAGCCTGCAAGACACACGAACTCGACGTTCGCCCGCGTCAACACATGGTGCAATTCGGCGTCGTAAGCATCCCGGTCCCGGTTCTCGCGCCGATAGCGGACCTGATCGACGAGCGCGGTGTCGATGCCCAGTTCGCGTGCGAGGCCAAGGCCATCGGCTTCCATGCGGCTCGACACAACGAGCACGATTTCGCCGGGATAGTCGGGCGCGCGCGCTGCCTCGATCAGCGCGCGCATGTTGCTGCCGCGGCCAGAGATGAGGATCGCGACGCGCTTGCGCGTCACAGCGCGAGGCGGCTTTTGTACCGCACCGTCGGTTCGCCGTTGCCCTTGATAAGGCGTCCAAGGCGGAATACGCGTTCGCCGGCGTCGGTCAGCACACGGGCAGCTTCGTCGGCACGCGCTTCGGGCACGACGGCGATCATGCCGATGCCGCAGTTGAACGTGCGCAGCATCTCGCGCTCCTCCACACCGCCCGAACGGGCGAGCCATTGGAACACCGGCAGCGGTGTCCATGCGCCCAGATCAATCTCGATGTCGAGGTCGTCCGGCACGACGCGCGGAACGTTTTCAGTCAGCCCGCCGCCCGTGATGTGGGCGAAGCCCTTCACGTCGCTCTTGCGGATCGCGGCGAGAGCGCTCTTTACGTAGATGCGGGTCGGCGCCAGCAACGCGCGCCCGAGGCTCTCGCCTTTCGCGAACGGTGCCGGGCTCTCGTACTTCAGGCCCTGATCCGCGACGATCCGGCGTACGAGCGAATAACCGTTCGAGTGGACGCCCGAGGCCTGCAGGCCCAGCACGACGTCGCCCACCGCCATGTCCCGGCGCGGCAGGACTTGATCGCGTTCAACGGCGCCGATCGCAAAGCCCGCGAGGTCGTAGTCGCCGCGTGCGTACATGCCGGGCATCTCTGCCGTCTCGCCGCCGACGAGGGCGCACCCTGCTTGGCGGCAACCTTCGGCGACGCCTTTCACCACGGCCGTGCCGACCGTGACCTCGAGTTTGCCGGTTGCGAAATAGTCGAGGAAGAGGAGCGGCTCGGCACCTTGCACCACGATGTCGTTGACCGACATCGCGACGAGGTCGATGCCCACCGTGTCGTGGATGCCCGATTCGATCGCAACTTTGAGCTTCGTGCCGACGCCGTCTGTGCCCGCGACCAGAAGCGGATCTTTGAAGCCGGCGGCTTTGAGATCGAACAACCCGCCGAACCCACCCAACGCCGCGTCCGCGCCTGGCCGCGCCGTCGACTTCGCGAGCGGCTTTATCGCTTCGACCAGCGCGTCGCCAGCGTCGATGTCGACGCCCGCTTGGGCATAGGTGAGGCCGTTCTTGCGGTCGGTCATACGCGGGCTCCGGAATCGCGGGCGTTAAAGCAGATAGGGCAGGGGAAGTCCAAGGCAGGACGCCGCTTTGCTCACAACTTCACCCTTCTATATGGTCGCGCTCCCTTTGCGCCGGGTTCATCTATCCGGCGCGGAAAACGGTGAGCCATGACCCAAAAACGAACCCTGATTACCAGCGCGCTTCCCTACATCAACGGCGTCAAGCATTTGGGGAATTTGACCGGGTCGATGCTGCCTGCCGACGTCTATGCGCGCTACTGCCGCGCGCGGGGGCGCGAGACTCTGTTCATTTGCGCGACCGACGAGCACGGCACGCCGGCCGAACTCGCAGCGCTTGAGGAGGGCCTGCCGATCGCCGAGTACTGCGCCAAGTGGTGGGCGATCCAGAAGATGCTCTGCGACGGGTTCGGCCTCTCGTTCGACTATTTCGGCCGTTCGTCCAGTCCGCAGAACCGCGAGCTGACACAAGGGTTCGCGAAGGTGCTTTGGGAGCGCGGGCATATCGAGGAGCGTACCACGCGTCAGGTCTACTCGAAGGCCGATGGGCGGTTCCTGCCGGATCGCTATGTCATCGGCACCTGCCCCTACTGCAATTACGACCGTGCTCGCGGCGACCAGTGCGAGAACTGCACACGTGTGCTTGATCCGGCTGATCTGAAAGAGCCGCGTTCGGCGCTTTCGGGATCGAAGGAGATCGAGCTTCGGGACAGCAAGCATCTGTTCCTTAAGCAGTCGGCGTTTTCGGACGATCTGCGCAAGTGGATCGGCACGCGTACGGAGTGGCCCAACCTCGTGTCCTCGATCGCGCTCAAATGGCTCGACGAAGGGCTGCAGGATCGCGGCATCACGCGCGACCTCGCGTGGGGCGTGCCGGTCAACGCCGCCGATTGGGGGCCAAATCCGGACGGCAAGAAGCCCGACGTCGAAGGGCTGAAGGGCAAGGTTTTTTACGTCTGGTTCGACGCGCCGATCGAATATATCGGAGCAACCAGGGAATGGGCGGACGATGCGCCGGGATCCAACTCACGCGATTGGAAGTCGTGGTGGCTCGGCGACAAGGCACAGTCTGACGTGCGCTATGTTCAGTTCATGGGCAAAGACAACGTGCCGTTTCATACCGTTGGATTTCCGGTCACGATCTTGGGCTCGGGCGAGAAGTGGAAGCTCGTCGATCAGATCAAAGGCTTCAACTGGCTGAACTATTACAGCGGCAAGTTCTCGACGAGCCAGAAGCGCGGCGTGTTTATGGATACGGCGCTCGAGATTTTGCCGCCGGATTATTGGCGTTGGTACCTGGTCGCGAATGCGCCCGAGAGTGCGGATACGTCGTTCACGTGGCAGCACTTTGCGGACACGGTGAATAAGGACCTTGCCGACGTGCTCGGGAACTTCATGAACCGGACGCTGAAGTTCACCGAGAAGCAGTTCGGTACTGCAATCCCCGCCGGCGGCGCGCGCGGTGCGCTGGAAGAGCGGCTAATCGAGAACCTGGAACGGCGGATTGCCGCCTATACGCAGCACCTTGAAGACATGCAGTTCCGCAAGGCCGCGTCCGAGTTGCGCGCGATCTGGGTCTTGGGCAACGAGTATCTGGCGGAAGGCGCGCCTTGGACCGCGATTAAAACGAACAAGGACGCGGCGGCGCAATGCGTGCGCACGGCGATCAATCTGATCCGCCTATTCGCCGCGCTCTCGACGCCGATCATCCCGCATGCGGCGGAGAAGATGGCCCTTGCGCTCAACGTCGATCCCAAGGCGCTGCGCTGGCCCGAAGGGCCCGTCGCGCAACAGCTTGAGGTCCTCGAGCCTGGCCACGGTTTCAATGCACCAGGAGCCGGCGATGTGCTGTTCGGCAAGATCGCCCCTGAGCAAGTTACCGCCTGGGAGGAGCGTTTCGGGGCATCCGGCGCGTAAAGGTTGTGTCCCCGAAAAAATATTTTTCTTCAACGGCGTCGCTGATGAAGCGGCGCCGTTCGCCGTATTGGAGTCATGTCCACAGAGCCTCAATCTCCAATGGGCGATGAGCTGCAACTCCAACTTCCAACCCACAACAGTCGTGACCGTTGACGGTTGTGCGATCTCTCAGATTCGCAGGCGTGGACAACTCGAACGTGCGACTGTGCATCTCTACGACGAGTTGTTGATGGCCGGGTGAAACACGCGGCCAATACCCCTTGGGGTTATTGCAACCGCTCCGTTTTTGTTTCATGTTTGAAACACGGAAGGGGTCGGCTGCTGATGGGGATCAGAAACCGACGCGGGGAAGTCGAGTTGGGGGCTTCATGCCGCGTTTTAAGGCGTTGTCGACGCTGGCCTTTTTGGCACTTCTGATCTCCGCTGGGAGTGTCGGCAGCCAAGATCCATTCCGCGCTCGTTCCGATGCGGAATCCGCGGAGTCCGCGCAGCCGATTTCGGCCCCGGAAGAGGGCAGTTCCTACAACCCTTACCAGGTAACCGAGCCCTCTTCGGAGCAGGCGCCGATGGCGGTCGCTCCGGACAGCGACTCTGCAGTGGTTGCGCCGACACCCGTCGAACCTGAATCGCCGGTTGTGCAACCTGCGCGGCCGGTGGCGGCTGTCGGACAGAAGCGGGACGTGCATCTCGCATCCGTAGCGACGCCAAGGGCGCCGATCCCTGCCACAGACGTGCTTGACGCAGAGACGCCGCTAATCAGTCGAGCAGAGCGGCGCCTCTTCGAGACGGTTCCGAGAGAGATCGAAGGCTACTTCGATCTCTTCATGTATGTGAGCAAGTCGAACCGCGGCCCGCTTGCACAGCGGATGTTCGTGTTCCAGCGCGATGCCGACGGTAAGATCAATCCGTATGCCGAATGGCAGGTCTCAACCGGTCGCGAGAAGATTGAGATTCACAAAGAAAAGAAAATCCGGACGACGACGCCTGAGGGCATCTTCATGCTCGACCCTGCTCGCTTCCACGAGCGCTACTGGTCGCGCACCTGGGACAACGCGCCCATGCACTATGCGATGTTCTACGACCTGCAAAACAACGGGAATATGTCGGGCCTCGCGATCCACGCGGCAATGGGAGCAAGCAAAGTCGGCCGCCTGGGCCGGCGTGACTCCGCGGGCTGCGTGCGCCTGGCACCCAAGCACGCGAAGGAACTCTTCTTCAAAATCAAGAACACGACGAAGGGGCGCGTGCCTTCGCTAACGATCAACGAAAATGGCTCCACCGACCGGTGGGGCAGGGTGGAAAAGGCGGCCGATGGCACGTTGATGCTGCAGGACGGCTACCGCGCGGTCCTCCTTGTGGAAAACTACGACGGTCGCGACGAGGTTGTGGGACCGGTGGTCGCTTACACCAACTAGACGACTCGCCGTATGGTTACCGTTGCAGAAAAGCAGCAACTACAGGGAGTTGGAGGCCGTTTCTGCAACTTAGATTGAGTCACCTGGGGCAGGCCAATTAGTCTGTCCGTCTGGGAATGGGGAAGGTGAATGGCATCTTGGCTTACAAGGCTGAGCGTGGCTTTTGTCGTGGCCGGAACGGCCACCGGCGCCTACGTCGTTCTGCAAAATCCAACTGCGGGCGGGAAATACCGCCCTGAATTCGACCGGCTTGCCGCGCAAGCCAGGTTCGTCTGGAACGCGTTCATCGACGATGCGAGCGCTGTCGCGAAAAAGGCCGCCGAAAGCCCTCTGGTTGCCGAGGCCCGTCTGCCCTTTATCGTCATGGAGCCGCGTGACATGGCGGCGCCGATCGTCGGCGGCCCGCCAAAGCTCGCCGTTCAAGTCGCGCCGAACGCTCCCTCGCCGCAGCTACAGCTTGCTGAGATGCAGAGCGGGCTGGCGGTCGACCTAGAGCCGGTCGAAGCGCGTCTCCGCGCTAAGGTTCCGGGCGAGCTGTTCCCATATTTCGACCTCTACCTCTATGTGAGCAAGGCAACGCCCGACAAAGGCCCCTGGGCGCAGCGCATGTTCGTGATGGCCAAGCAGCCGAACCAGTCGTTCAACCTGCTCCACACCTGGTTGGTTTCGACCGGCAAGGAGGAGCAGATGGTGTCGCCCTCCGGCCGGACGCTCGGAACGCACACGCCTGACGGCATGTTCAAGCTCGACCGCGGCCGGTTCTACGCGGACTACACGTCCCGGCAATGGCGATCGCCAATGCCGTACGCGATGTTCTTCGACTGGCAAATCGAAGGCCGCACATCTGGCCTAGCCATCCATGGCAGCGACGACAACGGCGCTAAGGAACTCGGGAATCGCGCCTCGCATGGGTGCATTCGATTGTCCGCCGCTAATGCGCAAACTCTGTTCGAGCTGATTCAGGCCAATTACAAAGGCCGTGTACCGGTGTTCGCCGTCGACCAGCAGACGGGAACGATGAGCACGAAGGGCAAGCTTGTTCGCGATGCGCAAGGCCGTGTTGTCATGCGGCGCGGTTACAAGGTGCTCGTGTTCATCGAGGACTTCGGCGGCTCGCAAGTCGACACGGTCGCCGCGATCTACTGAGTGCGCCTGCAGGCATAGAGCGCGATCGCAGCCGCGTTTGAGACGTTCAAACTCGGCATCTCGGGTCGTGTCGGCAGCCGCACGGCAACGTCGCACTTTTCGCGCGTGAGGCGGCGCAGGCCCTCGCCCTCGGCGCCCAGCGCCAACACGACATCGCGGTCGAGGTCCAATTGTTCGATCGGCTCGGCCGCTTCATCGGCGAATGCAAGCCGCAGGAACCCCAACTCCCCAAGTTCATCGAGCGCTCGCGCGATGTTGACGACCCGAATGATCGGCACGAGCTCAAGGGCGCCGCTCGCCGCCTTGGCGAGGACGCCCCCCTCCGGGGGAGAATTCCGGTCTTGCACGATCACGCCGCACGCACCGAGCGCGGCGGCAGAACGCAAAATCGCACCGAGATTGTGCGGGTCCGTCACCTGGTCGAGCAGGATGAGGCGCCGCGGCTCGGGAATTCCCTCAATTGCATCGTGGATATCGCCCTCCGGCAGCGGGTTGGTCAGGAGGGCGGCACCTTGGTGAACCGCCTCGCGCGGAAGTGCTCGATCGATCGCGTGATGGTCGACCGCCTCCACCGGCACCCTGGCTTTTGCCGCGAGCCCCCTCAACTCCGGCGCGGCATTGGCGGAAATCAGCAATTTTTTGGATTTCCGGGCAGGGTTGGCGAGCGCCGAGCGCACGGCGTGCGTTCCCCAGAGCCAAAGTCCGCCGCCGTCGCCACGCTGTTCGCCGCCTCGGCCATGGTGGCGCCTGGTCATTGTGCCGCTCCAATCGAAGGGGGGAGATGACCATTAACCAGTTGACAAATCAGGCGCAAATTCGAGATAAGCCGCGCTCCCGTGCCCAGACGGTTGTGGGCGCGTGCGGGCGCCATCCCAAATGATAGGACAAAATTCATAACCGGCTGGAGCAAACACGCACACGGCATGATCTGACGCATGTCCATTTTGGGGGAGTGTCCCGAGTGGCAAAGGGGGCGGACTGTAAATCCGCTGGCTGACGCCTTCGTAGGTTCGAGTCCTACCTCCCCCACCACCCTTCGCTGCTGCGCAGCTTCGGGTGGCAGGCCATAGCGATCAGTCAGCGAAGGGTGCACCACGAAGCCTTGGCGTAGTGGGGCGACGAGAAGGAACGTAGGAGAATTCATAGCGGCTCACGCCGAAAGTTGCGGGTGTAGCTCAATGGTAGAGCAGAAGCCTTCCAAGCTTACGACGAGGGTTCGATTCCCTTCACCCGCTCCATCCTGCTTCGCGCACTGCGCTACGCAGGATTGGTATGAAGAGACACGATGCAGGATGCCCCGCGAAGCCTTTTGGCGAAGCGGGGCGAACACGAGAGAAGAATATCTAAGGAACTAGCCAATGGCCAAAGCAAAATTCGAGCGCAACAAGCCGCACTGCAACATCGGAACGATCGGGCACGTCGACCACGGGAAGACGTCGTTGACGGCGGCGATCACGAAGGTGCTGGCGAAGTCGGGCAAGGCGTCGTTCACGGCGTATGACCAGATCGACAAGGCGCCGGAAGAAAAGGCGCGCGGCATCACGATCTCGACGGCGCACGTCGAGTACGAGACCGACAAGCGCCACTACGCGCACGTCGACTGCCCTGGCCACGCGGACTACGTGAAGAACATGATCACGGGCGCGGCCCAGATGGACGGCGCGATCCTGGTCGTGTCGGCTGCCGACGGCCCGATGCCGCAGACGCGCGAGCACATCCTGCTTGCCCGCCAGGTCGGCGTGCCGGCGCTGGTCGTGTTCATGAACAAGGTCGACATGGTGGACGATCCTGAGCTTCTGGACCTCGTCGAACTCGAAGTCCGCGAGCTTTTGTCGAAGTACGACTTCCCGGGCGACAAGATCCCGATCGTCAAGGGCTCGGCCCTGATGGCGCTGGAAGACAAGGATCCGAAGCTCGGCGAGCAGGCGATCATGGAACTGATGAAGGCGGTGGACGAGCACATCCCGCAGCCGGATCGTCCGAAGGATCAGCCGTTCCTGATGCCGGTCGAAGACGTGTTCTCGATCTCGGGCCGCGGCACGGTGGTCACGGGCCGTATCGAACGCGGCATCATCAAGGTCGGCGAGGAAGTCGAGATCATCGGCATTCGTCCGACGTCGAAGACGACGGTCACGGGCGTCGAAATGTTCCGCAAGCTGCTCGACTCGGGTGAGGCCGGCGACAACGTCGGTTGTCTTCTCCGCGGTATCGAGCGCGAAGGCATCGAGCGCGGCCAGGTTCTGGCCAAGCCCGGTTCGGTGACGCCGCACACGCACTTCAAGGCGGAAGCCTACATTCTGACGAAGGAAGAGGGCGGCCGTCACACGCCGTTCTTCACGAACTACCGCCCGCAATTCTACTTCCGCACGACGGACGTGACGGGCGTGGTTCAACTGCCGGCGGGCACCGAGATGGTGATGCCGGGCGACAACGTGACGATCGACGTCGAGTTGATCGTTCCGATCGCGATGGAAGAAAAGCTGCGCTTCGCCATCCGCGAAGGCGGCCGCACCGTCGGTTCGGGCGTCGTCGCCAAGATCGTCAAATAACGAAGAATATCCGAATAGGAAGAACGGCCAATGCAAAGCCAAAATATCCGCATCAGGCTCAAGGCCTACGATCACCGGGTGCTCGACTTGTCGACGCGCGAGATCGTGAACACGGCCAAGCGCACCGGTGCACGCGTGCGTGGGCCGATCCCGCTTCCGAACCGGATTGAAAAGTTCACCGTGAACCGCTCGCCGCACGTCGACAAGAAGAGCCGCGAGCAGTTCGAAATCCGCACCCACAAGCGGCTTCTCGACATCATCGATCCCA
The DNA here is from genome assembly GCA_964647355.1 of uncultured Flavobacteriaceae bacterium. Classification (GTDB taxonomy): domain Bacteria; phylum Pseudomonadota; class Alphaproteobacteria; order Micropepsales; family Micropepsaceae; genus SZUA-430. Next base: position 12,592 of record CAZYGK010000034.1, on the reverse strand, counting down.
CGCCGCAAACGGTCGACGCTCTTATGAAGCTCGACCTCGCGGCCGGGGTCAGTGTCGAAATCAAGCTGCAATAACGAAGAGAAGGTGGCGCTCGCCATGCGCACAGGGGTGATAACTCAGAAAGTCGGCATGATGCGTCTGTTCACAGACGACGGTCGGCATGTGCCTGTTACGGTGTTGAAGCTCGACGGCTGTCAGGTCGTGGCGCAGCGCACCAAGGAAAAAGACGGCTACACGGCGCTGCAGCTCGGTTCGGGCGTGGCGAAGGTCAAGCGTGTCACGAAGGCCGAACGCGGTCACTTTGCAAAGGCTCAAGTCGAGCCGAAGCGCAAAGTCGCCGAGTTCCGGGTGTCGGCGGACAACATGGTAGACGTCGGTTCGGTCATCACGGCCGATCACTTCGTGCCGGGCCAAATCGTCGACGTGTCGGGCGTGACGATCGGTAAGGGCTTCGCGGGCACCATGAAGCGCCACAATTTCGGCGGCTTGGAAGCTTCGCACGGCGTTTCGATCTCTCACCGTTCGCCGGGTTCGACGGGTAACCGTCAGGATCCCGGTCGTACGTTTAAGGGCAAGAAGATGTCGGGCCATATGGGCCAAGTCCTCGTCACGACGCAAAACGTCGAAGTGGCGAAGGTCGACGTCGAGCGCGGCCTGATCATGATCAAGGGCGGCGTCCCCGGCGCCAAAGGCAGCTGGGTGATGGTGCGCGATGCTGTGAAGCGTCCGTTGCCCAAGGAAGCTCCAAAGCCTGCTGCGGTGAAGAAGCCTGCAGCATCGGCGGCGGCATAGGGGAGCGGCGGATATGAAACTCAAAGTCGTTACCTTGGACGCCGGCAGCGCCGGTGAAGTGCAACTCTCCGAAGACGTGTTCGGCGTCGAGCCGCGTGCGGATATCCTCGCGCGCGTCGTTCAGTGGCAAGAAAACAAGCGCCACAAGGGACAAGCCCGCGTGCTGACCCGTTCGGAAGTCAATCGCACGACGAAGAAGATTTATAAGCAAAAGGGTACGGGCCAAGCGCGTCACGGCGCAGCGAAAGTCGGTCAGTTCCGCGGCGGCGCGAAGGCTATGGGTCCGGTTCTCCGCTCGCGAGAAACCGATCTGCCGAAGAAGGTACGTGCCTTGGGCCTCAAGATGGCCCTCTCGACCAAGAGAAAAGACGGCCAGCTTGTCATCCTCGACGCGGCCCAAGTCAAAGAAGCCAAAACCAAGAAAGTCGCAGCCTCGTTCGGCAAGCTCGGGCTGAAGTCGGCGCTGATCGTCGACGGCGCGTTCGACACGGGTTTTGAGCGTGCGGCTCGCAACATCAAGAACATCGATCTCTTGTCGGTTGCCGGCATCAACGTTCTCGACGTTCTGCGCCGGGAGAAGCTGGTACTCACGAAGGCGGCCTTGAGCGCGATTGAGGAGCGCTTCAAATGACGAAGTCCAACTATCAGGCGATTCTGTCGCCGGTGATCACCGAAAAGTCGACGAAGCTGTCGGAGCACAACCAGGTTGTGTTCCGCGTGCCGCACGACGCGACGAAGCCGCAAATCAAAAAGGCGGTCGAGGAGCTGTTCAAGGTGAAAGTGACCGGCGTGAACACGCTGGTGACGAAGGGCAAGAAGAAGATGTTCCGGGGCCGTTTAGGCCAGCGGAGCGATGTAAAGAAAGCGGTTGTGACCTTGGCCGAAGGTTCGACGATCGACGTGACGACGGGGCTCTAGACCATGGCGTTAAAGACATTCAGACCCACGACGCCGTCGACGCGCCAATTGGTGTTGATCGACCGCAGCCAGCTCTTCAAAGGCCGGCCGGTGAAGCATTTGACGGAGCCGCAGAAGGAATTCGGCGGCCGCAACAATACGGGCCGCATCACTACGCGCTGGCGCGGCGGCGGGCACAAGAAGCTCTACCGCGTGATCGATTTCAAGCGTCGCAAGTTCGACGTCGAAGGAACGGTCGAGCGTATTGAGTACGATCCGAACCGGTCGTCTTTCATCGCGCTGGTGAAGTACCCCGACGGCGAGCAGACCTACATCCTGGCGCCGCAGCGTCTGGGTGTCGGCGACAAGATCATCTCCGGCCCGAAGGCGGACGTGAAGCCCGGCAACGCGATGCCGCTGGCGGCGATGCCGGTCGGCACGATCGTGCACAACGTCGAATTCAAGGCTGGCGCTGGCGGCAAGATCGCGCGTTCGGCGGGCACATATGTGCAGTTCGTCGGCCGCGACCAAGGCTACGCGATCCTGCGTCTGAACTCGGGCGAAACCCGCAAGGTGCGTCTGGAGTGCATGGCGACGGTCGGTGCGGTGTCGAACCCGGACCACATGAACGTCGTGATTGGCAAAGCCGGCCGCAACGTCTGGAAGGGCAAGCGCCCGTCGGTTCGCGGTACCGCGATGAACCCGATCGATCACCCGCACGGTGGTGGTGAAGGCCGTACGAAGGGTGGCCGTATCCCGGTGACCCCGTGGGGCAAGTTCACGAAGGGCATGAAGACGCGCTCCAACAAGCGCACATCGAAACTGATCGTGACCTCGCGTCACCTGAAGAAGAAGGGCTGAGGAGCGTCATGACACGTTCAGTCTGGAAGGGTCCGTTCGTCGACGGGTTTCTGCTGAAGAAAGCGGAAGCAGCGCACAAGTCCGGCCGCCGCGAAGTGATCAAGATCTGGAGCCGCCGCTCCACGATCCTGCCGCAGTTCGTGGGCCTGACCTTCGGCGTCTACAACGGGCAGAAGCACATCCCCGTTCTCGTGACCGAGGAAATGGTGGGGCACAAGTTCGGCGAGTTCTCGCCGACGCGCACCTTCCACGGCCATTCTGGCGGCGACAAGAAAGCGAAGAGGGCTTGAGGCATGAGTAAGCCAAGCAAGGATCGCACTCTTGCCGACACCGAGGCGCAAGCCGTCGGCCGTATGATGCGGACATCGCAATACAAGTTGAACCTCGTCGCGGGCCTGATCCGCGGCAAGAAAGTGGATCGCGCGATTGCGGATCTGACCTTCTCGAACAAGCGCATCGCCAACGATGTTCTGAAAGTGCTGAAGTCCGCCGTCGCGAACGCTGAGAACAACCACAACTTGGATGTCGACGACCTGGTCGTGGCGCAGGCTTGGACCGGCAAGGACATGGTCCTGAAGCGCTTCCATGCGCGCGGCCGTGGCAAGGGTGCGCGCATCCTGAAGCCGTTCTCGGAACTGACGATTGTCGTTCGTGAGGAGAAGCAAGAAAAGAAAGCCAAGAAGCCCAAGGGCAAAGGTAAGCCCGCGTCGAAGAAAAAGCCGGAAGCGGCAAAGAAGGAGGCCGCCTAATGGGTCAGAAAGTTAACCCCGTCGGGCTTCGTCTCGGCATCAACCGCACGTGGGACTCGCGCTGGTTCGCGGATCGCCGTGAGTACGGACAGCTCCTGCACGAAGACCTTAAGATCCGCGAGTACCTGCTCGACAAGCTAAAGCAGGCCGGCGTAGCGCGCATCATCATCGAGCGCCCGCACAAGAAGTGCCGCGTGACGATTCACTCGGCACGTCCGGGCGTTGTCATCGGCAAGAAGGGCGCCGACATCGAGAAGCTGAAGAGCGACCTCGGTAAGTTCACGAAGTCGGAAGTGCACCTAAACATTGTCGAGATCCGCAAGCCGGAAGTCGACGCGCATCTGATCGCCGAGTCGATCGCGCAGCAGCTTGAGCGCCGCGTCTCGTTCCGCCGTGCGATGAAGCGCGCGGTGCAGTCGGCGCTGAAGCTCGGCGCCCTCGGTATCCGCATAAACTGCGGCGGCCGTCTGGGCGGCGCGGAAATCGCGCGCGTTGAGTGGTACCGCGAAGGCCGCGTGCCGCTTCACACGCTGCGGGCGGACATCGACTTTGGCATCGCAACGGCCAAGACCGCTTACGGCACCTGCGGTGTGAAAGTGTGGGTGTTTAAGGGCGAGATCATGGAACACGACCCGATGGCCCAAGACAAACGCTTGAGCGAAGCGCAGGAGCAAGGCGGTCAGGCCCGCACGCCGCGTCCAGCCCCGGCGCCAGGCTAGAGATTTGGAACTGAACGATGCTGCAACCGAAACGGTCTAAGTACCGCAAGCAATTCAAAGGCCGCATTCACGGCAAGGCGACGTCGGCTAACAAGCTCGACTTCGGCGAGTTCGGCCTGAAGGCGATGGAGCCCGATCGTATCACCGCCCGCCAGATCGAAGCGGCACGCCGCGCGATCACCCGCGCGATGAAGCGCCAAGGCCGCGTGTGGATCCGGATGTTCCCGGATATTCCGGTTTCGAAGAAGCCGGCCGAAGTCCGCATGGGTGCCGGTAAGGGCGCGCCGGAGTTCTGGGCCTGCCGCGTGAAGCCGGGCCGCGTGCTGTTCGAGGTCGACGGCGTGAACACGGCGACGGCGAAGGAAGCGTTGAGCCTTGCGGCGGCGAAGCTGCCGATCAAGACGAAGTTCGTCACCCGCTTGGGTCACACGGAATAAGGACCTGAACGATGGCAAAGAAAGACAAGAGCAGCGTCGTAGAGCTCCGGCAGTTGTCGCCGGACCAGCTTTCGGAAGAGCGCACCAAGCTTCAGAAGGAGCAGTTCAATCTGCGCTTCCAGAAGGCGACGGGGCAGCTCGAGAAGACGGCGCGCGTGCGGATCGTGCGTCGCACGATTGCGAAGATCAACACCGTGCTCGGCGAGAAGTCGCGCGCGAAGGCGAAGGCATAAGAGAGCACCATGCCGAAACGAATTCTCCAAGGCGTCGTCGTAAGCGACAAGAACAAGAAGACGGTCATCGTCGAGGTGGAGCGCCGCTTCATCCACCCGGTGCTCGGCAAGACGTTGCGCCGCTCGAAGCGCTACCACGCGCATGACGAGCAGGCTCGCTTCAAGTCCGGCGACACCGTGCGCATCCAAGAATGCCGCCCGATGTCGAAGTTGAAGCGTTGGGAAGTCCTCTACGAAGCGGCTGCGGCCAAAGCTTAAATCGAGATACGAAGGCGCTAGCCATGATCCAGATGACAACCAACTTGGACGTTGCCGACAACTCGGGCGCGCGGCGCGTCATGTGCATCAAGGTGCTCGGCGGCGCCCAGCGCCGTTACGCCACCGTGGGCGACATCATCGTCGTCTCCATCAAGGACGCCATTCCGCGCGGTCGCGTGAAGAAGGGCGACGTGATGAAGGCGGTCGTCGTGCGCACCGCTAAAGAAGTGCGCCGCCAGGACGGCAGCTGCATCCGTTTCGACCGCAACGCTGCGGTCTTGATCAACAACCAAGGCGAGCCCGTGGGCACGCGCATCTTCGGACCGGTCACGCGCGAACTTCGCGCCAAGAACCACATGAAGATCGTCTCGCTCGCGCCGGAGGTTCTGTAATGGCCGCGAAATTCAAGAAGGGTGACCGCGTGATGGTGGTCGCCGGTGAAGAAAAGAAGCGCAAAGGTTCCACGCCGCGAATCGGTCAGATCTTGAAGGTCTATGCCGACGAAGACCGCGTGTTGGTCCAGGGTGTGAACATGGTCAAGCGCCATACCAAGCAGTCGGCGCGCAGCCAGGGCGGCATCGTCACGAAGGAAGCGCCCATTCATATTTCGAACGTCGCACACATCGACCCGAAATCGGGCGAGCCGACGCGTATCGGATTTAAGACGCTGCAGGACGGCCGCAAGGTTCGCTTTGCGAAGAAGTCCGGGGAACTGATCGATGTCTGAGAAAGAAGCCAAGGGCAAAAAGGGCAAGGCCGAGGGCGAGGCGAAAGAAGCCAAAGCCGGTGGTCCGCCGCCGTCGAAGACGGAAGAGAAGCGCGCTGAAAAGAAGGCGAAGAAGGGTGCGGAGGCCGCATCCGGGCCCGCCGTCACGACCCAGACCGAAGCACAGCGCGCCAAAGGCGTGAAGCTGGCCGCGGGCGAGAAGTATGTGCCGCGTCAGAAGAAGCGCTACCACGACGTCGTGCGCAAGCAACTGATCGAGAAGTTCGCGTACAAGAACCCGATGCAGGTGCCGAAGCTCGACAAAATCGTGATCAACATGGGCGTCGGCGAGACGACCGCGGACACGAAGAAGATTCAGTCCGCCGTTCGCGATCTTGCGCTGATCGCCGGCCAAAAGCCGGTAATCACGAAGGCCCGCATCGCGATCTCGAACTTCAAAGTTCGCGAAAACATGGCGTTGGGCTGCAAAGTCACTCTGCGCAAAGACCGCATGTACGACTTTCTAGATCGCTTGATCACGGTCGCACTGCCCCGCGTCCGCGACTTCCGTGGCGTGAACCCGAAGAGCTTCGACGGGCGCGGCAACTATTCGATGGGTCTCAAGGAGCACCTCGTGTTCCAGGAGATCGACTACGACAAGATCGACACGGTTTGGGGCATGGACATCACGTTCTGCACGACCGCGCGGACGGACGAAGAGGCCAAGGCGTTGCTCGCCGGCTTCCAAATGCCGTTTGCGAAGTGACGAACATTTGAGGCGAAGACGAAATGGCGAAGACGAGCTCGATCGAAAAGAATAAGCGGCGCGAGAAGCTGGTGAAGCGCTACGCGGCGAAGCGCGAAAAGCTGAAGGGGCAGGCGAACAACATGTCGCTGGCGCCGGAAGAGCGGTTCGCGGCGCGGCTGAAGCTCGCCGAGCTGCCGCGCAACTCATCGCCCACGCGCATCCGCAATCGCTGCGAGTTGACGGGCCGTTCGCGCGGCAACTACCGCAAGCTCAAGATGTGCCGTGTAAAACTGCGCGAGTTGGCCGCCCACGGGCTCATCCCGGGCATGGTCAAGTCGAGCTGGTAAGGGGAGAAGATAAATGTCGATCAACGATCCCATTGGCGATCTCCTGACCCGCATCCGCAACGGTCAAGAACGCGGTCACGCGAAGGTCTCCTCTCCCGCATCGAAGCTGCGCGGCCGCGTTCTCGATGTGCTCACCGGTGAAGGCTACATCCGCGGCTATGCCGAAGTGACGCACACCCAGGCAAAGCCCGAGTTCGAGATCGAGCTCAAGTACTTCGACGGTAAGCCCGTGATCAAAGAGATCCGTCGCGTGTCCACGCCGGGCCGCCGCGTCTATTCGTCGATCAAGGACCTGAAGCCCGTACGCAACGGACTTGGTATCTCGATCTTGTCGACGCCGAAGGGTGTCATGTCGGACGCGCTGGCACGCGAGCAGAACGTGGGCGGCGAAATTCTGTGCCACGTGTTCTAAGAGCAAACGGGCGCGGGAAAGGTAAGAAAGATGTCGCGAATTGGTAAGAAACCGGTGCCGCTGCCCACGGGCGTGACGGCCACCGTCAAGGACCGTGAAGTCAAGGTCAAGGGCCCGAAGGGAGAGCTGTCGCTCCGCGTGGTCGAAGGCATCGACGTGACCGTCGACAAGACCGGAGTCACGGTGACACCGAAGGAAATGACCGATGATCTGCGCGCCAAGTGGGGCCTGCAGCGCACGCTGGTGAACAACCTGGTTGAGGGCGTGTCGAAGGGCTACTCGCAGCAGCTTGAAATCGCGGGTGTCGGCTTTCGTGCGGCCGTCCAGGGTAAGAACCTTCAGCTCCAGCTCGGCTACAGCCACGATGTGATCTACCCGATCCCGGCCGGCATCGACATCAAGTGCGAGAAGCCGACGCTGATCTTGGTGTCGGGCTCCGACAAGCAGAAGGTCGGCCAAGTGGCCGCCGAAATTCGCGGGTTCCGCAAGCCTGAGCCGTACAAGGGCAAGGGCATCAAATACGCCGAAGAGAAGATTCGGCGTAAAGAAGGCAAGAAGAAGTAGAGGCAGCCATGGCACTTTCCCGGCAAGAGCTTTTTGAGCGGCGCAAACGCCGCGCGCGCTACAAGCTGCGCAAGGTTTCGGGCGGCCAACCGCGGCTGTCCGTGTTTCGCTCGTCGAAGCACATCTACGCGCAGGTCATCGACGACGTTAAGGGCGTGACGATCGCGTCCGCCTCGACGATGGATGAAGAGACGAAGAAGGCGCTGGCGAAAGGCAAAGGGTCCGATAAGGATGCGGCCGCCGTCGTCGGCAAGCTTGTCGCGCAGCGCGCGAAGAAGGCCGGCGTCACCGCCGTCGTCTTCGATCGCGGCGGTTACATCTATCACGGCCGGGTTAAAGCACTCGGCGATGCGGCCCGCGAAAGCGGCCTGAAGTTTTGAGAGGATCCTGACCGATGGCCGGTGAAGAGCAACAACAAGACCAACCACGCCGCGGGCGCCGCGGCGGTGGCGATCGCGAAGGCGGCGGCGGTCGCGGACGCGACCGTGGTGGCGATCGCGGCGGTGATCGCGGCGAGCGCAGCGAACTCGTCGACAAGCTCGTTCACATCAATCGCGTTGCGAAAGTTGTGAAGGGCGGTAAGCGTTTCGGCTTTGCCGCGCTCGTCGTCGTGGGTGACCAGAAAGGCCGCGTCGGCTTCGGTCACGGCAAGGCGCGCGAAGTGCCGGAAGCCGTCCGCAAGGCGACGGAAGCCGCGAAGAAGGCGCTCGTGCGCATTCCGCTGCGCGAAGGCCGCACGCTGCATCATGACGTTTACGGTCGCCACGGTGCGGGCAAAGTTGTGCTGCGTCCGGCGCCGGTTGGTACCGGCATCATCGCCGGCGGTCCGTTGCGCGCAGTGTTCGATGCGCTCGGCGTCCACGACGTCGTTGCGAAATCGGTCGGCACGTCGAACCCCTACAACATGGTCCGCGCGACGTTCGATGCGCTGAAGCAGCAGTCGAGTCCGAAGATGGTCGCCAATAAGCGCGGCAAATCGGTGGCCGAAGTCCTGTCGGCCCGCAAGGGCGGCGCCGCCGTCGAAGCTTCGCCGGAGTAAATTGATATGGCACTGCGTACGAACGAGGACCGCCCGAAGGGCAAAACGGTGACGATCGAACAGATCGCAAGCCCTGCGCGCCGCGAAGAGCGCCAGCGCGAGACGCTGATCGGTCTCGGCCTCGACAAACTCCATCGCCGCAAGACGCTGCAAAACACGGATGCCGTGTGGGGCGCGATCTGCAAGGTCCGCCACATGGTACGCGTCGTCGACGGCGCGTAAACGAAAGTAGAAGACGATGAAACTCAACGAAATCCGCGACAACGAAGGTGCGCATCACCGCTTCAAGCGTCTTGGCCGCGGCTCGGGTTCGGGCAAGGGCAAGACGTCGGGCAAAGGCGTGAAGGGCCAGAAAGCGCGCACAGGCCATCACGGCATGTTCGGCTTCGAAGGCGGCCAGATGCCATTGCACATGCGCATTCCGAAGCGCGGCTTTAACAACATTTTCGCGCGTGAATTCGCCGAAGTGAACATCGGTGCGCTTCAGAAGGCAGTCGAAAGCGGCAAGATCAAAGCCGGCGATGCGCTGAATGCTGGCAAGCTTGCAACACTGGGTGTGGCCCGTCGCGCCCGCGACGGTGTGCGCCTTCTTGGCAAAGGCGAGTTGAAGACCCAACTAAACCTCGAAGTCGCGCACGCGTCGGGCTCGGCGATCGAAGCGGTGAAGAAGGCTGGCGGCACGGTGAAAGTCGTGGGCGTCAAAGCCAAGCACGTCACCCGCAAAGATCGCGCACCCGGCAAGCGCGCCCAACGGCGCGTTACGGCCGCCAAGAAGCGCGAAGAACGCGCGGCGGCGGCCCAGCAGGCGAAGAAGGCCTGAGAGAAAAGGCGTGCGGGCGAAGAGCAAAAGCGGGTTCGCCCGCTCATCGAGGAGCAATAGCTGATGGCGTCCGCCGCAGAACAAATCGCCGCCAATGTAAATTGGTCGGCGTTCTCCAAGGCCGAAGAGCTTCAGAAGCGCATCTGGTTCACACTAGGTGCGCTTGTCGTCTATCGGTTGGGCACGTTCATCCCGCTTCCCGGCATCGATCCGGCGCAGCTGCAGCGCATCATGGAACAGCAGACCCAGGGCATCCTGGGCATGTTCAACCTGTTGTCGGGCGGTGCGGTCGAGCGCATGGCGATCTTCGCGCTCAACGTGATGCCCTACATTTCTGCCTCGATCATCATGCAGGTGATGACGACGGTAAGCCCGCGCCTCGAGGCGCTAAAAAAAGAAGGCGAAGCTGGCCGGAAAACAATCAACCAGTACACACGCTATCTGACGGTCATCTTGGCGGTCGTGCAGTCCTTCGCCATTGCGCGTGGGCTGCAAGCAAGCCCCGGCCTTGTCATTAATCCCGGCCTGATGTTCGACATCTCGACCGTGCTCACGCTGACGGGCGGCGTGATGTTCCTGATGTGGCTGGGTGAGCAGATTACCTCGCGCGGCATTGGCAACGGCATCTCGCTGATCATCTTCGCGGGCATTGTGGCGAACCTGTTTCAAGGCTTTTTCGCGACGATGGAAATGGCGCGAACCGGCTCGATCTCTTGGTTCTCGGCGATCGGGCTCTATGTCCTCGTTCTCGTCGTCATAACTTTCATCGTCTACGTAGAGCGTGCCCAACGGCGCCTTCTGGTCAGCTATCCCAAGCGCCAAGTTGGCAACCGGATGGTCGACCAGCAAAGCTCGCATTTGCCGCTGAAGCTGAACACGTCGGGCGTGATCCCGCCGATTTTCGCGTCCTCGCTGCTCGTGCTGCCGATCACGATCGCTTCGTTCAACGCCCAGAACGCGCCGGATTGGCTGACGGAGGTCGTCCGCCTTCTGAACCACGGCCAGCCGCTCTACATGCTGCTGTACGGGCTGCTGATCGTATTCTTCGCGTTCTTCTACACAGCGGTCGTCTTCAATCCGGCGGACACCGCCGACAATTTGAAGAAGTACGGCGGTTTCATCCCGGGCATCCGGCCGGGCAAAAAGACCGCCGAGTACATCGACTACGTGCTCACCCGCCTCACGGTGATCGGCGCGGCATACCTCGTCGCGGTCTGTTTGATCCCGGAGTGGATCCTGGCCCAGTACGGCGGTAACCTGCTGCTCCTTGGCGGCACCTCGTTCCTGATCATCGTCTCGGTGACCATGGACACGGTTGCACAGGTCAACAGCCACCTCATCGCGCATCAGTACGAGGGCCTCATAAAAAAGGCGCGCCTCAAGAAATGATCCTCGTCCTCTTCGGTCCACCCGCTGCTGGCAAGGGCACGCAAGCAAAGCGCCTACACGAGAAGTATGGGATCGCCCATCTCTCGACCGGCGACATGCTGCGCGCCGCCATCGCGGCCGGCACGGAAGTGGGCAAGAAGGCAAAGGCGATCATGGATGCCGGCGCCCTCGTGCCGGACGACGTCGTGGTCGGCATTATCGCCGACCGGATCGCGGAGAAGGATTGCACGAAGGGCTTCGTGCTCGACGGCTTCCCGCGCACGCTCGCTCAAGCGAAGGCGCTGGACGCCATGCTTGACGGCAAGAAGCGCTCGGTCGCCCACGTCATCCTGATGGACGTGGACCAGGCCAAGCTGACGGCCCGGGTCGAGGGCAGGGCGGCTGACGCCCGCGCGCGGGGCGAAGAAGTCCGCCCCGACGACACGCCTGAGACGTTCAAGAAGCGCCTTAAGGCCTACAACGAGCAAACCGCCCCAATTCTCCCCTACTATGAAGGGCAGGGGAAAATCCGGCGGATCGACGGAATGCGGACGATCGACGGCGTAACGGCCGAAATCGACGCCCTCCTCAGCGACGAAAAGTCCGGGAAAACGGGGGCCCGGCAGTGATTGACCCCCGGGAAAATAGCCCTATACTCCGCCGCCTTCCGTATCAGTCGGGCGCGGACGCTACCGCCGGGGACACCCGGGGGCGGCGCCATTCGGCATTGAAGAACTGAATTAGGAGACGACACGTGGCCCGCATCGCAGGCGTAAACATTCCCACCAACAAGCGCGTTCACATCGCGCTGCGCTACATCCACGGCATCGGCCCGGTGAACGCGGTCGCGATCTGCAAGAAGCTCGGCATCGAAGAGTCGAAGCGCGTGAACCAGCTTTCGGAAGCGCAGGTCATTCAGATCCGCGAAGCGATCGACCGCGAGTACGTCGTCGAAGGCGACCTGCGCCGCGAAGTCGCGATGAACATCAAGCGCCTCATGGACCTCGGCTGCTATCGCGGCCTGCGTCACCGCAAGGGCCTGCCCGTTCGCGGCCAGCGCACGCACACGAACGCTCGCACCCGCAAGGGCCCGGCGAAGCCGATCGCCGGCAAGAAGCAAGTTACGAAGTAATTCGAATTTAGGACGACCAGAAAATGGCTACCGAAAAGAAAGCGCGCGTGCGCAAGAAAGAGCGCAAAAACATCACGTCGGGCGTGGCCCACGTGAACGCGACGTTCAACAACACGATGATCACCATCACCGACGCGCAGGGCAACACGGTTGCCTGGTCGTCGTCGGGCACGATGGGCTTCAAGGGTTCGCGCAAGTCGACGCCTTATGCCGCACAGGTCGCGGCTGAAGACGCCTCGAAGAAGGCGATGGAGCACGGCGTGCGCACGCTCGAAGTGGAAGTGAAGGGTCCGGGGTCGGGCCGCGAAAGCGCGCTTCGTGCGCTGCAAGCCGCGGGCTTCACGATCACGACGATCCGCGACGTGACGCCGATCCCTCACAATGGTTGCAGGCCGCCGAAGCGCCGCCGCGTCTAAGTTGAAATTCGCATCCCCCGATTTTCGTCCAAGGATGACCCCGTGATTGAGAAGAACTGGCAAGAACTGATCAAGCCGCAAAAGCTCCACGTCG
>CAZYGK010000033.1:11430-32212 GCA_964647355.1 uncultured Flavobacteriaceae bacterium | reverse complement strand
GGCGTATCAGTCGAAAACCGCAAATTCGCGCCAGCGGTGAACGTGCGGGTTCCGGTGCCGTCCTGAGTCAGGCGCACGCGGATCACCTGTCCATCCGCGCCATTTGTAATGTTGAGCGTGATATTGCCCGTCAGCGTGCCAACGTTGACAACTACGATTGCGTACTCAGCGCACGCCGCGAGATCGATCGTGAGACTCGCAGCGTACGCGGGCGACAATACGATGAATGCCGGCGTACTGCCGAAGTCGAAGATGCCATTTGCGCCGAAGCGGCGATCCTCCCAATTGGAAACAACTCCAGACGCCGCCGTAATCAACGCGACTCGGCCATACGTCGCGTTGTCATTCCAATTGGTCGTCCCAGTCGATACGGATAACGCTAGCGTCGTTCGATGGGCGACAACATAGTTGCTGGCAGCATTCGTCATGGTGAGATTGCCAGCAGCGACATGCGTACCGCCCACGCGGCCGCCGATGAAGTACACCACGAGTCCAGACCAGCGTTCGATTCCGAACATCGTGAGCGCGGCCGCATGCAGCCGATTAGCGGTGACCTCCTTGCCGCTTTGCGATGTCTGAATGGTCGTGAAGTCTGGCGTGTAGTCGGACATGGCTTAAATCTCGACGGAAAGGGTTATCGAGATATCAGCAAGCGTCCCCGGCGTCCCCGACGGGTCCCCATTGCCGAGCTCATTGCGGATAATCACGTAGTAGTCGGTTGTCGCTAGAAGCGGAACGGAAAACGCATATTGCGTGCCCAGTTCGAGCGACGCCAGGGGATTGCCGTACGCCTCGGCGACAACGTTGTTACCGTCAACGTCAGTTGCCAAGATCAGGTGTCGGGCGTATGGCGTTCCGCTGTATTCCGCGACGCCGATATAGCCCGCTGTCGGCGCAGAGGTAGTCTCAAAATGGGCGACCAGGGTATCGCCGATGCGGAATCCATTTGATCTGTCATTGTCCACCGGATAGGAGAGCTCGATATCGACCGCGCCGCCTCCGATCGGCGGGTCCGCTGGCGGGTTATAGCCATCGCCTGGATTCACTGGCGCATCAACGGTTGCACCGGGGCCGGGGATCGCTCCGCGCGCGCGCACCCCGAGCCCGAACTGACCCACTTGTGCCCAGGTGATGTAGTACGTCGACTGCGCGGCTCCGAAATCCGTGGTCTGATCAGCGGAAGAGTATGAATACGAGGACGTGGTCAGTCCCGATACGACGCGCGCGCTTTGGGTGTAGGTTGCGTTCCAAATTTCCAGCACGAATTCCGCTGGCGCATCGGCTTGGCCGATATCAGCGCTGTCCCGCCATGCGCCGTTACGCCGGGTGCGTGCTACGGCTTCAAACATCATCGCGGAGCTAGCAGTAACGCCGCCGCTCACATGTACGGGCGCGTAACATCGCGCGCTTTGTGCCGTGTTAATGAATGATTGCTCGGTTGCCGAGGTTGTTGGCATGCCGAAAGTCACCGCGCGATATAAACGCTCTAGTCCAACTTCAGCAATCGGAGTGGCTATATTGACCAACGTACTTGCCAACGCAAACGTTTCGTTCACGCCATGAGTGCCGATCGCCCATTCAGTGCCTCGCAGTCCACGCAGCAAACCGGACAAGTCCCATGTCGTGCCATCAATTTGCGTCGCTGTCGTGAAACCGAAGATTTCGCGTCCGAGTATCGCCCAATTTGCGCCACCCAATACCGCGATCTCGCTAACCGATGTCAGCGATGCGTTGACATTGACGATGCGGACAACAGTAGTGTTATCGAATACGTTGCCGCCGCTAAAACCGCCAATCGGAAATGCGACTGTCCCCGTAGTCGCTTCTGTCGTGACGCTGGCGATCTCGGTCCAGTTGACGCCGCCATCCACGGATTTCTGCAACGAACAGCCGGTCCAGGTCGATCCCACGTTCGCTCGACGCGCCGCCACATAGAAGCCAACATCAAGATGATCGTCAATGAGTATCGGCACATCGAAGAACGTAATCTCAGTCGTCCCGCGTGCGGCGGGCGGCGCGGGCGGCGTACTGCCCTCACTCGGCGCTCCGTCCTCCGGTTGATCCGCAACGTAAGGCGCGGACGGCACGCCTTCCCAAGCGATAATTCCGTATGGGTACTCCGTTTTCTTCGTGATGCGAAGATCATGACCATGCACGGTCGCTACGTCGCCAGGCTCTAGATGCGCCCATGCCCACGATGTGGTGAAGCCGTAGGTGTCACGCTCAAGCCACGCCTTCGCCAGCACTCGCTTTGCGATCTGCCGCGCCTCGTCCGCTGTCAGGACGATCGGTAGATCGAGTGCGGTTTCATTGTCGACGCTGATGTTACGGTACTGCGCCGACTGCGCGCCGAGTTGATAATCTTGATCTGGATCGTAATGCTTAACGGTCACTCGCCCCGGTAGCTCGGCATCCTGCGTATGCTTGACCAGATACAGCAATGCTTTCGGCTCTTCGCCTTCCGCAGCAAAGCCAAGGTCACTATCCGGTATCTCGGCTACCGGATCGGCGCCGTGCATGACGAGCTTGAGAATGCCTTGTTCGCCATCATCCGATTCAATCAAGTCGAAAGCGTAGGCGCTGCGCAGCATCTCGATAAAGTTGCGCCGCTGCATCTGCGACACCATCGCCACGCCCTTGATGATAGTCGTTGCGCCTTGGCTTACATCGAAGTCGCCGCTCGCTAGCGATGACAAATCCCAAGCGCTGCCTGTGAGTTGCAACACATCGCCGACCACATCGGCTAGTGTGACTTGTGCGAACCCGCCAAGCCGGGTGTACAGCGCGTACTCTGTACTGTTGCCGAGGCAGGTCGCGAAGTAACCGTCTTGCGGACAGTACACGGACGCGCCATACGCCTGCCCGGCCGCCGGACCGCCATATGAATCTGCTGGCGTCGCCGCTTCGTACTGCTTGAGTGTCCAATCCGATTCGTCAATGTAGGCCAACCAGATTGCATCGTATTGCTCCTCTGGATCGTTTGAGTCAAAAACCGGAGCGTTCGCACTGAATGTCCAAATATAGATGCCGTTCGACTCGACGACACTCTTGTTATTGCTATGAATGCTGTCACCCCAATTGCCGGCGCCGAATCCGATTTTCCCGCCGTGGAGCGCATCGCCCACCGGCCCCTCGGCTTGCAGGTCGCCATCGACAATCCGATGCCATTGCCAATCGGTCGGAGCGATCAGCGCTTCGACGGTGATAACAACGAAAATTCTGCCATCCTGCGAGGTCGCGTAACTGTGAACATAGCGGCCGACTTCGACGCCCGCATTGGCGCAGACATCGGTCCACTGATCTGTGAAAGAGTCATATGCTCCCAGCCCGGGGGCGACGAAGTTGCCGGGGCCGCTACCTCCGATGGGTGCATAGAACACGTCAGAGTGATCTTGATAGATGGGCAGGGTCGCAAGGGCGGTCGGACGAACCCGCACAACAGCTAATGCTCCGTATGTCAACTTATGTACAGAAGGACCATCAATGAGTAACCAATACTTCGCCGTGCCGACAATTGATGGTTCGGGCAACGTTTGGTCCGCTTCCCAATTGATCGACCACTGACCGTTTTCAATGACCGGGAATTTCGGAAACATGATGGCGCGGTCATGGCGCGCTAGTTGTGTAATCGGCCCGTTGACCTCGCCAACCGTGCGGACCAACGCCTCCATGTTCGGCAGACGATTAAAGAACTGATCCATCTGCACTTCGTTGTAAACCTCGCTGCCCATGAAGCGATTAGCGGGCACCTCACCGACACCTAGATCGGCTTCGATCGTCTCGTCAGGAAGTTGCCCGTCCCAGCCAATGTAGACAGTCGGATTGATGTCGCCCTCGGGGACGACACGGCCATCGCACCAATGCTTGTCGATGGCGACTAGTGTGGTAGCACCGCGTACCGTGCTGCGGCAATATTTGAGCGACCAACTATGCGTGTATGATTTCGATTCAGTACCGCCACCGCCGCCTTTACCCCCACCGCTCGATGAATGCTCCGACATCTCCCCATCGTTGCGCTGCCAGTCATTGACGCCGGATAAGCGGAACGTCCCCCAAACATACGGCAACGGGGCTCCGTACTCCGATGTCTGCAACTTGCGGTCATTCAACGACGGCCCGCGCGCTACCGTCGGATCGATGAGGTTACCGACTAATCCGCCGGCAGCAAAACCGATCGATGCGCCTAGCGGACCGCCGACCGCGAATCCGATCGCCGCACCGGCAACACCGAGAACTAGCTGCGTGCTCATATGGCGAGCCCGCGAAATCGAAACGCATGCAGAGGCGCATACATGCGCTCGCAGCGACTCTCCACGACCCGCTGCGCCATCGTCTCGGCATGGATGATGTATAGCGGCGCGGTACGTGTAACGATCGCAAAATGGGTAGCGATCGTAGGATGCTTGGCGACCGCGAGCACCAGCACATCGCCCGCGCGCACAGCCGCGAGCTGTATTTCACTCATGTACTTGCGAACCCCGGCGAGCAGCACGCGCGGCATCGGCGGGCAGCCGTACCGCTTGAGCTCATCATCGTCAGCCCAGGCTTGCGCGCCTTCCAACCGCAACGCAAGCGCGACCACGCCGATAAGCCCGATGCAATCTACCGCAACACCCGACAGCCGCGCTTGATGCTGCCAGCGCACGCCTAGCTCCTGGCGCGCTCGCTCTACGATGTCGCTTCCCGTCGTCACGATCGCGCCACTCGGATCATTTTGTCCGTGCCAGGGACGAATGGCTCGCCGTCGAAATTGTTGATGTTGTCGAAGCGCGCTATGCACGTTTCGCGCTTGTTGTCGCAACCGTAGTACGCCGTAAACGCATCGCCCACTGCAATCGCGTACGGAGGAGTGTGATCGAGTACGACCTCGCCCGCTTGTGAGCGCTTGATGTCGCTGATGCGACCGGCGTTGTTGCCAGTAGTCCACGAGACATAACCATGCGCGAAGTTGCCACCGGCCTGCGTCGGCGTTCCCTCAACCAGTTCGCTCGCATGCACAACGGTATTCCCATTGCCGTCCAGGTTCGTGGAATCAACGATAGCGTCAATCTTCCAGTCGGCTGGCGCAGTCGTCCCGTTGAGGTTGCATAAATCATCTCCAAAACGATGCCGGCAAGATGGCTGGGTCACCGGCACGATCGACGTTGACAGCACTTGCACTAATCCGCGAATCTCGAGATTGAACGTATCCAGTCCAGCGCTAACCTCACCGATCCGTCCAGCCCGCAGGATGTGCCGCCCCTTACTCGGATCGGCCCAACATAGATAGAACACGATCGCGCGCGCATAGTCCCAATCGCCCGCGCGCACCGAGTCCATCGTCGGGTATGGCGCTATGGCGGCGCCGTCGACGTTGACGTTGCCGGCGGCCACCGACGAATCGGTAACGATGTCGGACAACCCACCGCCGGGGATCGGCGCGTAGGTCAATCCGTCCACCGGATCAACGAGCGGCGCGTCATGCGCGGTCACCGTCAATGGATCGATGCCCGCAATGCGCGACGTGAGCTTGATGCAGACCGCGAACCGCGCCGGCCCCGCTAACTCCGTTCGCATCGCCGTAGGCGTCCCCTTCACGCGGCCGCCTTGATCTCAACTACACGGCAAGAGCGCCACCCCACGATGTAGCCGCCATCCGCCTGACGGCTAATCGTTTCCCGCTGCATCGCCCAGTCGGCAAAACGCGCGTGGACGTGAAACGTCCCCGTCCATGATGTCGGTGTCCCGCTCGATACCGTAACGATGCCGGTAGCGTAGTCAACGCTAACCCCAGTGCCACCCGTAATGCTGGCCGAGCTTACCGGCTTTGTGATCTTGCGATTGTAGTTTTGCGAGCCAAACGTGTAACGCTTCATCATCTGGAAATGCGTCGCATCAATCGCGGTAAACACGCCTTCGCTGGCATCGACGGAGTAATCGAGATGATCGAAGTAGCGGAACGAGTGATACGCCCCGTTCATGTTCATGAAAAATGCCGTGAGCGTCGCCGCGAGCGCCTGCGTACGCGCAGCATGGGCGACATCGAACTCGAATCGAGGCATCGATGAAAGCAGAGCACGATGTTCGTTGCCAGCGACCTGACTCTCAACGATTGAGCCCACGAATGCAGGTCCACCTATTGCACCGTAGCTGATCCCTGTTGGGAATATTTCGTCCTTGAAGCTCATCGCCGCGCCGCCCTCCCCGTGGCAATCGCGACCTCGCGCGCGATCTGATGCGCCGTCGCGGCGTTCGTGCTGCCCTGTATAGCGATATTGACGATCTGCTGAAAGCCACCGACGCCGCGATCACGATCATCAGACTGGCGATTCGGCACGATCGTACCCGCCGACTTCGGCACGAATAACTCTGGCCCCGTCTCGCCAACAAGATACGGTGTGTTAGCCGCCACCGGCCCGCCATTCGCGCGCACGTTCATGCCGAAGCCAGAACCGGAAGATGCACCGCCTGCGCTAAAGAGCAATCCAAGAATATCGCCGAAGATGCTCCCAACTCCTTCCTTGCCAAATAGTTTCTCGGCAATGTTCTGCGCAGCGATACGAGTGATCGACTGGAAGATCGCCCGCTCCATGTCGCGAAACGCTTGCGACACCGTCTTGGTGCCGGTCACCACATCGGTAACGAAATCGGCGAATGCGCCCTCCGCGATATCGTTGAACTTCCTCGCGACAAGATCGGTCGACGCGGCCAATCGCTCTATCTCTACGCGCAGCGCCTCCGCTTGCACCAACGCCCGCGGGTCGCCCGATATCCTGGCGACGCGCTCATACTCGTCGGCGACCTGACGCAGGCTATCAAGCTGCGATGCAGTCACCGCAGATAACTTGCTCAGGAACTCAAGCTCGGTTAACGCACCAGCTGCGCGTTGCGCGTCGGCGCTCCCCTGCGCAATGCTCACGCGCTGCAAAATCAGCGCGAAGTCCTCCTGCGCGCGATTAAGCTGTAACTGCTGCGCGACCTGCGTGCGACGATCGTCCAAAACCTTACGTGCAATCTCTCCTTCGCGTCGCTCGATCTCGTCTAACGATTGGAGCTGCTGCTCGGTCAGTCGTGCGAATTCGGCATTGCTCCGGTCGAACTCGGCCAAGCCGGCGGCAACCGTATCACCTCTGGCCTCCGCGAACGCAATCGCGATCTCCTCGAGCTTGTCTCGAAAGCCTTCCGCCGCCTTCTGCTGGTCAAGGAAATTGTGTACCGTGGCAATCGATGCGTCCTGCTGCGCCTTGGCTCGCTTGGCAACAATATCAGCTAGGCGCTCCTCTGCATCGACACGTTCTTTCGGGCCAGCCTTCGCAGCGAACGCTTGAGCGGCCGCAATCTCTTCATCGTAGAACCTAAGTTCCGCCGCCAACGCGTCGTCCATGAACTGCTGCCGCGTGCGAAAATAGTCACCGATGCCGAGTAGCTCGTCGTCGAACGCACGCTTGAGGAAGGATTCGCGGGCGCGCAGAATATCGCGCTCCTGTCGCACCTGATCCTCGAAATCCTTGATCTGCTGCTCAAACAATTTCTTGCGCGATGCATCCGCATCCGATGATCCGAGTGACGGCGCGCCCCGAGTCCCAGCTAGCTTGCCAGGCGGCTTGGCGTCTTTGGCACTTTGCGGATTGTTGATCGCGTCGATGAGCGCGTTCATCTGCTTGAAGCGCTCTTCTTGCTCATGTTCAATCTCGGACTGGATTGCGCGCACACGATCGAGGTCGAACTGCGCCAACGCCGCCGCCTGCGCGCCGATTGCGCCCAACGCACGCCCATACGCCACAAATTGAGTCGTGCCGTAGATGGCCGCAGTCGCGATGCCCTTCAACACCGATGCGACATCGCCAGCAAACTGTTTAAACTCTTGCCCCTTCTCTTTCGTCTCAACTAAGCGATCGGCCAACGTTTGCAGCGACGGCAACAACTCGCCGGCAATTGCACGCGCGAATTGGCCGTTGATAAGTTTCAGTTTGACTAATGTGTCGTTGAACTCGTCGGCCTTAGCCGCCGTTTCCTTCGTGATCCCGCCGTACCTCTGGAAATATTCGATGTTCTCGCGCAATTTATCGCCGCCATCGTCCAACAACGGCGCGATGCCAGAGTACGCTTTAGAAAAGAACGCGGTGCCGAGCGCCGCTTTGTTCGCTCCGCCTTCATAGCTGCGAAATTGATCGGCGAGCCTTACCAATACATCGGTAGTCGCCGTTCGCTTGAGTTCATCGACCGATATTCCTACGAGCCGGAACGCATTGACCGCCGCCTCATTGCCGGCAGTGGCCTCCGCGATCTTGAGGTTGAGCCGCTGGACCGCCTTCGCGGTTTCATCGAGATCACTCCCGGACTGTTCCGCGGCAAACCCAATCCCGCCGAGAGTTTCAACCGCGATACCAGTCGCCCTCGACAAATCGTTGAGATGATCGGCAGCATCGATGCTGCCCTTAATCAACCCGGAAAACGCTGCCACTCCTCCAATCGCACCAAGACCGGCAACGAGTTTCGCTGCGTTGCTATTAATCGCCGTGCGCAGCGATCCGAATGCCTTGTCAATCTTACTTGCGGTCGCGGTCGCGGTACGACCGGCAGCATTAAGCGCCGATTCAAATTGCGTCGTGCGCGCGGTGATCTCGACGGCATACTTGGTATCAGCCACGAGTCATCCTTTGTTCTGGTCGTTTCGGATCACTACCAATTGGCGTACAAGCAACTCTATATCCTCAATCCCGAGGAGCTCGCAGACAATCGGCAGACCGGCCCAGTCGAGCCCCCCCAACCAGTTCCATGCCGCGACCGCCAATTCGGCGCCTGCGGGCGGCGATCCTGGCTCAATCGGAAGGCGCCGACGATCGAGCCAGTCTGTCAGTTTTTTTCCGCTTCCTTACCTGCCTCGCGGTACGTCAGGAATGCGTCAAGAATCGCACCGGCAACGCCTGCCCAGTACTTCGGCTGATCGACGATCCATAGTGCAAAAAGTTCTTTGTCGAAAGCGACCGGTGATGCATCGCCGCCTGGAATAATGTCAAGTTCGGTCAAGTCCCACCCGACAACAAAGCGCTGACACACTTCTACGTCGTTGAGCCCCTTCATCGTCGCCGCATCGGCAGCCGTCGGTCGCGTGATCGTGAACTGCCGGCCCTCGACTGTAACGCTGCTCTCACGCGAGCGACGCAGCTTTGCAAGCAGTGCCCCCATCGATCTAACTCGCGTAATAAGTCGGCGTGCCAAAGGCAGTAATCGATGCGCTTGCAGTCACCTTGTCCTGCGCGTTGCCAGTTGGGGCACCGGTGTAACCGACGTAACCAGAGAACAGCATGATTGGTCCGCCCGTGCCAAAGGTGAACCGAAACGCACGCTGCGCCTGCGCATCCGTCGCCGACTTCATCGCTACTTGCGCAGCGTCGCTGATGTCCCACAAATTATCAAACGTGTACGTCAGCGGATTGGCAAGACCCGGAATCTGACTCTTGACATTGGTATGAATCGTAGTGGTATCGATGAAGTCGAAGTCGCCACCGGACGCATTCATGGTAGTCGCTGACGTGATCGTCGTGCCAAAGGTGATCGCGTACGCATTGCCAGACGAAAATGTTTCGAAATTCGTCGTATCAATGCCCTCAAGCTCAAACGTATTCGCAGTCTGATTGGCGACGCGCACGACCTTATTATCGAGTTGATACATGCCCTGAACAGACAGCAACACATAGGTGCCATTTGCCAGCCCATGCGCGGTTGATGTCACAACGCCAGGGTTCGCTTTGGTGATACCGGTGATTGACGTCGCGGTGCCGAGCGCGCTTTGCATCGCGACCGCGACATTTGCCCACTTGCGAACAGTTGCCATTATCGATACTCCTTATTGCGCCACATCCGGCGCGTTCTCCAGGTTGAAATAGCTGACTTCGTAGGTCAACGTAGCGGTGCCGGTAGGCCTCTCTGCCGCTTGCAACTCAAACTCGGTGGATAACAGGACGATCGATTTCGCAACCCCCGCAAGCGCGGCAACCGGATCGACGAGTGCGATCTCGACTTCTTTGCAGATCTGATCGAGCGTGTCGTCAAGATCGGCAACGGCTTTCGCTACTGCCACGATTTCAATCTGCAACGCACGTTCAAGCAGGCGCGGGCCGTGAATGGTTGTCGGCGTCACTGTCTCGCTGCGCGAGTAAACGAGCAGTCCAGGGAGTTCGGCGGATTGCAGGGGGTACACACGAGATTGAAAAACGCGAGCGCCCGTGGTAGCGAGCGATGTCACCGCAAGCGCCACACCTTCACGAACCTGCCGACGCAGATGGTTCGCCACAGATCACGCCTCCTCATGCATGTGATCGCCGGCCATCTAAGCGAGCTCCAACTTTAGATCGACCCAGCCGGTCCCATCCCTCTTTACACCGCGAACAACATACGCAACATCGTCGACAACGAGCGTATCACCGTGACTGGCATTTGGGACATCGGCAAGCGCGCAACCGAAAAGCGGCTCGCTCCCTTCCACCCCGAGTATGTCGTCACCAGGTCGCCAAAAAGAGCCGTTGACCTCGACCGACGAGCTCGAACCGGCAGCCGTATATAGGCCCACCTTCCCACCGAACTGCGGGTCCGTGTAAATCGCGAAGTTCTCGATCAACGGCATGGCAGAGATCATCTACGCGGTACGCGGCACGCCCCACATCGATACGGCGAGCAGAATCGGGCCCGTCGTCACCGTGCCCGTGTACTTGACATGCGTACCGAGCGCCGCACGATCGATAACCTTTACCTGCTTCTGATTCGCCGTCGAAATATTGGTGAAGGCCGCGGTCGCGTCGGCGAACGTTACCGTTCGCGCGCCCGTGCCGCTGCCATCATCGGCGGTTTCGAGGATCGCGGCCATCGACCCGGTGACAGCGCCAGAATGAACGATGAATGCAACATCGCCCGCCCAGTTAACGGGAACCGCGACCCAAGCCGAAGTAGCGGCGGCGGTATTCGCCGCGGATACGGTATCGATCAACGTCGTACCGACCGCACCTTGCATCGAACGAGTAAGCATCTTAATCTCCTTTCTTCGGCCGCTCGGCCTTTGCGATTACATGAGGATGATCTTCGGGAAGCTCGCGCGGGTTTGGCATCGGCGTTGGAACCGGCTCCGGCATCGGCGAAACAAATTTCGCCTTGCCGCCGGTAACGAGTTCTGCGGCCAGACCCGTGGCAAGAGTAAGTACCTTTCCGATGGGCTCGACCACGCCCGCGAAATACGTTGGCCGGACGAGCTCGATCGTGCGTTCACTGGGTTGCTTCAACATTTGCTATCTCCGGTAGCCCCTTGCGAGGCTACCGCTCCGGTTAAGTCGCGCCCGTCATCAGCGAAAAGGCCGCAGGGATACGCACCGCAACGTCGATCGAATACAGCGCGCGAATCCCGATGATTCCAGCCGGGAAATTCGCTTGCTGATTAACCGCGATCTCGAGAACGCCCCATTCACCGATCACCAACTGCGACCAGTCGCCGAAAAGCATGTTGCCGGCCGGCATCTGGTTGCTGGACATCGCCGGGTAACCATCCATCGTGCCCCGTTCGAGTCGGCCTTCCCACAATTGCGCCGCAGTGCTCGTGAACTTCACGCGCGCCTTGGCGATACCGGCTACCGTAGGCGTCGTGACGTATCCGAGCGAGCCCGCAAGCGCATTCGCCGTCGCAACGTCGGTCTGAAACTCGATGATGTCGGCGTAATCGAATGTGGTCCCCGTCACGGCACCAATGCCCGTTGTACCGATTATCCCGAGAGGCTGCCCAGCGGCGCCCGAACCGTTAATGCCAGCCAAGTCAACCGCTGTTCCGACATCGAGCGCGAGGCCGGACATGACCAGGTCTTCGGCCGACGGCGCGCTCTGCATCAACAATTGCCGGCTGATCTCGTTGTACGCACCGCAGGTTTTCGGCGACATCGCGATCTGACCAAACGTCTGGTTGCTCTCGGTAATCGCCGTCGCCTCCGTCGCGAGCCAATAGCCGGTAGCGCCTGCCGTGCGCTTCGGGATCGTCACGTTACCGGACAGGCCGGACAATCGCGTGGCACCCATCGCGAAACAAACCGACGCATTGCGCAGGAGTTCGACGAAACCCTGATTCGCGGTCTCGACTAGAAACCCGCCAGCCGAGCCCAGCGCCGCTGACAAGTCGCGCCTACGCTGAATCGCGAGATATGCTTGCTCCGGCGAGAGTGCCCGAGACAGCACGTCAAGCGGGACCAGGATCGAATGCTTGCTTTGCGGCGCTACCTTGGTCCGCTCTTGCACCGCCTGCGAAGCGCGCAGTTCCAAGCCCGCCTTCTCCCAATTGCCGGAGTCCAGCGCGCGAATTGCGCGAAAGAGGCTCCATTGTTCGACTTCCTTCGGCTCCATCCCGATGAGCGGGACCGCCGGCGCGAGCTTGCTGCGCTCTTGCTTCAGCTTCCAGCACTCTTCGGAGACGGTTTCCAGCGATGAGCCGCTAGAAATCCAGTGACGGACGAATCGTTCGTCGGCGTCGCAGGACGCGGCCATGTTTTGGATTCCCTTGACGCGCGCGGCTTCCAGCTCGGCCGCCGAGACGTTCGGGACTTTCGGTTCGGCGGGCGTGCCCGCCGGGGCAGTTGCTACTTCGCTCATTTCGTTTCCTTTCAGTTCGGCGGGTTGGCCCGCTTGGGTTTCGGCGGCTCGCACCGCCGTCGTCTCGGCTTGCGCCGATTCTGCATGCTGCTGTTGCTCAGTAATGAAATGGACCGTCGCCCGCGTACTGCGCTCGGCGCCACCGTCTTCTGCGCGTGTCTGAGCGCGACTATCGGCACCGACCGGCACCAACGACAATTCAAACGGCGTCCATTTCGTGACTCGCATAACGCGGTAGCCGGTCGCTTTGTCGCGCGGCATCTCGCGCACCTCATGAATGTCATATCCAACAGAAATGTTTCGGATGATTCGATCCGCGACATCCTGCTCAATCGGCTTGACATCCTCGCGCTGCGAGAACCGCACCGACGCGGCCGCCGTGCCCCCTTTTTCCAACCATGCACGTTCGACTACGCCAATGACGCTCCGTAGGTCATAGCGCTGGTGCGTGTTGAGCAACGGCGCACCCGCGTTAAGACGCGTCATATCGATCGCGCCCTCGGACATATCGAGCTCTTCGAGGTAAACCTCGCCTTCCATCCAATCGAAGCGCCGAACCTGCGCGCCGGCCGCAAAAGTGACATCGAACGTGCGTGTCTTTTGGTCGATGTTCCCGATCGGCGCGAGGCGCACCATTGCCGGCATGTCGATGAAGCGCGTGCCTTCCGTAGGCGGTCGTTGTTGCATCGTTTTACCTCGCGAGTGTCATAACGCGCGCCGATCTGTCATCGGCCGGCGTCGTGTTCGGTTCTGTCGTCAGCGCTACTTCCGCTGGGTGCTCTTTGCCGGCGTTATCAAAACGCTCCGGGTCAGTTGTAAAGACGAGGTTCTTTGCCGCTGCCGCGTCAAGTTCTTGCCGGCGCAGAGCGTCGATGTCTTCCACGTCGTACCCGTTGCCATAACGCGCGATTTCGATCGTCCGCGTCGTCAGCCCCGCACGGATGCCAGCAATCGCAGCGTCCGCATCTTCCTTCGGGTTGATATAGGTCCACCCGCGCGGTTTGAACGTAACCGCTTCATAGCGCTTCGGGTCATTGGCATACGACGCAATGTCGATCGCCGGAATTGCGCCAGCCATGACGGCAGCCTGCAACCATTCGCGATGCAGCGCCACGCGGAACGATCGGATGAACCATTGCTGAATCGCAGTCCAGTTGTCACGATCTTCGAGCAACGCGAGACGCGAGCTAGAGTAGTTCGACTGCGAATAGTCGCGAGAGATGGACTCATACGCCACACCAGCACCGGCCGCCACTTCGCGCAGCATCATCCGCATGAATGGGTCCATCGCGGGATTCGGCCGGTTCGGCGAATAAAACTCGATTTCCTCGCCAGGATTTAGAATCGGCACGGCACCCGGCTCGAGATCGAACTCCGGCGTCTCTGTTGCGCTATCCGCGAGGCCATCTTCCTGCAACGCCGGCTTGCGGACCGCCATGTATGACGCAGCCCCGCGCGCTGCAACGATCTCTGCCTCGCTATAGCCATCCATGTCGTTGAGTCGTCGCGCCGCGGCATGTAACCACGGCTCGCCGCGTGTCTGCGGCCAGCGGTCGACCGGCGCAATGTGGAATATTTGGTTCGCGGGCACCCGGTAGAGATGATCGCTCGCGCGCGTGATCCCTTGTCGCATCTCTGCCGGATGCAATTCGCGCATCCAGAATGCGACTGGACGGCCGAATCTATCCTGCTCGACGCCCAGCTTGAACACCGTTTCGCCCGTGACATGAGGCTGCGTATATTCCTCGGCCAGCCGCTCGGGCTCGACGATCTCTAACGCCAACGGCACTCGTGAACGGCCGAATCGGAACGGATGCTTACGGACAAAAATCTCCCCGCCCTCGAACACCTGACCTATAAGGTGCCGCTCCATGTCTGGGAACGACAGGCGTCCGCCGGTGTGGCAGTTTTCTGCTTCGCACCACTCGGACCATGCCGCCTCGATGCCGGCGTTCACTTTCTCCATCAACTCGCCGCGCGGAAACCTAACCTGCGCCTGCATGCCAATGCCGGTGCCGATCACATTATTGACGACGACGACCTTCGCCCGCTTGGCGTAAGGTGCGTCTCGCACCAGCGCGCGCGAGCGTGCGCGAAGGACACGCAAACTCGCTACAAGCTCAGTATCGGCAGACGTATCAGACGCGCTCCATCCAACCGTGAGCCGCGACTGCCGCGCGTTGTGGTACATGCGCGTGCCGACTTGACGCACCTTGTTCGGTGCAATCCACCGCGCGAGACGCGCGCGCGCTTTTGCGATCGCGCTAGACACGATTCAGCCTCACGTAAGTCATGCGCGAGTCAGGCAGACCAGCAGATCGGCGCGCTGCCGCATCCTCCGCGGCGACTAGCCCCGCGTAGTAATCGCGCAGCCGAATCAGTTCCTCGGCTTCGTACTTCCAGATCTCGCGGTCGCGGATCGTGAAGTGCTTGACGGCGTCACTCGCAGTGCCTTCCATCGTCGCTTCGATCGCAGCGAGCGCGCGGCGCGCAAACGAACGTGAATCGTAGGTGTCGCCTTCCGTCGGATTCGCCAGAATCGTGACGATGTTGTGCTTCAAGCGGCCGGCAGAGATCGCAACGGCGTCCAGCGTGTACCGCTCGCCGCCGACGTTGCTAACTTGAGCGATTACCGAATAGTCGCCGGCATCCCACGTGCCTGTAGTCGCAGCGGCAATCGTCGTTTCGTAGTCGTCGCCGTCAGCTACCGCCGTCAGCGTCCGTGCATCGTTGGTACCAGACAGCGGGCGCAACACATGCACGAGCGTCCAGCCGTCCGACGCGGGATAGTCCGCCACGGAATTCGTGAACGTGAGCGTGTCACCGGCGATGATGGTTTGCAGCATCAGCGCTCCCGTATCTTGAGGTGAATCGTGCGGTCATCCTCGCGTCCACCGGCCGTCACAATGTGCATGGTGAACGTAGCCGTTTCGCCGGGCGTCCCGCCGGACAGAACGGGCGTGACGATCAACCCGCCCGGCTGCACCGTAACGCTGTCTATCACGATGCCGCCCGTAACCGAACCGGTCGCGCCCGTGATCGTGTCGTCAGGATCATTCTCGGCGAGCCAGTCCGTCCAGTTGAACGGGTAATCGAGCACCGCTTCGTCATCTTTGAGGATGGTGTACTTGTCCGGCTTGACGCTGTTACCGGCAACGACGACGTATCCGGTACTCATGGCCCATCGCCCTCAGGCGCGATTCGGTAGGTGCGCGATTCCGCCGGAACCGTATACACGCGGCGTTCTGCAAGCACGCGATAAGTGCGCGCCGCGGAACCAGATACGGCAACGGCGCCCGACCAATTAAGCGCAATGGTCGCGCCAGATAGCAGGATGCTGTCGGGTGTGATCGCGAGTACTCGCGCCACGCGCGCATCTACCGCCGCACCCGAGAACGAGATCGCGCCCGGCTCGCAGACTAGACGATGCGCCTTGCGCAACTCGACCGTTGCGCCGGCAAGCGAGATCGATCCGGCCGCGACAGGCAACGTGTACTCGCCGGGCGTTCCGTGCGTCAGCGCGATATCTGCGCCATTGAACGTAATACTGCCTGGCGTTACCGGCAGCGACCGCGCCGCCTTCGTTACTATCGCTTCGCCAGTAAAGGCTATCGATCCGGGCGTGACCGACAGCACGCCAGAACGTAAGGCATTAATCTCCGCGCCAGTGAAGGTGATGCTGCCGGCAGCGATCGAGAGCGCATGATCGTGCTGCGCGCCGATGGTGGCGCCAGCGAATGTGATCGAAGCCGGTTCCAAAGCCGCGACGTACGTCCGCTGCAACGCCACCGTCGCGCCAGTGAATGCAACCGCACCCGGCGAAACCGTGAGCGTGTAACTGTTGAGCGCCGTACCGCCGGAAACAAGGTGCGACGACGGAGTCCGAACGTACGGAATCCGCGAATGGCGTCGGAAGAGCGGCATTTGCCTTTACCCGCGCTCACGCACCCAGAGCGTGCCGCTCATCGTGATCGCATCAGCCGGTGCGGTCTGGCGCACAACGATAGTTGTATTCGCCTGCGATGCTCCCGGCTGTAATCCGTCTGGGAACCAATTGAGGTATCCCGCGCGCACGTTCCAGCACGCCGTATGCAGCGTGGCGGTCGTTCCGACCGAGGCAATCGTCGTGTTGTTGACTTCGGCCGTGAAGCCGGCCGCAGTAGTCACGCTGCTCCCGATCGGCTGCGGCGTCGGCGCGCTGCCACCGCTGCCACTCGTGGTGTGCCCGCGGATGATGCTGATTTGCAGTAGCTCGTCCTGCGCGTCGCCCGCGTCCGATGATTGTCCGAGCTCGATGCCGACGATCTCGACCGGCTTGTCGTCGGCCGGGGTGATCTCGAACAGGTCTTGCGCCGCGCTTACCGCAACAGCGCTAAACACAACTGAGTAAACGCGTCCTTGCATGAGATTATCCTCAGAAATTGAGCACTGGCATCGGAAAGGCGCGGCGCAATTGCCCAGATAAAGACGTAGCAGCAGAGTATTCCCACGCACCTACGTCGTGCGTCGCGCGCGCAACATCGCTGATGTCAACACTAACATCGCTGTCGTTATACCCCGCGTCCTTTAGGACAGAAGTGCTCTTGATCCGCAAATCATGCGTACCGCTCGTGATGTTTTCAAAACCAGACCCCGTTGACGTGTCGAATGTCGTAGTGGTCCATCCACTGTTGTTCGCGCTTGCGCTCGTGTAGCAATTGGTCTTGTTCGTGGTGCCGTTACTTGCGTTCGCATTGGTAACTCCAAACAGAGCGCAATTCGTGAGGGTTACCGTGCCATAGTTGTTCTTGATCGCGTTCGTCAACGTTCCATTTACTGCCACGATGGTGCAATTTTTCATTGTCATGGAGCCAACCTCCACATCAACGATGCCGTTCGACCCACTGGATGCCCTGTTGACGATAAGGCAGTTGCGCACTATCGTACCGTCGCCGACACGCAACGTCTGACGGTTGGCGTTATTATTCGTAGACGTTTCAACAATGCACTGATCAACAAGTGTGCCCGTACCAACGACCGCCAGAGCTTTGTACGAATCGCTGTTCGTCGTTTGGAATTGCAATCGTGACACACGAAAATACTTCTCCGTCGAAGTAACGAGATTCGCATAGCTCGGCGTCCCACTGATAAGCACGCCATTACTACTATTGGCACGTAATGCGTTAGTGCGAACATTGGCGTTGTCGATGAAACTCGACCCAGACGCGGCCGTCAACTCCTTGTAGCGCGTTGCGTCGGTCGTTGCCCCGGAGACTGTCAGCGTATTGGTTAGATTACTAATCACCTCACCGCGCCACACTTGATCAGATGTCACGAGATTAGATGGCGCAGCATCCTCCCACGACTGCAACGTCGAATAGTCGCCGCCACTGCCAATTGTCTTGGTGACAGTAGTCGTCATGGTCCCTACATCTCTAACTTCTGGGTCACCATGAGTGCTACCTGCGCGCGCGTCATAATAATAATCGCGCGCGGCCGAGAATCGGTATAGTCGAAGTCGCTAGGCGTCGGCGCTTTCGAGAAATCAAGCGCCCAATCTCGCCGGCGAAATTTGCCATCAGTTCGCTCAACCCGCGACAACAACGCATCTACGGTCGACCGCAACACGTTAACGCGAATGATGCGCCACGCCGGATTGGTCAATTCTGCTTGCGACCACGCCCACCCATCAGGCTGCGCGCAGATAAGATCACCGCGCTTCGCATCATCCGCGCGCGCGCTGCGGTCAACGACACGAACAAGGCACTCCATCAGTACCCCCACCGCAAAAGCAGATCGTTACCCCCCTCTGTCGCCCATGCCTGCTGCACTTGCTCCGTCCACACTGCGCGGTAATCACTCCTCTCGGCATTCCACGTTTTCGTGAGGCCCGGCAAATCATCCCATGCGCGATCGATATACGGCACGCCCAGATAATTGGCGATGTGGTGCATTGGCTCAGCATCGGCGACCAATTCCTCAAACCCAACGATCAAGGTATCGTTGTGTGCAAGCCATGGCTCATACTCAGCCATCGCATCGACAAGTGATGGCGGGCCATCATCGAAACAACGAAACGCCCGCAAGAAATAGCCAGGCGTCACAGGAACTTTCCTGAAGCGCAGCCACGACACGATCACATTCCGAGGGTCTCGCTTGATAAAAATATGGTGCGTCGCCTCTGCCGGCAATCCATCTGCATACGCGATGTGATTCACTTCGCTCGGAACGCCAAGCAGCTCACACGCCTTCCAAAGTGCATGGTTGCCTGACTTCGGGAACCCGTTACAGATGAGTTTCACGACTTGGTGTGACCTTGCATTGTCAAGAAATAATCGATCTCCGGTGTAATGCCCCACGGCATCGGCTCGCCGTTGTAGCCGTAGCCACCCGGCCCGTGCGTAAGCACCAAGCCGCGCGCCTTGTATTGCGCAGCACCTGCGGCGTATTTGGCTTGGTCTAGTATCGGATCAGTTGGCAGCGCGAGCGAAGCAACGTGCAACCCTTCTTCCGCACTGCTGAATACAAGCCGACCTTGCCCGATGGCTACGCTGCTGTTATACGAGGTCAAGCCAAGAGGCTTAGGCACGCCCTTGATCGGCCCCTGCGGATTGACGTAATCAATGTTGCGGCCGTCAGGAGCGAACAATAGCGGATAACCGTAGTAGATATTGCTCCACGTCGCCACCGCAATCGCGCCGCGCGGGCCAAATGTGCCATCGCCCACCGCGATGTGCATGTAACGCGAGTTGTTGTTGATCCAATAGTTCAATCCCGAACCAGGCGTCGATGGCCCAGCGACTAGCGTGTCGATTCCCGTTGCCCACTCGATCTTGCGGATTGACTTCGTGAGCACGCTGGCGTAGTACAGGTGACCATCAAGGAAGTCCAACCCCTCGGGCTGCGGCGTCAAGAGCGTACGCAGCAGCGCTGCTGTATCCATATCAAACACGCACAGGCGATTGTGCTTGCGGTCACTGACTACTAGCTCTCGCGTTCCGGGAATGGCGATGATCGCCCAAGGCTCGCTAAGCGTGCCCGGCGGAATGAACTCAGTTACGATTGGTGGTATGGCATGCGACGTGGCACTGAATTGCAGTTTCACTATGCGATGATGAAATGTGTCGCTGATCAACGCAACTGGACCAGCGCCCAGGTGTGGCTTGAGGTTATGTTCGTCCGGAATTGGTTCCGCGTTCTCGTCGACAATCAATGAACGTTCGTCCCACGCCATACCCCATGGCTGCGCGAAGCCGAAACGCGATTGCGGGATTGCCGACCAATCGCCCACCAGCTCTAGCGTATTCGGATCGCTTCGGTACGACGCCATGTTTTTGTGCCGCCAGCCCGCGAGCGTAACCACTGCACCGTCCTTGCTTACTTTCCCGAATCGCCACGATTCAATGAAATAGACGTTGCCAATTGGGCCGGTGCTAGCTGGTGCTGCCTTGCCGATTCCCATGAACGCGGGCGAGATACACGAACCGACACCACGCGGACCATCGAGCATCGGCAACATTGGCGTGCCCTGCTCAAAATCGTAGTAAAAATAGTTTTGTCGGTTTGCCGCCGTCCACACCCCTTCCTTCGTAATCAGCGGACGCGTGCCGTCGCCGGGGCGCGCCGGCACCAGCGACGTGAAAATAAGGTTATGGCGCACCGGGATTGTTGAAAATGCCGGATACTCGCGCGCCGGATATTGCACTTTCGTCGGATCGTGCCTCGCGGCAACGTATCCGTACTGATAGACCGGCGGATCGGTGAACGCTAGCGTGTGACTTCCAGTCGTCACCGGAATCTTTGTCGGCGATTGCGCGATCGCGCCCTTGAGCACATATACAGGGTAGTTAATGACGGTCCACGAATCATCGAGGCCAGTCACATTGGCAAAGTACCACCCCTCGCTCACATTAGTCAGATCCGGCATGAACGTCACACCGGTATTTGCAGGAACCACGCCTTTTGTCGCAACCGATTGCCCGTCGAACGTGAGCGTCAGCGTGGCCGCGACGCCGAACGGTACGGCAATACCACCAGCGATAAAATCATTAGTAAACGCAACAACGTTCGGATTGGCAGGTGTAATGATTACGACTTTCTGGTCACGCTCGTAGCGGCCCGGTTCGCCCATCCAGCCTCGAATTATCAACGTCTTGCGCATATTGACCGGCGTAGACGTGATATCCGAGAGCGGCGGCGG
>CAZYGK010000033.1:0-11330 GCA_964647355.1 uncultured Flavobacteriaceae bacterium | reverse complement strand
TCAACGTCTTGCGCATATTGACCGGCGTAGACGTGATATCCGAGAGCGGCGGCGGTGGCGGTGGCGGTGGCGGTGGCGGTGGAGGCGGTGGCGGTGGCGGCGGCGCTTCATCGATCAACTCGATGATGGCTGGCGGGGTGCCGCGATAGATTTTGACGGTCATACCGGCAACCCCTGTGCCGCGTCGAGGTCGTCCTGGCCGTCGACGCTCGCCGCGTCTGCGCTCTTGCGCGCGTTCGCCCGCGCCACAACTCCGTCGCGGAACGCCTTGAACTGCGCAATAGTCGCGGTAGCCTCAGCTAGCGCTTGTGTCAATTGCGCCACCTGTGCCGATTGATCAACCGGTGGGTCTCCGTCGATGATCTGCGGCGCAACTTCGCCGTTTGCCGAGTTGAAGTAGAGCTTCATCACGTCACGCAGCTGTGAACACTGCGAGATTGGCGTCGAAGTCAAGCGTGAACGTCTCGCTCGTCAATACCGTGATCGATGATCCATAGTCGACATAGCCGACGATCGGATCGGCCGGCGAGGTCGGCGTGTCGTCGTACAGCACCGCGTAGCGGAACGGCCCGAAGCTGCCGCCGCTCGCGGTCCACGTTTTGTCCGCGTCAACCGCGAAACGCCAAATGCCGGTGCCAGATCCTGTTTCCGCGAACGTGATCGTCGACGTATGTTCGCTGTAGCCGTTCTGCTCGGTGATCGGCGTCAAGTCAGCCTTAACCGTGGTGCCGGCTTCGGTTGGCGTGCTGTTCGTCAAGAACCATTTAAAGGTGTCGGCGCTCGCATCAATCTTCTTGATGAGGCAGTTCTTGACGAACTCGTCGACGATTACGAAAGTGGCCATGCGGTGCCTCGCTTCTCCGGTGGCAATACCAGAAAGGCAAGCGCCCGCCCAAGCGCGACCGGCAAACGCGCCTTCCGTCTACGCGCGAGGGTACCTATCGCCGAATGGCGATATAAGGAAAAAAATGGGACTATTTAGAACCGGGACCAGCGCCGGACGCGGTATGCGCTAGTCCGGCTCAGTCCGACGACTGCGTACGCCCGAGCGAACGGCACCCCGGCCGCCATCGTGTCGCCCAGGCGTTCGGCTTTTCCCATCGATGGGTTCTTTGCTACGTAATGGCGCTCGCCGCCTAGATCACGATGGAGTCCGCGCGCGATAACCTCTAGCGTGCGTTCCGGCAACTCGGGTGCCGCGGCCCGAACCTGCGCCAAGATGCGTTCGACGGTATCCCCTTTAGCCATCTCATGCTCTCCAACGGGTGACGAAGCCTCCGCGCCTTGACTTGACGGAACGTCCTTGCATTGCCGTCGATTCGGCTTCAATCTCGGTCGAAGTCGGCGTGTTCTCCGTGACTTCTGGCCGAATCCGCAACTTCAGCGCAGCCCAATTCGCACGCTTCAGGCCGGCGAACACGGCCGCGGCATAGGCATACACCGTGGCGTCCAGCGCCTCATTCCGCGCTTTCGGGGCCTTGACCCATTCGCGCTTCGGCATGCCGCGAATATGTTTGGTCACCAGTCGCTCGGCCGTCAACTGCTCGTAAAAATCATCCGGCATCCCAGCCGGGAAATGCACCAGACCCTCATTGCGCAAGCGGCCCATGAGCCACCCCTTGATCGTGTCCGACCCCACCGGCCACAATAGGCCGGACCCGCGCGGCACCTCGCCTCGGATAGTCACATCAACCTTCGTCGGTCGCCCGATCGCCGGCTTCCCGGCCTGCGATTGCCCCTTGATCGCAAGCACGTGCCGCACGCCAGCCGCTCGGCGTTTTCGCTGGTCGCGACAGTAGTCGAGCACGTATCCAGTCATGACACCATCGCCGGCATCGACACACGATGCCGTGATGCCAATCGTTCCGCCAGTCTCATGCGTCAACCGCCGCGCAAGCGCCGCGTCGAGTTCGGTCCACACAGCGCCATCCGCAGGCGATCCGAATATCTCCTCCCACGCGATGAGCCATGCCTCCTCCGCTGGTCCGAACGCCCATACAGCAAGCGCCAGCCGATCGTGCTGCACGTCCACGCCGGCAGTCACCAGCAACGCATTTTCAGGCACCGTCCACGACTCGTAATCCTCGGCGCGAGACGCCAGCCCATCCCCCACGATCTTCTCGCCTAGCCGGTCTTCCCAGGACTCGCCCAGCGACGTATTGATAAACGTTTTCAACGTTTCAGGAAACGGCTTCGCACGCAAAAATTCGCCAACGATCTCGGATAATGACCGCCACGGCGAATACGCCTCCCAAATGTGAAAGCCCGCGGTCCCGGTAAAAGGCGCCGTCGCGCGCCACTCGCCGCGCGCAATCATATCCAGTCGTTCCGCATCATCGAGCATCACGCCGCAGTCCGTACATGCGATCCGCGCCGTCGATGCGTCGCCCTCAGCCCACGTCACCGCCGCCCATGCCAAAATTTGGAACGTCCCGCAATGCGGGCATGGCACGAAAAACCGCCGCTGGTCTGACTGCGCGAACGCCTGCTCAATCCGCGACAGTCCCTTCACCGTCGGCGTCGAAGTCATAACAATCCGGCGGTTCCAGAACGTTGCTGCGCGCTTGACCGCAAGCGCCACCGGATCGCCTTCCGTTCCCGCACTCGCAGGGTACCGATCGACCTCATCGAGTAGCACAACTCGGATCGGCCGCGAGGCAAGCGATGCCGGCGAATTGGCGCCGGCAATCGTAATGTGCCCACCGGGGAACGTCTTGTGCAACAGCGTATTCCCGCTACCCTTGCTGTTCGGCTCGGCGACCAACCCCTTGAGCGTCGGCGTGTCGCGCACCATCGGCGCCAGTCGATCCTTGCTCCACGCTTCGCCCATCTCGAGCGTAGGCATTACCAGCAGCATCGGCGACGGATCCTGTGAAACGAAATAGCCAACGACGTTGTTTAAGATTTCCGTTTTGCCGATCTGCGCCGAGCTCATCACCACGACCTGAGCGATCGACTTATCCGACACCGCATCC
This sequence comes from uncultured Flavobacteriaceae bacterium, assembly GCA_964647355.1. Classification (GTDB taxonomy): domain Bacteria; phylum Pseudomonadota; class Alphaproteobacteria; order Micropepsales; family Micropepsaceae; genus SZUA-430. The sequence goes on along the minus strand of CAZYGK010000033.1, from coordinate 8,355 downwards.
ATGATGCCGCGCTGGTACTCTGCGCGCGCAGTGCGCCACGTCCCAGCTTCAGCAGACGACTCGCGCGACAAACGCCGATGCGTGTCCGCCCATGCAGATATCGTCAGCCGTGGCGGCGGACGCGCATACCGCATACCCTGCGTCAATAGGTCGCTATCGAGCGCTTGGCAGTCCATCCCCAGATACCTCTGCCAGCGCCTCATGCACCGCCGCGGCGATTACATCCTCAACCTGCTGCGCCTTCCCCGGCACCGCCACTTGCGGCGCCACCTTGCTCGGAATCGCCAGCATCCGCGCGCGAAACGCCGCCACCATGCCACCCCAAGTCGCCAGCACGACCGCACGCTCCAACAACTCGCCACGCTTCGTCGACAGGTCCAACTCCGCTAGTTCCCAACGCGCATGCGCTAATCGATCGGTCGGCGACAAATGCTCCAACCCGCCGCGCGTAGGCGCATAGATAGCCTGCAAAGCACGCTCCGAGTCGAATAGCAGCGCCTTCCCCCGTCGCTGGATAGGCTCAAGCCCAGCCTCCGCAAGCCGCGCCTTAATCGTCCGGCTATCCTTGCCGACCAGTTCCCCAAGGTCCGTGAGCGAAACCTGCCGCATCGCGTACTGTCCTAGACAAAAACGAATCTAGGAAAAACGCGCGCCGCGGGACCCGCGAGGGGCGCCCGCCGGGGAAGAACCTAAGAAGAATTTCATAGCAACGTCTCGCGCTTTGCACCCTTTGCGATGTTCGACTTAGCGTCCAAGAGCCGGAGATTTGACAGCGACCAACACGCCCGAACCTCCTCTGGTTTTGATAGGTCGAAGCTTGATCTCGGCAAGATATGATCAATGTGCAAATGGCCGTCAAGGAATTGCTGCCACGATGCACGCTTGGGCAGAACGCGCCGCAAATGAATAACTAGTTCTGCAAGATCATAGCCAAGGAAAGCTGACCAGCACGAACGGAAGCGACTGCGCCTTACATCACTGGAGAAATACTTGTACAGCGCAGCATCCGCAGTTAGCTTGCGCAGTCTTGCGCGAACTTTTTCTCTAGCATTGAAATCGTCGTTGGTGCGATAGGCAATTCGCCAAGCGTGTGCTGACCTAGCCTTCCGCCATGCCGTTACGTGCGCGCAGTGCAGTCGTATTCTTGATATTCTTGATGTGCGCGTTGCATTAACGCGCTTCCATTCTGCTACATGCGCTTGATGTTTCGCCGCCTGTCCCAATCGCTCGCGCCTACGACGACTCTCCGCAGATTTCGCCCCTGGATTGCGCTTGCGATATTCCGCTGTCTTCTGAACGCCGCAGGCTTTGCATAGCGGCCGAAGCCGCCATAGATCGCATCGCGAGAACTGATTCGCCGACTTCCACTGCTTACACGCATGACATTGGACCGCAGCGTTTGTCTCCAAACGCTCCGCAATGAGATACTGCTGACTCGCTTTCGATTTCGCACGCGATTTCCGTCTCCTCTCTTGCTCGCAGTATTCGGCGTTTGACATGCTCATCGTGCCGTCGCCATCGCGTCGAATAGCGCCTTGCCGAAGTTGGCATTCCATCTTGGCTCGATGATGCGCTGGGCGATGCGCCGCATGCCAAGGCGCGCGCTCAGTTGCTCTGACTTCACCAGCACGTACATGAGCCGCGTTCCGGTGGTGCGCTTTTGCCTGCCGCGCGCTTGGCGCACGTTCACCGGGCCGCGCTTACCGCCGCCGATCTGGTGCACAGCTAGGTATTTTCGACCGTCGCGCGCGGTCAGGATGAATGGATCGATCAGATTCTCGGGCCAGTCCTCTTTGCGCACGATATCGGTCTTTGAGCGCCGCGCGTCGAGCGGCACAGCGAGGTATCCCTGGTAGTCGAATACGCGCCGGCCGGTGGCGCGTTTGGTGCCGCCGGTTTCTTGGATCGCCATGAACGGATCGCGGCTGTAGACCTCGGCCTGTAGGAACTCTTTCCGCGCGGGCCGAATGCGAATGCCTTGCACTACCCATTGTCGGCGCAGAGTGAAGTTACGCGGCATCTCGTTGCGAATCTCTGCCTGCAAATCTTGCGCGGTGCGCGTGAGGGCGACCGCCGTCGCGAAGCGCACCTGCTTTTGCTGTCCGGCGAAGCGTGCGATGGCTTTATCGAAATCGTGCTTCACGCTTATCGTGATCATCGCATTGCCTCACGGCACCGTCACGGCGCAGTCTGGATAGCGCGCTTGCGCTTCGGGTAGCGTCAGTTCCGGGTTGAACGCGACCTCGATCGGGCCCTGTCCCGGCTTGCTGATGCGATACCAGGTGCGCACGATGCTGCGGTCTAGCGCATCGGCTAGGCGTTGATCCTGCTTTGGCGACAGTGCGAGCGCCGGCTGCTCTTGCGCACGGCGCTGGAAGCGCAGGCGGGCTTGGTCGAGCGCGCTCATGCTTTTGGCTCCTGTAGCTGCCTGCGCAGGTTGGCGAACACGTTTTCCGGTGGCGCGTAGCGGGGTGCGGCGAGTGCCAGCCGGTGCGGTCCGCGGCGGACGAATTGCCGGCAAAGCGCGATGAACTCGGGCAGGTTCGGCGGGAACTTCACGCCCTCGGTTTTCAGCGATTCGAGCGCGAGCCCGATGGCCTCGGGTGCCATGCCGTGCAGCGAGCGCGCCCATTCGGCCTTGACCGCGTCGATAGGTATTCCGGCCCATAGGTCGAGCCATGCGCGACCGTAGAGCGTCGCTAGGCGCTGGAACAGGCGGTCCACGATGGCCTCAGGCGATGCGCCTGGCTTCGCCGTCGATGACTCGCTCGGTAGGTCCCGCATTGTCGTCTCCTGTCGGGAAAATTGCTGCGGCTACGCGCTGGCGTGGCTCGTGCCTAGCGTTGCCGTTGCTGCTGCGCGTGCGTTCCCGGCGCACCCAGTTGCGCCAGGTGGCCTGCCAGTCGGCGCGGGTCTCGCCTTTGCCGAGCCAGTAGTCGCGGAACTCGGCGGCCACGCGCTGTGCTTCCTGGGGCGTCCAAGCGCGCTCGGTAACGGCCCACTGGCACCAGTCCTCGGGCAATTCCCAGGCGGGGTCCAGCCTGCTGCCGCGCGCTTTGCGCGCGGGCGCGCGACGGGGTTCACTCTGCTCTCTCCCTTCTGTAGGTTTTTTCTGGTTCTGGTTCTGGTTCTGGTTAGCCGTGGCCGTACGCGTGACAGGTGCGTGACAGGTGCGTGACAGGCGCGTGACATGGCGTTCCAGTTCCGTTGTTGGCGTGTCCCATGCCGGCACGATTCCGCGCTCGCGCAGTGCGTTGAAAAGCTCCTTACGCCGCTCGCGGTGTCGGCGCTGCCGCTCCTTCTCGTTCTCCTTCTTCTCGTCCGTCACGCTTTGCGACTCGCGGTAACGCTCGATCTCCTCATCGCAGCGACCGTGGCGGTATCCTTGCGGCGACTCGACGAAGTAGCGTGCGAGCACGATATCAACGGTGTCACGGTCTGCCTTGGATTGGCAGCGCAACTCGCCGTAGACCGCCGGCTTGTGCGGCAGCGGTCCTTCGTGCGCGTAGTACCAGTCGATCGCGCGCGTGTACGCGCCGTCCTGGATGAGGGTAAGTCCAAGCGTTTTTTTGAGGTAGTCGCCGACATGGCGCGGATAGTGGTTCACGCGGCAGCTTCCTGAATAGTGATCGATGATGTTTCACAATTTCGGCTTCCACCCGCAGCGAATCCCGAGTTTTTGCAACATCTGATTGCCGTCCTCATGAATGCAAGCGGCGGTCCACCAGTAACGAAGGTAGGCATTCATCTGCGGGACGACGATCGGCAATAACACCTGTCCGGTGTAGCAAATCATCGAGCCGCCCGGCTTGAGGATGCGCGCCGCTACTTTCGCTGCGTCGGCATACAACGGGGCGGATTCGCGGTCATACGGCGGGTCGGTGAACACGAGTTCGACTGACTCGTCCGGGATCGCGGCCGACAGCTCGCGGAAGTCGCCGAAGTGCAGGCCGTCCACTGGTATTACGGCCGGCGCTTGCAGTTTCGCCTTGTTCGCGGCCTCGCGCACCGCGCGCGGGTTCGGCTGCGGGTCTGGCAAATTCTTGCCAGAAATGCCGTTGTCCGCGGGCTTTTCTGGCAAATTCTTGCCATCCTTCAAGTCGTTCCCGATTGTCGTATGGCTTACCCCCAGCACTTCGCCGATGGCGCGCGACGATTCGCCCTCGGCGGTCAGCTCGGCGACCACCTTGCGCCGATCCACTGCGTTCATTTTGATGTAGCCATTCAATCGCTGGTTCACCCATTCGTCGATCTTTAATCCGAGCGCTTTCGGAACCCCAAGCCGCTTCGCTAGCAGAATTTGGCGATACGACGCGCCGACGATTTGGCCGAGGGATTGCGTAAACTCTTCCGCGTCTTTGTTGCTTATCACGCCGCCTCCGGGTCATGGTTGATCGGCACCGCGCGCACGATGGCCCGCCCGCGCCGTTCGTCGTCGGTAGTGAGCAGGAGCTCGCGCATGTACGTGAGCGAGTCATCCTCGAGGTAGCCTGCTTTGGTGAGGGCGTCGAGCAGGCTCTTAAGCGCGTTGTCCGCATCGCGTCGTCGCGCGTCCGGCGGCGACAGGTGGACGTGCAGCCGATACGGCCCGGCAATAGGCTTAAATCGAGCGCAGAGCGCGGCTACGCTGTCGCGGTAGGCGATGACCTCGGGCCGCAGGTAGTGCGCGCCCTGAGCGTGCCTGACGGCGGTATTGCCGGTGGGCGGCCAAGGTAGGGTGATGGGGCCGCTCGCAAGCGCGCGTTCGGCCGGCTGGCGGATCGGCACGTCGAACGAGACGTTGGTGTCGACCGTCTGGCCGCCGAATTGGCTGGCCACGCGGTAGCCGGGCCGCGCGAGCAGGCGCGACAGTTCGGCCTCGGAGCGGATTACGCGCATGCGGCCGCCCGCTCTATGCGCTGGCCGATCCAGCGGATTACCGGGACGGCCATGCTGTTGCCGAGCGCACGATAGCGCACAGCGTCTGTAATCGGCTTACTGTTGCGCTCGACCAACGTCCAGTCATCGGGAAAAGCCTTGCAGGCGCTCACATTCCCGTGGAGTCAGCCTGCGCACGTACATGCTCGTGACGACGCCGGGCACCTTCGTCGTGCCGAGCGCCCCGGTACCGTGCGCGCTCGCACCGAGCGTCGTTTGCCTGCCGGCGCCTTGTGGATCGAATGCCAACATCGTTTCCTTCTCCGCGTCGATCCGCTGATTCGATGTCGTTAGCGCGCGCGCTCTCTCTGGGATCAATCCTCGGTCGCATTCCATGTCGATCTCGTCGAGTTCACCACCGCCACGAGTGCTAGCCGCAAGGGTTCCGGCAACGCCTTCCCACGTTTCTCGGCGCGGCGCAGAATCCCCGCGCAGGCTTTCGGGCTCAAGTAGTACCGGCGGTCGGCTAGACCAATCTCCAGTATTGAGGACAGCGAACACGCGCTTGCGCCGCTGCGCCAATCCGAACCATTGCGCGTCCAGCACGCTCCACTCAACGAGTCCGTCTGGACCCAACGCGGCCCCTTCCGTGCCCCATCCGTCGCTTGGGACGCGGACGTCGCAACCCGCCAACGCAGACGCCACGCAAGCAAAGTCTCGGCCGCCGCTGCTTGAAAACACTCCGGGGACGTTCTCCCAAACGAGCCATCGGGCACCGCAATAAGCTCTAGCTGCATCGAAGATTTGCACCTGTCGGTAAAACAGCGACGAACGATCGCCGGTCAGACCGGTGCGCTTGCCGGCAACGGACAAGTCCTGACACGGGCTGCCGCCGATCACTACGTCAATCGGCCCGAGTGCGGCGATCTGCCCAGAGGCGATAGTGGTCACATCGCCAAGATTCGGCACATCCGGGTAGCGCGCCTTGAGCACCGCACACGCGGCCGGATCATTCTCGGCGAAGGCGACCGCCGTCCATCCAAGCGGCTCCCACGCGACACTCGCGGCTTCGATGCCCGAGAAGATTGATAGGAATCTCACGCCCCCCCTCCCGGCCGGGGCGTCGGCAGTGCAACGATCGTGATCACGCGATCCTCCCCGCCTGCGCGGCGATGTCCTGCGCGTGTCGTGCGCGCGCACGACGGGCGCGATTATTGCGAGCGCGCTGCTTCATGCATTCCTTGCACTCGCTCTGCGGTTTCCCGTTCGCGCGCCGGTAGAACCCGTCCGGCGGGTAGTCCGTCTCGCAGGTCGTGCAGGTGCGCATTTCGCGGGCGGCCGACACGATCGTCTACGGCGTCGGCAGTTGGTCGTCGGCCTCGTCCTCGGCCGCGCCGAGGGTGTCAAGGATGGTCTGCGCGCGCTGCGTGAGCGCGTCGATCTCGGCTTGCTTGTCGGCCGCGTTCTTCAGGTCGATGACGGCTTGCGCGAGTGCGCGCAAGGTTGCGGCCGATTCGGTCGCCTTGGCTTCCAGCGCGGTGATCTTGGCGTCGAGGTTAGACAGGTCGTTCATGATTGCGGCTCCATAGTGGTTAACGGCGTTGGTGATGCTCTGCAATGCGAGCGCGATGAGTGCCATTTGCTCGTAGAAGCGCGGCTCGAATCTGATCGTGGTAGTGGCATCGAAGAAGCCCATCTAGGCAGGCTCGTTGTTGATTTCTTTGCGCAACGCATCGAAGCCGTCCTCGGCCAGCGCGAGCAGTGCATCGAGCTTGCGCGGATCGACGCAGCGATAGTCCAGTGGGACGATCTTGATGCCTAGAACAGCGAGCGTGAGCGCGATCTTTTCCAGGTCGCCGTCCTTCCAGCGCGATATGGTGGATTCGGAGACGCCAAGAGCTTCTGCCAAAGCGGCTTGGCCGACACTTGCAAGGCGCTGCAAGATCAACGTCGCGTTCTTGCGTGCTCTTGCAGAGACTTCCGCAGACAGTTCAGCCGTGAACATTCACCCGCCCCCTAGCCCGATCAATCGCCTCATCGGCGAGCCGTGCGCTCACGCGATAGTCGGGGCCGGGTGGCCTCGTCACAATTGGTTGATTGAGCTTCACCGGATCGATCCGATTCGCGTGATCGGACAGGAGTTTCGCGGCCGCGCGGACCGCCCATGCGTAGTTGGCGCGCAAGCGTGTCATGCGACCTCGGATTTGGCGCGCGAGTCGCGTTTCACCGGCAACCCGCTTTCATCACGATCTGCTTTGAGCGCGCCTTCCGTCACGATCTCGATCTGGCACTGTCGATCGATCGGGATCTCGCCTGCGGCGATCCATCCGTGGATCGTGGGAGGGCTGACTTTGAGAAGGCGCGCCCCTTCCGCGATGGATTTGAAGTGGGCGACTAAGGATTCGGGGCTCATACCCCACAGTATACGCAAATGCAATAGGCATGCTTTGCCCGCTCGTCGGCAGACTCGTAGGCATGGCTTCAACGGTCGGCGAAAGAATTAGAGAGGTGCGCAAGGGGCTCGGCCTCAAGCCGGCCGAGTTCGCGCGCAAGATCGGCGTAAAGCCTCCCAGCGTCAGTCAGCTTGAAAGCGGCGACTCGAAAGCACCGGCAGCCGAGACCCTGCTTCGTATGCGTGACGTTGGCATTAACCCGGACTACATCATGCGCGGCAAGGGGCCTAAGTTCCTTTCACCCGAAGAGATCGAGCAAACCCTACGCAAACAAACATTGTGGAGCATGCTCGACGAGCTCGATGCCGATGAGACCGGGGTCGTTGAGGATGTGGTGAAAGGGATCATTCGACGAAAAAAAGGAAGTAGCCCGAACGATCCCTTCAAGAAGGATGCACCGGGCGAGGAAGGAATACAGTGAGACTCTGGGCTGCGATTGTAGGAACGATTGCCGCTGGCGGCGCCTTCGCACAGCCGATCTCTTCCGAATCACGCCCTGCGACATTCGAGCAATGCGTGTCGGCGCGTGAACAAACAATTGCGTCTCTCGGCGTGAGCCCGCGCGACATTATCCCGGTGATCAACACACCGGACATGACGATTACCAAGCTTTGCGTCGCGGATGGTGCTGTGCTGATCACGTGCAGCCGCGCAGACAAGAAGATGACGGTGACGCGATCGGCTAATCGCGCCGGCTGCAAGTAGGCCAATCCCGCCCGCTAGAAGAAAGCCCGCTCGTTCGGCGGGCTTTTTTTCGACCGTTCGTCGCCTCGCGATAAATCTTAAGCATGCCTATTGACAGAACAGTTAAGTATATATCTCTATGCGCTGTCCCCCGGCAGCCAGCCATGGAGAGCCAGAAAGTGCCTGCCCCCGACTGGACGTATACCGACCACCCGGACAGCCCGTACTACGTGCCGCCGCCCGTCAAAGAGCGCTGCTGCGTGTGCGCCGGCACCGGCTACCTGTGGCCCCGCGGCAAGACGCTGGCGAGCCTGCGCGCGTGCTGGCCGTGCCGCGGCCGCGGCTACATCGTGGTCGAGGG